>JAILKL010000106.1 GCA_024693775.1 Pseudobutyrivibrio sp.
TAGAATGCTGCCTCGCCGATTTCCTCTGTAAACTCAATACCGATTTCTGTAAGAGTCTCACGGAGAGCCTGCTCAGCTGTGTTCCACATTTCATCATCCTGATGATATTTCTTTGTATCTGCAGGATCACGAAGTGAAAGTACACATCTATAATCTGTAATACCAAAGTCCTCATATGTGCTGAAGATAAGGTCGCATACGCCCTTTACCTCGTCCTTAATCTGCTCCATTGTACAGAAGATATGTGAATCGTTCTGGCAGAAGTGACGTCCTCTCTCGATACCCTTAAGTGTACCAGATGACTCAAAACGGAAGTCATGAGCGATCTCAGCGATACGGATAGGAAGCTCCTTATATGAGTGAGGTCTGTTAGCAAAAATTCTCATGTGATGTGGGCAGTTCATTGGACGAAGAACAAAATCCTCACCCTCAACTTCCATTGCTGGGAACATGTTCTCCTTGTAATGATCCCAGTGACCAGATGTCTTGTAAAGCTGAACTGTACCAACACATGGTGTCATAACGTGTAAGTAACCTAGCTTACGCTCTTTATTACGGATATAATCCTCAAGCTCTGTCCAGATTGTATAACCATTAGGAAGGAACATTGGAAGTCCACGACCTACTAAATCATCAGACATGAAAAGTCTCATATCCTTTCCGATTTTACGGTGATCACGCTCTTTTGCCTCCTCAAGAAGTGCAAGATGCTCATCTAACTGCTCCTGAGTTGGGAAGCAAACACCGTATACACGGTTAAGTACCTGATTTTCAGCATCACCCTTCCAGTATGCACCAGAATGCTTGATGAGCTTGAAGTAACGACACATCTTTACATTGTCTACATGAGGTCCACGGCAAAGATCTGTGAAATCGCCCTGGTCATAGCATGAAATTACTGTTGTAGCTTCATCCATATTATTAATAAGGTCAACTTTATAAGGATCATCCTTAAATTCCTCTAAAGCCTCAGCCTTAGAAATCTCTCTACGATAAATCTTAGCTCCAGTCTTAGCAACCTTTTTCATTTCCTTTTCAATTTTAGCAATGTCCTCATCTGTGAGCATTACATCACCAAGATCCATATCGTAGTAGAAGCCTTCTTCTACAACTGGACCAACCCAAAACTTAGCATTTGGATAAAGATGCTTGACTGCCTGTGCCATAACATGTGCACACGAATGATTGAGCATGTTTAATGACTCATCTTCTTTGAAATTAACCATGATTTTCTCCTTTTAACTTAAAAATGATTTGTTACTACTAAGGGTGCAAAATAAAAAAACCCTTAGGAAAAGTCTATTCGACTAATCCTAAGGGTGTAATTTCAAAAATTTACACGGTTCCACCTTAGTGTTTCACTCATTTTTGTTTTTAACGGAACTACCCGGAGACGCTTCGAATAAAATCTTCTACGCTCAGCTCGAGAATGGTGTTCATATGTGTATCCGCTAGACGCTTCCAGCCTAGGCGTCCTCTCTCTTAGTTTCCCCACATACTACTGTTTCTGTCATCGCTTTTCGTGTTTAATCCTACCACAAAAAATTTGATTCCACAAGGCACTTTATTGATTTAAAGTTTAATTTCTGTATACTCTAATTCCTTACCATTCTTAATTGTATCTGTCACTCCAATTTCAGAAAGCTTATCATTTTCAATCTGCTGGAGCTCATCATATGATACAAAATCAATACCAGTAAATGAATCCATAACCATCTTGTATTCACTATCAGTGTAGAGATTATCCACGCTCATTTCATTATAATTATCGTCATAAACTAAGTATGAATAATACTGAGGTTCATAATCCTCTGAGGTTGTAGGTGTGGTTCTAAGAGAATATACAACTATTGTGCCATTTAGTGCACTTGTGTCGTAATCTGTATGATCCTTAAATTCTGCAAAGGAAGCCAAATCCGCCTGCTCCTCTTCAGAATAGCCATAACAATATTCTCCATCAGCATTTATATAAGAGCAATCGCTGACATGAAGTGTAGCTCCACCGCTACCGCCACCGGAAATATAGCCATATTCATTTATAGAGGTTTCGCTTCTAGACCATCCGCAAAAAATATAGACCACCTGAACCTTATCATCTATTTCCTTTAAAATCATGGTCATATATGAGCCTTCTTCTACTACTGGGCAAACAAAGTTTAAGGCAAGTTCCTTATTTCCATCATTTCCGCAATCAAGATATGCGTAGCTTACACTTGAAACCTCTCCGCCATTATAGTACTGGTCAGGGTCTTCAAAGATTGTATTCATAGAATCCACTAAATCTGGTAGTGTTGATTCCTTTGTAGGCAATGAATTTATTAAATCACCCTCGTAAGAACCATAAGGCTCATTTGCATAAATATTATCTAAATAATAATCAAAGGCAATTTTTCCTTTGCCATTGATTATATTTTCATAGGGATCCTCTACTGCTGTATCAACAGTTTGTTGGTTCACATCGTCGTTTGTTTCTTCCTCATCAATTGTAGTCTCGACTGTAGAGTCCGTATTAATTTCATTCTCATTTGCATTATTCTTTAAAATATAAAGAACTGCACAAAGAACTATCAATACTAGCGCAACAACAATTAGAATCATAGAAATCAATCTTTTCCTCTGTCGTCTACGTCTTCTGTTCATATCATTCCTCCTGGATAGCTGGTAACTTTTCCAGCTTTCTTTTAGTAATTAATTCTAGATTCTATTTTACCGTTATAGAATTTTTATTGTGTTATACACACATTGTTACATTATAGCACTTTTTACTGTAAATAAAATACCAACTTCCTGTAGTTAGAATTATAGATCTAACTATGAAGTCGGTACAATAATAGTCAATTATGAAAATTTATTATTTTTTGGCCTTTAGTTTACAGATTCCCTGTGTCATCGTCCCCATTGGACAAAAGCTACACCAGGTTCTTTCCTTATATAACACCATAACAATTAATCCAATTAGTGTAGATGTAAGCATCAAACTATAAAAACCAAATGAGAACTGAGCCACCCAATCTGGGAAAATGCTTGTTGAATATGCCCATTTCCAAGGCACCTTAAAGGTCCAGAATAGTTTGATTGCCTTTCTCAAGGATTCTGCTCCAGAAAATACCAGGTATGTCTGGAAAATCATATTGCCAAACATAGTCATAAAGAATGCCAAAAATCCATATCTAAACCACTTTGATGACATCCAATTAGGTGCTGGCTTTTGTCGAGAGCATTTTAGATTGCGTCCTAAAACCCAAAATAATTGACCTCGTCCGCACATATTATTACAAAACCACTTATTCCCTCCAAAAATTGCAAAGATTAGTGGAATAATAAAATCCAACATTCCAAGCCATGCAAAAAGAATATTAAAAAATCCTAGGGAAAAGTATACTATTGACCAGATCCATAAATATTGATACCAATGTTTTTTCTTATTATTTGCTGCCATTTGCTACCTCCTGCACTTCATTTACTGTTATTGCATTTGCAGGACAAGCCTTTGCACATATACCACAGCCCACGCAGCTTTCTGTATCAATCACTGCATAGCATCCTTTAAAAATACTAATAATGCCCTTAGGACACTGGGATGCGCACACTCCGCATGCAACACAACTAGACTCATTTACATTTGCTTTTCTTCTAGCCATTTTTCTTACCTTTCAAAAAATAATCTTGTATTATTAGCACAATACGTTTATTATATGTGGTAAGAAAAATATATCAAGTACGCATTATTTATAGACCTGCTAAGAAAAAACTTAGCTTAAACAAAAGTAGAAAAGGACGTTAATTATGAGTAAAAAAGAACCATTATGTGACAATATCGCAGGTGAAGGCTGCGGTTTAAAGAAAGTATTAAATATTGTAGGCGGCAAATGGAAAATCATGATTTTATGCGTTATAGATCAGGAAGAAATTGTCCGCTATGGAGATTTGAGACGCTCCGTATATGGTATTACAAACACCATGCTGGCTCAGTCTCTCAAAGAGCTTGAAACAGACGGACTTATTAGTCGTAAGCAGTACGACGAAATGCCTGTTAGAGTTGAGTATAGTCTCACAGATAAGGCTAAAAGCCTTATCCCTATACTATTAGAGCTTAAGAAATGGGGCGAAGAAAACATATAGCCCTATTGGCCCAATCTAGTTCCCATTTTATTCTGACATTGAGGATTTCGATTTGCTGATTTACAAGATTAGCAATTGTTTCCTCCTTGTCAGATATTTTTTTCATTGTATCGATTGACTCATACATACTAGTATATTGGTCAATTTTGTTTTTATATTCATTCTTTAGCATTGAAGATATCTCTGGCTGCTCAAAAATCTGCTGTGCTTTTTGATGCACCCTTTCCGCTTTTGCTTCTAGCTTCTCTAAGTTTTTTGCCGCTGATGTATTCACCTCTACATCACTATCTATCGTAGCTGTTTCTAGAATAGTTTCCATCAAATTATCCCCCTCGTCATACACTAGCTTTAAAGAAAAGAAATCGTCCGTTTCATTCAGCAATTTTAAGAAAGCCCTGTCACCTTCCCACAGGTTCAAATCCATAACCTTATCAATATCAACCCAGGCTAATTCACCTTCTTTACACTCATCTACAAGATTTCCCGAAAAATCTTCACTTGTAAACAAAGAGGCATGTTCCGTTTCTTTTCCCATTACAAAGGTTATATATCCTCTGAATTTTGCTGAATTCAAGACTAGGCCTGTCTCTTCCATAACCTCACGCTTTATACAATCAAAAGGAGACTCTCCCTCTTCTACATGCCCACCAACACCAATATATTTTCCGGCGTTTATGTCATTTTCTTTTTTAGTCCTATGAAGCATCAAATATTTATTATCTTTTATTAAGTAAATAAGTGTTGTTAGTGTCATTTTCTATATCCTCGTAAATTTATATGTCCTGCAATGCAGAATTCTTATTGCCAATTTCATTATTTGTTCAGCAAGAACTAAGCTTTACCAAGGAACATTTTCTTTCAGTAAATATTACCCAATAGAATCATATTACAATTTTTACAATATATCTATTTAATAGGTGCTAGTACGCTTAAAAATGTTACTACATTACCTAAAAAAAGCCAACTTTTTAGTTTTTGGATATCCCTCAGAAAAACAAAAGCTACAACAAGTGTTCCTTGATTTGCTTTTCTACTAAAGTCACATCCAAGGCATTATGCTCAGATTCAATTGATAATATTAAATTATCACCCACAATTATTCCTGATTTCTCATAATAATACAATTTATCGAGATTTTTCATCGTATACTCATCATCCGAAGCCAACCCAAAATGCTCCCAATAATAGGTCTTTCTCTCTGCAATATTCAAAAGAACAAAATCCGGGAAAACAGTTTTACCATTATCCAGCTTAACTGCTGGCTCATATTGATATGGAATATCATATTTATAAAACAAATCTGCCAGGATCTTCTCCGATTTAGATCTAACCATTTCTCCTTTGTTGGTTTTTATCCCATTATTAATCTGATAACCATTTTGCCCACCAGTATATTTTTCATTCCAGTGCTTTATATAATCCTCATTAGGCAGTATGATTGGTTCAACTAATTTTTTTCTACCATCACATAATTCTTCATACTGTCGCACTATAACATTGGCTTTATAGTTATTCAAAAATCTCCTAATACATTTTTTCTGAATAAAAAGCTCTTTCAACAGATCCTCATAATAGCTTTTCTGTGCTAATTGGCTAGCATATCTTCTCCGATTCAAAGCCAAATATTCTAGCTTACTCTTAGAACTTTTCTTATAATATTGATTTTTACCATGTGAAATTTTTACTACAAGGCGTTCATCGCCAAAATCTTTATATTTCTCCAATGCTTTTTCTATTGCAAATATTTATTTTCTATATCTTTCAATTCTATATTTAAATCTTCAATGTTCATTTTATATTATTACTCCTTATTCATTTCAAGAAAGAATCTATTTTCCTTTTTTCACCCTCAATATAGCCTTTCCCTGTTCTAGGCAGGTTGTATTCGCTAGTTCTTTACCTCCCATTTAGGCTTTTTCTCTTCTAGGCAGGTTGTGTCCGCCAGTTCTTTACCTCCCATTTAGACTTTTTCTCTTCTAGGCAGGTTGCCTTCGCCGGTTCTTTACCTCCCATTTAGACTTTTTTTCTTCTAGGCAGGTTGTGTTCGCCAGTTCTTTACCTCCCATTTAGCCTTTTTTCTTCTAGGCAGGTTGTGTTCGCCAGTTCTTTACCTCCCATTTAGCCTTTTTCCCGTCTAGGCAGGTTGTGTTCGCTAGTTCTTTACCTCCTATTTTCAAGCATAGCCTCCCAGGCAGGTGGCTAGGCCATACCTGCCTGGCAAGCTATAAAAATTCACTACAATTCATCCTCAGGTGCTATAAACAAATCCACTACATCTGTGTCCACACGGACTCTTCCTGATTTCATGGTGTAAAATAGCTCTCCGGCTGTGGCCTCTAATCTATCTACAGCCTCTTTTGAAGGATGCCCGTATTGGTTGCGTTTTGCGCAGCTTATTACTGCTGTGTCTGGAGATGTGACAGATAAAAAAAGTTCGTCAGAGCTGTACTTGCTGCCATGATGGCTGACCTTCAATAAGTCAACGTGGCCAACTAAGCCCTTTTCCGCTATTTCATGCTCACCAGCCGCTCCTAGGTCTCCACCAAAAAACGCACTGTAATCACATTTTCCATTTCCATCCTTGTCATACTCCATTAATAGTGTCATAGATAAATCATTAATATCTTCTTCTGTGGCATCTGGGCCAGGGAATAAACATTTAAATGTCAGCTTTTTTGTGCCGCAAACATCACCTTGATTCATAAAGATAATTTTGGAGTCATTTAATCTGGCTAAATATAATAGCTTTCCCAGATTCTTACCTCCTGTGAAATCACTCATAGCATTCTTAAATCTTTCATTCTCTTGAACTGATTTTCTACCCAAATTATTAAAGCTACTGCTTCCATTGCAATCATTTCCAGCTCCATTTTTTACACCACTGCTTCCATTGCCATCATTTCCAGCTCCATTTTTAACACCACTATTTCCATTGCCATCTTTACCTTTGCTCCATCCATTAAATCCAACACTATCAGCGCCAAATATAATTTCATAATTCTCCTCATTTAGATCCATTCCATCTATAATATCTAGGATTTCATGGCCGCCAGGGATTTTTTCTGAAATAACAATATGATCAACCTTATAGCCTACAGCAAGCAGATCAATAAGACCAGATACATGGTCTAAATCCATATGCGATAAGAACCAATAGTCAATATGCTTTACGCCTTTGTATTTTAAAAATGGTTCTAGTGTATATTCCGCCAGTTTGTTTTTTGTGGTGCTGCCACCGTCCATGAAAAAGGATGCGCCATCGCCAGAGCTGATGAAAATTCCATCACCTTGACCGACATCCAATATATCTATTTCAAATGGGCGTTTTTCAGGAATTATTATTAATAAACTAACAAGCAATATACTAGCCAGCTTAAAGCAAAGCCTGTGCCTACTTTTCCTAAAAAATAATCGTATTTCCGTATTAATATCATCATCAACATTCTTTAAACGAATAAAATGAATCACTGACAATACCAATACATAAAACGTCACTATCCTAAATCCGCTATGATAGCCAGTCCAAATAAGTGAAAAATCAAAACCGCTAAAGACATCTGCCACCATCTCAAAAAAGAAAATAATAATATGGCATATATACAAAATCACAGCTCCAACGGGAGCCCAAAGTAGTCCTAATACACCACCAATCAATCCCAACGCTAATAATGCTGGCATTAATGGCAGTATTAACAAATTAATTAATACGCCCATTGTTGGTGTTTCATGAAACATATTTCCAACTAATGGAAGCATTCCAATAGTAAGTGATCCAGAAAAAATCAAGCTTGAAACCAGGTATTCAACAAGCTTTCTTGGAAGTGACTTTTCATATTGTGATTCGAATCCCTTTACAGGAATTTTGCTTAGAGCCCTTAGCTTGCAATAATTCATATAATCAGCTGTCAGCGGCTTTGCAATCAAAATAATTACAGCTATAGCTGTAAAGGAAAAAATAAAGCTAGAATTAATAATTAGTAAAGGATTGGTAAATACAATGATATCTCCCATCAAAGCCAAGGCTGTGCTCATATCGTAGGCCCTTCCTAAGACCTGTGAGCCTAGATAAATAACAAACATGCCTACAGCTCTAATACTCGAAATACTAGCTCCAGTTAAGGAGCAATAGCAAAGAGCAACAATACCACTGCAAATGGCCGCCCCAAGAAATGAGACACCACGCTTCTTTAGTATCGAATATATTCCCATGCAAACAACGGATACATGTAAACCGGATACAGCCAGAACATGCGCTACTCCTGCAGACTGAAAAATTTCCTTTAGCATATTATCTAGATTCATTCTGTTGCCTAAAGCTACGCTCGACAAAAAGCCTGCCTCCTCAGCAGGTAGCTCTCTTGTATAAACATTAGAAACAGCCTTATTAAATCGGTACAAAAAATCATTTCTAAATAATACATTGCATTGCCAATCAATCTCTTTAGCCTCGTCAATTTGACACACTAAACCTAGTGAATTGTAATATCGTTTCATATCAAATTCACCATCATTACGGGCAATGTTAAAGCTATGAACTTTTCCTTTTGTTTTAATTACACTTTTGTTTGGAATTAAATCTGAATTTAAGTTTAGAATTAGAGAAATATTGTTAAGTGTTCCACTGTCTGTGCTAACAGTTGAGCATTTAACATAATAAATACATTTGTCGTTTTTGATTTCCTTGTGATATATCTGACCCTGGATTTCAACAAACTCACCATCTGTCAAATACGTATCTGCTATATTTATCCCGCTATATAGCCCCAGGATGTCCCAAGGGCTATACGCGCTGAAAACTATAATCATTAAATATATCAAGGAAAACAGTACGACCTTTCGTTTTCCTATCAATTAAACCTCCATTAGAGCTCGTCCTCGTTAACTTCGGTTTCTTCTATTTCTATTTCATCATCTGCTTCATCATGTATAATATCCTCATTTCTTGAAACAGCTGATGAAAGATCCACCTCCACGTTTGATAAATGTGGTGTCTCACCATTTACTAATATCTGAACCTGCTTTACAGAATCCAGCTCAGTCAATGAATTTACTATAGAAAATACCGTAACGTTTTCGGTAACTCCTGAAACTGCAGTTTCTAATGCTGCATCAAAATTAACGTAACAAATACCGCCATCAGAAATAGAAATGGAATTAATCTTTGTTCCTGATGGAAGCGCCGATAACAGATTTTTAGAATCTGGCCCCATGAGAAGCTGCTCTATAACTAGCTTTTCAATGGACACATTTCTACTGTAGTAAACCTGTCTCTTTTCTGGAACAACAGACATACCATCAGCACTTGCAAAATAAAGTGTAAGCTCTGTTGATAATAATGAGTCTGTCTCCTCACCAAAATCATCAATAAATGTATCAGCTGTCATTGAACCAACAGCCTCGCCATTCTCATCTGTAAGAGGTGCGTCATCAACATATAAAGTAACTGACTCAACTCCTGAAATCTGGCAAAGTGTTCTGACAATGGCTGCTCTAACTAAAATCTCTGTGTAGTATTCTAGCGAGCTGTAAGAGCCTGTAAGATACACACTAAGATTTGAGTTATTAAGCTCAAATCCGCTGACATCTACACCATTTGGAATAGTAGCCATGTAATCCAATTCATCAGGCTTTTTCTGAAGCTCCTCTAAAGCCTCTCGAATCCTGCCCTCTGTATTGGTGGCTGTAAAATCATATTTTTTTGAAACTACACTGTATTTGTCTGTGGAAACATAATAAATCTTTGTTCCCTTGGCTTCCTCAGACTTGCCGCAGGCCACCATAGACAAACACATCAGCATTGCCAAAAGAAGGCTAATAAATCTTTTCATTATTCACCCTCCTTTTTTATATAGTTGAGAGGAATTCTTACATCAAATGTAGTGCCCTCTCCAAGCTTTGAATGTACCTTTATTTCACCATTGTGCATAGCAATGGCGCTTTTTGTAATAGCTAGACCTAGTCCTGTACCGCCTATCTCGCGTGAATGAGATTTGTCTGCTCTGTAGAATCTCTCGAAAATGTGCTCAACAGATTCCTCTGGAATACCTAGACCATTGTCCTCCACCTTTATATAGCAGAATTGATGATCAGAGTTAAGTGTAATATGAACCCAGCCATCAGGATTGTTGTACTTAATAGCATTTTCCACCAAATTAGTAACAACAAGAGTGAATTTTACCTCATCCACCTCTGCTACAACTGGTCTAAATGATTCGAATACAACCTCTATATCCGACTTTTCAGCAATTGGAGAAAGTCTCTTTAAAATGTGCTCGATAAGCTCATTTATATTTACCGCAGAAATATTAAGAGCCGCTCCAGTTTTGTCCATTCGAACTAAGCTAAGCAAATCATTAATAATCTTTGTCTCTCTATCAATCTCGTCACCGATATCAGACATGAATTCCTTGTACATTTCTAAAGGCACATCCTCTGACCCATTTAATGAATCTGCAAGTACCTTCATGGATGTTAAAGGTGTTTTTAACTCATGTGAGACATTTGAAACGAATTCCTGTCGTGACTCGTCTATAGAATGTAGCTTTGATAAAACCTGATTAAACTGCTCCTCTATGCTTTCTAGCTCTGTGTAGGAAACTCTCTCTGGCAATTCATTGGTGTATTCTCTGGAAATAGAATCAAGGTCCTCTGAAACCTTTCTCAGTGGCCCAATGCATCTATGCGAATAAACCACTGCAACGAAAATAACAAAGGACAATAAAGCCACCATGATAATTAGATAATAAGAAATGAATTTATCCTCATTTTGGAGCATATAATCCATGCCCTTATTAATAACAATGGCGCCTACAATATCTCCCTCTGAATTGGTAAGGGGAACTGTAACTATCAGATATAAAGCATCGTCATCATAGTAGGAAAGAGTCTCGCCCTTTACTGCTCTAATGACATTTTCCCATACAACTGTCTTTCCCTCATCCGCCTGGAAAGAATCGCTAATAACCTTTAAGGAAGAATCTATAACCAAAATACGCCCCTGGTATGCTTCTGCCACGGACTGTAATTTTGTTTCAAGATTGCGATTATCCTCTCCTGCAATATAACCGCTGGTAATTATTTCACTGTTGTATTGAAGAGCCTGTACGATAATGTTTGATGCATCATTATCGATGGTAACCGTTTCATAGGCTCGCATAGAAATAGGCACACACACCAAAAAAGGTATGATGCCTACTACTAGTATTACTAATGCTGATTTAAATCCTAAACTGCGAATAAACGAGAATTTTTTTGATTTGTTTTCCATTTAAACTTCCATTTATTGATAATAATATCCTACGCCCCATTTAGTGCGCACGTATTTTGGTTCCTTTGGATTTGGCTCAATCTTTTCTCTGAGTCTTCTAACGTGAACATCAACTGTTCTCTCATCACCAGGGTAATCCTCGCCCCAAATGCGATGAAGCAGGTCAACACGTGAAAATACTTTTCTAGGATTTGTAACTAAAAGCAAAAGCATGTCGTATTCTTTTGATGTAAGGTTGTACTCTGTTCCTAAAATAGTAAGTCTACGATTCTTTGTATCAAGAACAATGTCTCCATTTTCTACAATGGCATCCTCATCCTTGTGGTCAGTCATAACTGGCTGTCCCAAAGCAGCACGACGCATAATGGCCTTTATTCTAGCCTTTACCTCAAGAATATTGAAAGGCTTGGTAATATAATCATCTGCACCATACTCAAGACCAAGGATTTTGTCCATGTCATCACCCTTTGCTGTGAGCATAACGATAGGGACATTAGAAAATTCTCTAATGTTTTGACATACCTCGAATCCGTCTAGCTTTGGAAGCATAACATCAAGTAAAATCATATCGTAATGATTGGTGGTGGCTAAATCTAATGCTTCCTGACCATCGTAGGCGCAATCTACCTCCATACCATCCTGCTCTAAAGAAAAACGAATTCCCTTCACTATTAACTTTTCATCATCAACTACAAGAACTTTTTTTGCCATAACAATCCTCTAAAAACCACTTAAACTTGCGGGTAACCCGCACACTTTATATCTTTATGTAAGAACTAATCTTACTAAAAATTCCATCTCCAATGCCTGGCACCTGCTTTATTTCCTCTATATCAGAAAATGAACCATTGCCCTCTCTATATGCAACAATTTGATCTGCTTTGGACTGGCCTATTCCAGGTAATGCAGTAAGCTCCATGGCTGTGGCCGTGTTTATATTAATTAGGCCGTCACTATTTGACTCCTGCTGCTTTTCAATCTCAGCCTTTTCTTCAGTTGTATAAACATATAGTTTTTCGCCGTCGGATAAAATTTGAGCCTGATTAATATCACTATCGTCTGCTTCTTCAAGTAGCCCGCCAGCAGCCTTTATTGCCTCAAAAACTCTAGCATTCATAGGCAGTGCGTAAACATCTGGGTTTGCGACTGCACCTGCAACTTGTACATAAATAGTATTGCTCTGAATCTCTGAAAGAACAGACTCTTCTGAATCTGTATCAGTATCTTCAACCTCTTCCACTAAATCAGTGGTCTGAAAATATGATGTTTTGCTACAGCCTGTGCACAAAAAAAGGCTGCAACAAACAAGAATTAATTTTTTCTTCATAATACTCCTATCTATTTTTATAAAAATAGGAGTGTTTCAACGTCTTGTTTATTGTAGCCAAAAAATTTATTTATTACAATACTTTTACGGATTTGTTTCAGACAATTTTTTAGTTAAATTTATCAAAAACCTTCTCCAGCTTTTCTTTGAAATCATCCACATCCTGCTCTGTAATAACAAGTGGAGGCAATAGTCTAAGCACATCTGCTCCTGCAGACAGCACCACAAGATGCTCTTCTAATAGTGCCTTTGTAACTACCTCCTTTACAGGAATGGTAAGGACCAATCCCTGCATAAGCCCCATGCCACGTCTAGCTGTAACAAAATCATATTTTTCAACAAATCTATCAAGTGTTTGTTCGAAATAAGGTGTGATTTCATTTACGTGCTCAATCATGTGATATTTTTCAAACATATCAAATACCTGAGACACAGCGGCAGTGCATAGTGGATTTCCGCCGTAGGTTGTGCCATGGTCTCCTGGAACAAGCGATGCCTCTGCCACCTTTTGTGTCACCGCAAAGGCCCCTACAGGAACACCATTTCCCAATGCCTTTGCTGTGGTCAAAATATCAGGCACAATATCATACTGCTGGAAAGCATACATGGAACCTGTTCGTCCCATTCCACACTGCACTTCATCTAAGATAAGAAGAATATCCTCCTCATCACAAAGCTCTCTAACCTTCTTCAAAAACTCTGCATCCGCTGGATATAAACCGCCCTCTCCCTGAACAGTCTCCATAATAATTGCACATGTATTATCAGAAAGGTTTGCGAGCACGCTGCCAAAATCATTAAAGGTAGCAAATTTTACTCCATCCATAAGTGGATAAAATGGCTCTCTGTAATGCTCTGTTCCTGTCACAGAAAGGGAGCCAACAGTACGTCCATGAAATGAATTTTCCATGGCTATAACCTCATAGCTACCTGCTCCACGCTTTGTATATGCATATTTCTTTGCGGTCTTAAGAGCTCCTTCTATTGCCTCTGCTCCAGAATTTGTAAAGAAAACCTTGTCCATTCCAGAGTATTTGCAAAGCTTTTTTGCCGCCTCAATCATAGGCTGATGGTAATATAAATTTGAGGTATGAGTAATTCTCTTGATTTGAGAAATCAGAGCCTCCTCATAGTCCTCATTTCCATAACCAAATGCCATTACACCAATTCCTGATGCAAAGTCTAAATATTCTTCATCATCATTATCGTATAAACGAACTCCTCTACCATAATCGAACACCACTGGAAAACGGTTGTATACATGAAATAATGATTCCTCTGCCTCTTCTATATACTGTTTTTTATTCATCGTAATACCTCGTATCCTTGTTTCCTATAATAGCTGTGCCAATACCTTTGTTTGTAAAGAATTCTAGCAATAGACAATGTGCAATTCTTCCATCTAAAATATGCACCCTGTTGACACCATCCTCAATGGCATCGATACAATTAGTAAGCTTTGGAAGCATGCCTCCGCCAATATAGCCGTCTCCAATAAGCTCCCTTGCCTCATCTACAGTCATTTCCGAAATCAATGTATCAGGGTTGTCCTTGTCCTTATATACACCTTCGATATCAGTTAAAAATGCAAGCTTTTCTGCATTTAATGCCTTAGCAATAGCGCAGGCAGCATCGTCAGCATTTATGTTATAGGTGACAAAATTTTCATCCATACCAATAGGGCAGACAATAGGAAGAAAATCCTTTTCCAAAAGATCCTGTAAAATCTTAGGATTGACCTCTGTAATCTCCCCAACGAATCCAATATCCTGTCCATCAGACAGCTTCTTTTTAACCTTTAATAAGCTGCCATCCTTGCCTGAAATTCCCACTGCATTTACCCCAAGGGACTGCACATTTTGAACCAAGGATTTGTTTACCTTGTTTAAGACCATCTCGGCAATTTCCATTGTGGCCTCATCTGTTTTTCTAAGACCATTGATAAACTCTGGTTCCATTCCTGTTTTTTCTACCCAACGGCTTATTTCCTTGCCACCACCGTGAACGATAATTGGCTTGAAGCCTACCAGCTTTAAAAGTGTAACATCTTGAATTACCTGCTTTTTTAGTTCCTCATCAATCATGGCACTGCCGCCGTATTTGACGATCATTATCTTTCTATTGAATCGCTGAATGTATGGCAAGGCCTCTATTAAAACCTGAGCCTTATCCATAACCTGTTTAATCATTTCTTCTTCCATTGATGCCTCCCATTTTTATATAATAATCACAATTTATGAACGATAATCGGCGTTTATTTTTACATAATCATAAGTAAGGTCACAGCCCCATGCTGTTGCCTCTTTATCACCCTCATGCATATCCACATATACAGTGACAGCATCGGCTTTCATGATTTCGAGAGCCTTGTCCTCATCAAAAACAATAGGTGTGCCCTTATCAAATACCTTTAGCTCACCATTGACGCTTTTAAAGAAAAGCTCCACATCATCTTGGTCAAAATCCGCACCAGAATATCCCATAGCGCATAAAAATCTACCAAAGTTTGCATCACAGCCAAATATCGCAGCCTTTGAAAGATTTGACCCAACAATAGCTCTAGCCATTTTTTTAGCATCTTCCTTTGACTTCGCATTTACGATAGTTGCTTCGAATAATTTGCTAGCGCCCTCTCCGTCCGCAGCCATCTTCTTTGCCAAGGTTTCACATACGTATTTCAGTGCCTCCTTGAACGTTTCATAATCAGCATCCTCGGAAGAAATCATTGGATTATCTGCCAAACCATTTGCCATGCAAAGCAAGGTATCATTTGTGGATGTATCTCCGTCCACGGTAATCATGTTAAAGCTATCTGCCACAACCTCGCTGACAGCCTTTTGAAGCAGCGCCTTTTCAATATTTATATCAGTGCATAAAAAAGCCAGCATAGTGCACATATTAGGATGAATCATTCCTGAGCCCTTGCTCATGCCACCAAGTACAACCTTTTTACCTGCGATTTCAAATTCTACTGCCACCTCTTTATTTTCTGTATCAGTGGTCATAATAGCCTTTGAAGCTGCAGTACCAGCCTCGATAGTATCCTTAAGCTCTGGTGCCATAGCCTTTACCCCTGCCACTAATTTGTCCACTGGAAGCTGCATTCCAATTACACCTGTAGATGCAACAGCCACAGACTCATAAGGGATATTTAGCGCTGCCTCTACACCCTTTGCAGTGGCCTCGCAGGCATCAAAGCCTTCCTTGCCGGTACAAGCATTTGCAATTCCTGAATTAATGACAACTGCCTGTAAAAAATCTTTGTTTTTAACAATATCCATGTCCCACTGAACGCATGCAGCCTTTACAACATTTGATGTAAAGGTACCTGCACTAATACATGGCTTTTTCGAATAAACCATAGCCATATCTGTGCGTCCATGATATTTTATTCCAGCGGCACAGCTGGCTGCCATGAACCCCTGTGCTGCAGTAACTCCACCATTTATTACATTCATATTCTGCCTCCATTGATGAAAACCAAAAGCCTCTATTAATTGTTAAACCTTATAATATTTTCATCATTTAAAATAAAATCATAGGTATTAAAATCAGCTCTTTGAGTCCAGCCCTCTGCGTGCCAGAAATTGTTTCCCAGCTCATTTCCAGCAAAAGCCACCAGCTGAATTTTGTTGATTCCCTCATCCTTTAGACGAATCATTGCAGCTGTTACCATAGCCTTTCCTATTCCGTGATTACGATAATTTTCATGAACACATACATGATAAAAGCTTCCATGTCTTCCATCATGGCCTGCCAAAATCGAGCCTACTATTTTCCCATCTACCACAGCCACAACTGATGTATTAGGATTTCTCTTAATAAATTTTAGGATTCCCTCTTTTGAATCATCTATGCTTCTCATAGCAAAGCCATGAATAGTGGTCCACAATTCGTAAACCGACTCATAGTCTGATTCGACCATGGTGCGGATCTGAAAATCCGTATATACTCCCAAATTTAATGAAATATTATAAGCTTCCTGTAATACCATATTGCCTCCTGACACATTACTAAGGGAACATTGGTGCAAAATCCAATCCCATCTTCTCCTCAAGGCCAAAAATAATATTCATATTTTGAATGGCCTGGCCAGCAGCTCCCTTAACCAAGTTATCAAGAGCTCCCATCATCACTACTCTATTTGTACGCTCATCAATGATGCAGCTTACATCAACAAAATTACTTCCCTCTACCCATTTTGTTTCTGGGCACTGTCCATAATCTAAAACCCTAACGAAAAACTCATCATCGTATAAATCGTGATAAGCCTTCATTACATCCTCTTTAGTAGGTAATTTTCCATTTACTGGAACCAAATTCGCATATTCGGTAACAAGTATTCCCCTATTCATAGGAACCAAATGAGGTGTGAAATTTATCATAATCTCTTTGCCACAGGCATATCCTAGCTGTTCCTCAATTTCTGGAGTATGGCGGTGACTTGTAACGCCATATGCCTTTATGCTCTCATTTACCTCGCAATATAGATTAGGAAGCTTTGCCCCTCTTCCCGCTCCAGATGTGCCTGATTTCGCATCAATAATTAAAGTAGCTGGATCAATCAATCCTGCCTTTACAAGAGGATATGCTGTAAGAATAGAACAGGTTGTGTAGCAGCCTGGGTTCGCAATAAGTCTAGCCCCTACTTCCTTTTTCCTATTAATCTCGCAAAGGCCATAAACTGCCTCCTCAATAAACTGTGGACTCTTATGTGTAATTCCATACCATTTTTCATAGGTCGCCACGTTCTTGATTCTATAATCAGCAGACAAATCAATAACCTTACAGTTATTTAAAATCTCCTCTGTGAGCACCCCTGCCAAATATCCCTGAGGAGTTGCAGTGAAGATAACATCTACCTGCTTTGATAATTCTAAGATGTTATCATCTAAGCATTTGTCCTCCACCAAGGTGAACATGTTCTTATATATAGAAGCAAATCTTTCATCCACATATGATCTTGATCCATACCATACAATTTCAGCTTCTGGATGAGAATACAAAAGTCTAACAATCTCTGCACCTGCATAACCAGTCGCTCCAATAATTCCTACTTTAATCATGTCGCTCTCCATCTCCTATTATTGAATTGCATTCATTGTATTACTTTACTTTCACGAAGTAAAGTATTGTTTTAAAATTTTATGAATAAAATATGCATAAATATTCAATAGTATTTCCCATATTATTTACGTAAATATTAACAAAATACATTTTTATACCTATAATTTGCATAAATTATCACTTGATTAATTTAAAGTAATGTAGTATCGTGTAACTATTCAAAAATCAACACTCTGTTGTTGGATAATTGCAAAAATTATTTTTATCTTAAAAAGGAGAATTACTATGGCACAGGAAAAGGTTGTACTTGCGTATTCAGGTGGATTAGACACCACTGCTATCATTCCTTGGTTAAAAGAAAACTATGGATATGAAGTAATCTGCTGCTGTATCGACTGCGGACAGGGAGAGGAATTAGACGGATTATCTGAAAGAGCAAAAGCTTCAGGTGCTTCTAAATTATATATAGAAGACATAGTTGATGATTTCTGTGATAACTACATCGTTCCATGCGTACAGGCAGGGGCTATTTACGAAAATAAATATTTACTAGGAACTGCTATGGCTCGTCCAGGAATTGCCAAAAAGCTTGTAGAAATTGCTAGAAAAGAAGGCGCAGTAGCCATTTGCCACGGTGCCACAGGAAAAGGAAATGATCAGATTCGTTTTGAATTAGGTATCAAGGCACTTGCTCCAGATATCAAGGTTATTGCTCCATGGCGTAATGATAAATGGAAGCTTCAGTCTCGTCAGGATGAAATTGATTACTGCAAGGCTCACGGTATTGATCTTCCATTTTCAACAGATCAGTCCTACAGCCGTGACCGCAACCTATGGCACATTAGCCATGAGGGACTTGAGCTTGAGGATCCTTCTAAGGAGCCAAACTATGAGCACCTACTTATGCTCACTACTCCTCCAGAAAAGGCACCAGAAAAGCCTGAATATGTCACAATGACATTCGAGCAGGGTGTACCTACTTCAGTAAATGGAAAGAAAATGAAGGTTTCTGATATCATCAAGGAATTAAATGAAATCGGTGGTAGAAACGGAATCGGTATTGTAGATATCGTTGAAAACCGTGTTGTTGGTATGAAATCACGTGGAGTATATGAAACACCTGGCGGTACCATTTTAATGGAGGCACACGCTCAGCTTGAGGAGCTTTGTCTCGACCGCGCGACAATGGAAATGAAAAAAGAAATGGGCAACAAGCTCGCTCAGGTTTGCTACGAAGGAAAATGGTTTACACCACTTTGCGATGCAATCCAGGCCTTTGTTAAATCCACACAGGAATATGTTACTGGCGAAGTAAAATTCAAGCTCTATAAGGGAAACATCATAAAAGCCGGTACAACATCACCATACTCACTTTACTCTGAATCACTGGCATCCTTCACAACAGGTGACCTTTATGATCACCATGATGCAGAAGGCTTCATTACCCTTTGGGGACTTCCACTAAAGGTTCGTGCCATGAAGCTTCAGGAAAATCAAAAGAAAAAATAATGTAAAGCAAAAGGACCTTAGGTTGATAAAACCTAAGGCCCTTTTTATATCTTACTCTTCTTCTGACTCTAGAGCAGCATCCATAATATTGATAAGCTCCATGGCGCTACGGAAGTTTATCTTCTCATCATTATCTGCCCATGTAACCTGTCCCTGCCAGCTGCTATTATCGCACTTGTTAACGTGTACAACGAATGTTGCTTCTTTCTTATCTCCCATATTATCAATCCTCCTAGTATAAAACTCTCTTGTAAATATAATACCATACAAACCGTTAGATAAACCGTTATAAAAATGGCTAGACTAATTATTTACCAGGTTCTTGATTTAAATAGACTGTAGCCACGATTAGCAAAATAATTGTATTTGCGAAGACCTGCCTTTTTTTCAGCGTATTCATCTTCATAGTAATATCGATTTGCTTGCATGTAATCAACAAGTACATCATCATATTTCTCGATAGCTGGTAGGCCATCGGCTGATGAATTATAAACCACATAGTTTACAGCAGAATCATGCGTATCGGCATCATAATCCTTTGAAAGATCATACTTTGCAATCTGGTAGTCTGGATTTGAAAATGCAAATCCGATATAAGCTACCGTAATAGCAATCATACAAGCCTTAAATACAGGAAATCTTGAATTAATCAGACTAACCATTAAAAATGCCACAAACAGACAAAGCACTGCCAAGAACCATAGCACAAATAATCTTAGGAAGGTCAATCTGTAAACCTGTACATAAAGGTACATTCTCATTGCAGCAGAAGCAATCATCACATAGGTACATAAGCAAATGATAGACAAGATTACCTTTAGTGCCTTGTTCTCTGCAAATAGACGATTAGAGATTGATACAAGCACAAGATTTATAATGCACACTGCCAGTAATTGATAAAAGCCTTCATGCGCATATTCTGCATATGTGTAATCTGCTGGCAATTCCATGTTTCCAATAAATAGATACATTATCTGAATGCCACAGAAAAGTATGTACACCAATCCAATTATAGTAGAGAAAGTAATGGCAATTATCGGATTTACGTTTCCGTTTTTGGTTCTTTTTGCAGTAACACCTTCTTTGCTTAGTGCCATAGGCACACTGTAAGCTACTATAAATGCAACTACTATCGTAAATGCGATTCCAAATATATCAGAAATATGCTTAAAAATATTAAAGGTCTCACAAAATCTTATATAAAAATCTTTAAATACAGCATCAGCTGATATCAATAGACTTACTACGATAGCAAGTAAAGGAATGGCAATAACTACACCTATGATAACAGCGTGAAATGCCTTTTTACCTTCTGACTCACCTTTTTTAATAGCCTCTTCTCTATGCGCCGCATAATCTCTAAATGGAGTGACAATATGAATAAATGGCTTTACTGCTGTCTCACACATACCCAGTAGCCATCCTGCAATATCCCAGCCAGTGGTATCCACATATAGCTGCAAAACAAAGCTGCCTAGAAGCAGATAAATTGCAATTGCACTAAGCAACAAAATTGTGCCACTAGAAAATACACATTTAGTAATTGATAACAGCATTAACGAAACAATATAGAAAATATTAAGAACACTGATTCTGCCTTTTCTTTTTAAAATACTTTCTCCATCCTTTAGTCTGAGAGCATTTATCAAAATAAGTGTGCCCGCCATATAAAATGGGTATGTTATGCCTGCCCAATTCTTGTACAAGCAAAATGCATATAAAATCGCAAAAATGACCGCAATCATACCATACTTTTTAAAATTGGCAGCGCTACCTGTATCCATTGGCACGGCAGCCGCTTGTGGAAATACAATTTGACCGTTTACCTGCTGCGCATTTGAATTTCCATAAAAAGGTCCATTATATGCGCTTCCATTAACTGCATTTTTTACCGTCTCTTGATTTGTTGAAGTGTTAATGTTTTCCATAAATTATTATTCCTCCCTACCTTCTTCCTCATCAACATATTCTAATATATTTCCATAATAATGACTATTCTATTTTATAGCATCAATCTCATCCATCCATATTCTGTAAGAAGCATCACTAGGCATTCTAAAGTCGCCGCGAGGTGAAAGGGTAACCGTACCAACCTTTGGACCATCTGGAAGACAGCTTCTTTTGAATTGCTGAGTAAAGAAGCGTCTATAAAATGTCCTTAACCATTTGTAAACAACATCCTTTGAATATTCGCCCTCAAATGCCAGGCAGGCCATTCTATATATTTTTCTTGGTCTAAATCCAAATCTAAGCATGTAATACAAAAAGAAATCGTGAAGCTCATATGGACCCACCAAATCCTCTGTCTTTTGGGCAATCTTTCCATCCTCGTCAGGTGGAAGAAGCTCTGGACTAACTGGGGTATCCAAAATATCCTTTAAAATTGCCTGAAGCTGACCTTCGCTTTTATTGGCTTCATAATCCACAAGCCATCTAACCAATGTCTTTGGAATAGATGTATTAACAGCATACATAGACATATGATCTCCGTTATAGGTGGCCCATCCTAGGGCAAGCTCAGACAAATCACCTGTGCCAATTACTATTCCATTATACATGTTGGCCTTGTCCATGAGAATCTGAGTTCTCTCACGGGCCTGAGAATTTTCATAGGTCACATCATGATTGCTATCATCCTGGCCTATATCTGCAAAATGCTGTGTCACGCTAGCCTTTATATTTATCTCCTCTAAGGATGCCCCATAGCATTTTGCCAATTCACATGCATTGTTGTAGGTTCTATCTGTTGTGCCAAAGCAAGGCATGGTGATTGTCTTTATTCCTGATCTATCAAGACCTAATCTATCAAATGCATGAACTGCCACAATAAGAGCCAATGTAGAATCAAGCCCTCCAGATAAGCCAATTACCACGTTTTTACATCCAATATGCTTTATTCTGGTAGCAAGCCCCACTGCCTGCATTGTTAAAATCTGCTGACATCTTTCGTCCAGATTTGTTCTGTTTGCAGGAACAAATGGAAGCTTATATGGAACATTTTCAATTGTGGTTTCCTCTACCTTTAGAGAAAACTCTCTTTTTGCATATCTAGATATCTGAGAAAATGTATTCATTCTTCTGCGCTCGTGTGCCAGCTTTTCAACATCGATATCAGCAGTAATCATTTGATTTTCAAAAAAATCTGCCTCTGACTTTATAGAACCATTTTCTGCAATCATATTATGAGCAGCAAAAACCATATCCTGTGTAGACTCGCCCACTCCAGCATCTGCATATGCATAGGCGCACACAAGGCTACCTGACTTAGATTTTAAGAGATTTTTGCGGTACTCGCCTTTACCTATAACCTCATCACTGGCTGAAAGGTTAAAGATAACAGTTGCCCCTGCCATAGCAAGCTTTTCTGAAGGTGAGCTAGGCACCCATAGGTCCTCGCAGATTTCAACACCCAATCTAAAATCCTTCATTTCCTTGCACACAAAAATCTGTTGGTTTGAAATAGTCACCTGACCCAAGCCACCAATTTCTACAGTGGCCTCAAAATCACTTGTAGCGGCAGTGAAATGGCGTAGCTCATAAAACTCACTGTAGTTTGGAATGTTTTCCTTTGCCACAGCACCCAAGGCCTGGCCTTTACAAAGCACTAGGCCAACATTGTATAAATTATTATCTACCTCTAGAGGCATACCTATTACTGACATTATATCAAATTCTGCAGTCGACTCTGCAATAAAACTAGCTGCCTCCTTTGCATTTTCCAAAAGAAGCTCCTGCAAAAATAAATCTCCACAGGTATATCCTGTAACACATAACTCAGGAAAACAAATAGCCTTAACACCCTTTTCAGATGCCTTTTTGATTTCCTCAACTATTTTTACAGCATTACCCTTTGTATCTCCCACCTTTATATCTAGTGTGGCACATGCAATTTTTATAAATCCATCTAACATAATTTAACTCCTAAATAAAAAAGGTCAGACTAAATATAATCTGACCTTAATGTCATAATAATTTATTATAACTTAGCTGCTGCACAAATCAAATCTACGCAGTTATCTAGTCCCAAAGCTGAGCTCTTTAAAGACAAATCATAGTAAGCTGCATTTCCAAATTCTGTGCCCGTGTAATGCTTGCAGTATTTGGCCCTTGCCTTGTCTACTGCATGCATTTTTTCCTTTATCTTTTCGTGAGTAAATTCTGGCATCTTTTCAGACATGCGATTGATTCTAAAGCTTTCAGAGCCTGAAATGAATACATGTAAGCTCTTGTCGAATTCCTTTAAAATAATGTTGGAATTTCGACCAACAATTACACAATTCCCACGCTCTGCAACCTTTCGAATAGCTTCCTTTTGAGCATTATAAAGACGCTCATCCAATGGCTTATTGTAAAAATCAAATAAGCTCTGTCCCAGTCCAAATTCTCTAGGTACCCTCTCGTCAAAATATCTGATTTCATCCGGGCTGAGATTTCCAGACTCTATGGCAGCTCTGATAATCATATCCTTATTGCAATAATAATAGCCTAAACGCTCGGCTACTGCCTTGCCAATAGTGCCCCCACCTGCGCCAAATTGACGACTTATTGTAATAATACTTTTCATATACCCCTCGTTATAAAACCTTATTTAAAAAATCTATTGTTCTCTCTTCCTTTGGATTTAAAAGTACCTCAGAAGGTGTTCCCTCCTCGATGATGTAGCCGCCATCCATAAAGATAACTCTATCGGCCACCTCTCTGGCAAAGCCCATCTCATGGGTAACAATTACCATAGTCATACCATCTGCTGCAAGATCCTTCATTACCTGAAGAACTTCTCCTACCATCTCCGGATCAAGAGCGGAGGTTGGCTCATCGAAAAGCATTATATCTGGCTGCATACAAAGTGCTCTAGCTATAGCCACACGCTGCTTTTGACCACCTGATAGCTGGCTAGGATAGCTTTCTGCCTTATCAGCCAACCCAACCTTAGAAAGCATTTCCACTGCTCTCTTTTCAGCCTCTGCCTTTGAGCATTTCTTTAGCTGAACAGGTGCTAGTGTTAGGTTGTCCAAAATATTAAGATTATTGAAAAGATTAAAATGCTGGAAAACCATTCCAATGTTTTCTCTAACCTTGTTGATATTTACACTCTTAGAGGTGATATCGTTGCCGTCTACTATAATTGAACCAGATGTAACTGTCTCAAGCTTGTTTAAGCAACGTAAAAATGTAGACTTTCCTGAACCAGATGGTCCGATCACACACACCACCTCACCCTTAGTAACCTCTGTATTAATATCCTTTAATACCTCTAAGCTACCATAGGATTTCTTTAAATTTTTTACACTGATTTTGATTTCCTTATTATCTGCCAACATTTAGCCTCCTCTCTAATACCTTTGCGCTACGTGAAAGTATAGTAATTACTATTAAATACATAATTCCTACGATAGCCCATGTCTGGAAGGACATAAATGTGTTTGCCTGTACGTTTTTTGCTGTGTTTACCAATTCAGGGAAACCAATTACAGAAAGGATAGATGTATCCTTAAGTGTAATAATAAACTGATTGATAAAGGTAGGTATCATTGTTCTAATGGCCTGAGGTAAAACAACCTTTCTCATGGACATTCCATAGGTAAGTCCAAGAGATCTGGCAGCCTCCATCTGACCAATATCAACTGACTGAATACCTGCTCTAATAATCTCTGCCATATATGCACCACAGTTTAAAGCCAAACAAATTGTACCTGCCTGAAGTGCTGTAAGACTGACAGAAAAGCCACCAATAATTGTGTTGAATAAATAAGGTATACCAAAATATACAAAGAATGCTAAAACAATCATTGGCACGCCACGAATAACGTCTACGAATATTTGGGCAATAATATTACATGCTCTATTCTTGACTACGCCCATGATTCCAAAAATCATTCCAATAATACATGCAAAAAACAGTCCTAACAACGCAAGCAAAAGGGTTCTTCCCATGGCCCCAAGCAGCATCGTTCCATATACTGTAATAATCTTTATCATAAAATAAATCCCTTTCTATATTGCAATTTCTAGCAAAAATACTACAAATTGAATAAGGGCAGGATGTCCCCTGCCCATTGAATACGCTAAATTACTCGCCTAAATATTTTGCAATAATTTCATCGTATGTTCCGTCTGCCTTGATGTTTGCAAGACCAGCGTTGAACATATCAACTAACTCCTGATTATCAGCGTTAAAAATAGCAAAGCCGTATTCTGCAGGATCATTTCCTGTACCATCAACAATCTTCATTGCGATACCTGTGTCCTTAATGTTTGAAGCCATGATAGGTGTGTCATCAAAGCATGCCACGACCTGACCACCAACTACTGCCTGATACATTGTTGGTGAATCCTCAAAATATGTAACAGTAAAGCCATATTCTGAAGCAAGTCCCTCTGCATATGTTGCACTCATTGTACCTGTCTTAACTGCAACTGATTTTCCGCTTAGATCATCAAATCCATCGATATCTGATGATGCCTCAACTGCCATTGACTGGTTTGCATCATAATAGCCATCTGAGAAAATCCATCCTGAATCCTTTCTCTCATCTGTAATAGATGCACCTGCAATCATACCGTCAGCCTGTCCTGCCTGACATGCTGCGATAGAAGCGTCCCAACCAAGCGACTTGAGCTCATAATCAAATCCCTGATCCTCAGCTATAGCTGCAAGAATATCTACATCGATTCCTACAAAATTACCACTGTCATCTGTGTACTCAAAAGGCTTGAATGATGTATCTGTGGCAATAACCCATTTTTTGCCAGCTGCATCTGTTCCCTTATCAGATGCTTGATCCGCTGCGCCCTCCTGTGAAGTGCTACCACATCCTACCATTGCAACCATTGTTGCAAAAGCCATTACAAGTGCTAGTGTCTTTTTCTTCATTTCAAAAGTCTCCTTCCCTTTTGTATACAAAACAATATGCTTTATATACATCCTCCATCTTTGCAAAAAAGGCGCCTGCTAGATCTGTAGCAGACGCCTTCGTCTTTGTTGTTAAATATAATAACTGTTTTCTATTTTATTTTCAACTATTTTTTACTCAAAATCCAACTCTACAGGGCAATGGTCAGATCCCATAACATCTGTCAAAATCTTTGCGTCCTGCATTCTATCCTTTATATCCTCAGATACGATAAAGTAATCTATACGCCATCCTGCGTTCTTTTCTCTAGCCTTGAATCTATAAGACCACCATGAATAAATCTGTTCCTGATCTGGATAGAAATATCTAAAGCTGTCTACAAAGCCTGCTGCAAGAAGCTCTGTCATCTTTTCACGCTCCTCATCAGTAAAGCCTGCATTCTTATGATTTGTCTTTGGATTTTTAATATCTATTTCCTCGTGAGCAACATTCAAATCGCCACAAAGAATAACACCCTTTTTCTCATTTAATTTAAGAAGATATGCTCTAAAATCATCCTCCCAGGTCATACGATAGTCTAGTCTTTTTAGCTCTGTCTGTGAATTAGGTGTATAGCAGGTAATAAAGTAATAATCCTCAAATTCTAATGTGATAACACGTCCCTCATGGTCGTGCTCCTCGATACCTATACCATAGCTTACAGAGATAGGCTCCTTCTTTGAAAAAATAGCTGTACCTGAATAGCCCTTCTTTTCTGCATAGTTCCAATAAACGTGATAGCCTTCCTTTTCAGTGTCAAACTGTCCCTCAGAAAGCTTTATCTCCTGCAAACAAAAAATATCTGCATCAATACTATCAAAAATATCCCAAAAGCCCTTTCCAACTACTGCTCTTAGGCCATTAACATTCCATGAAATAAATTTGCTCATAAATCCTCCAGTCTCTTAAATAAAAATGCTAGGAAATCATCCTAGCACTTTAAATTCCTATTTAGATTTTACTGTTTTATACCACCTCTAGCAAGTAAAACAATGCTACTGCAATAGATTCATTACTGATTCCTGACTAGTATTTGCCTGGGAAAGCATAGCCTCACCTGCCTGGGCTAAAATCTTATCCTTTGATAATTTAACAATTTCTCCTGCCATATCTGTATCTCTGATACGAGATTCTGCTGCAGTTGTGTTTTCAGAAACATTACCTAAATTTTTTATCGTATGTTCTAATCGGTTTTGATATGCTCCAAAAACTGATCTCTGCTCCACAACAATTTTTGCCGCCTCATCAATTAAATCCATAGCCTCCATAGCGCTCTTCTCAGTAAGAACATCTATTTTGTCTATTCCAATTGAAAAATTTGAAATGCATTTATAATCTATCCCAAGTTTTTCCATCATATCTGCATCTGGTCCTGTATGAATTCCTTTATTCAAGTCTTCGTAACCAATTAGTTCTGTAGTGGTAACTTCCGTTTCTTTTTTCTCAACAGTAATTGTTGTTGGAGTTAAACTAACCGTTCCAATATTACTAGTGTCACTAGAAGAACTTGCCGCATTGGCCGAAAGGCTTATTGAATTAATACTCCTAATTTTACTTAAAAAATAGTCCTGGCCACTATTTTCGTAACCATCTATATAAATCTTTATACTTCCATAGTTAGTACCATCATTGCCAATAAGATTAAAATGTAAGCCTAAAGTTACTGGGTCAATAGATGTACCTTTGTTGTCTAAAATACCTCCTCGTTCTGAGGAATTATTTAGTTGATTTATTATAGATTCCTCATTAAAAATTGATGTACCTAAATTACTATAGCTTAGATTTGCGATTTCATACTTTTTAAAATTTCCATAATTATCATAAGTTGCATAATACCCCCACCATCCATCGCTAGAAAGATTTTCTATAATGTTTTTTTTATGGCTTGCCGTAAAATTTAAACTTTTATCATCAATAGAGACACGGTCATTATCATCATAAATTCTTAAACTTTTTGATACACTAAAACTAGCTGCTTTTGCTGTAACACTTATAACCTCATTGTTCTTACTATCTCTTTTATTTAAATTAAATACAAACTGTAATCCATTGGCATCATCAATGTTAGTCATAGAATCAAACGTAGCATAGTCAGAATCCGCATTACCACTTAAATCAATATCACTATTTTGAATTGCCGTTGAATTAAATGAAATAGTAGTACTCATATTATCTGACAGATTATTTGATGTAGAATCTAGTAAATAAGAATTTGAACTTCGTTGCATTGAAGGGCAAACCTTAACTTGACTTAAATATGATTTAATCTCATCAAAAGAAGCATAAGCAGATGTACTATAACTAATATTACAATCTATACCATTTAGCTCCGCCTTTTCCTTATATTCTGCTGGAAAATACTTCCTTAGATTTATTGTTTGTCCGCTTGTTTTAGGATTAGGCCACGTAACTGTTTCAGTTGAATACTCAGTGCCATTCGCACCTTTCCAAGTAATGTTTAATCCCTCATCAGAAACTTTTAATGAAAAGCCATTATTAGAATCTGGCCATGCAAGGGCATTTGCATTGGTAAGTACAGCGTCATCTGCATATGGATATGAAAACTTTATTGGATAATAACTTACTGTTTTTGTTACAGGTGCCTCTACCGGATATCTTTCCCATATTTGTCGTTCATTATAAGTTGTCGTTTTAAATATACGCTCTGCTTCCTCTTTTAAATTTTGAATTTCGTTATCGATTGCCTGACGATCAGTATCCGAATTTGTACCATTAGCTGACTGAATTGATAATTCCTTCATTCTATTAAGCATATCGTTTACTTCATCTAGTGCTCCATCAGCAATTTGACAAAAAGATATTCCATCCTGCGCATTCTCTAAGCCTCTATCCAGGCCACGTATTTGCTTGCGCATTTTCTCAGAAATAGATAAACCTGCTGCATCGTCAGAGGATGTATTGATTTTATATCCACTAGAAAGCTTTTCAGACTCTTTAGAGATATTAGAATTTGTTAAGTTGTATACGCGACTAGCATTGCTAGCCTGAAGATTATGCTGAACTACCATCTCTATGTCCTCGTAATTCTTCCTAAAATAATAATAGAACCCTCCATAGTTCTAGCAGTCAGCATCCTTGCTATATTCTATATCGTCAAAAATTTATTTTTTATTTACCCCAAAATAAAAAAAGAGCCTAGTATTTACTACTAAGCTCTTAGAAACTCAATTATTCATGTCTCAATGCATCGATAGGGTTGAGGTTTGCAGCCTGATGGCTAGGCAAAATTCCAAAGACAATACCTATTACCATGGAAAAGGCAACAGCTATAATTGCCGCAGGCCATGAAATGGCTACAGGTGTTCCACTCATTATTGAAATAATCTGTGCCAAACCGATTCCGCAGGCCACTCCAAAGATACCTCCCATCGAAGTAAGCACTGCCGCCTCTGTAAGGAACTGT
>JAILKL010000108.1 GCA_024693775.1 Pseudobutyrivibrio sp.
TACTGTTGAGGGTATCAACGCAGCTATGAAGGCAGCTTCAAACGAGTCATTCGGTTACAACGAGGATGAAATCGTTTCTTCAGATATCGTAGGTATGAGATTTGGTTCTCTCTTCGATGCTACACAGACAATGGTTTCTAAGGTAGCTGATGATATGTACGAGGTACAGGTTGTTTCTTGGTATGATAACGAGAACAGCTACACATCACAGATGGTTCGTACAATCAAGTACTTCTCAGAGTTAGCTTAATTCGTTTACACGAAATACGACTTTTAAGGGTCCGGTCCTTATGGACCGAACCCTTTTTTTTATAGCATTTAAGTGAGCTGGTAGGAAACAAGCTCTAATAATTCTCAAGTGAAGCGTGTTGCTGAGCGGAGAATTCATTAGGCTTGTGGCCGTAACCAGCGGGCTTGGATAATAAGGAGGAATTTAAAATGGCATTAAATAAAAAGACAGTTGATGATATCAACGTAAAGGGTCGCCGCGTTCTTGTTCGTTGCGATTTCAACGTACCTCTTAAGGGTGGCGAGATCACAGACGAGACACGTATCAACGCTGCACTTCCTACAATCAAGAAGCTCATCGCTGATGGTGGAAAGGTTATCCTTTGCTCACACCTTGGAAAGGTTAAGAATGGTCCTAACGAGGGCGAGTCACTTGCACCAGTTGCAAAGAGACTTTCAGAGAAGCTTGGTAAGGAAGTTAACTTCGTTTCAGATTACAATGTAACAGGTGAGGCTGCTACAGCTGCTGTTAACGCTATGAACGAAGGTGACGTAGTTCTTCTTCAGAATACTCGTTTCAGAGGCGAAGAGGAGACAAAGAACGGTGAGGCATTCTCTAAGGAGCTTGCTGATCTTGCTGATGATTATGTATGCGATGCTTTCGGTTCATCACATAGAGCACACGCTTCAGTTGCAGGTGTAACAAAGTTCATCTCAGCTAAGGGTGGTTCAAACGTAGTTGGATACCTTATGCAGAAGGAAATCGACTTCCTTGGAAACGCTGTTGAGAACCCACAGCGTCCATTCGTTGCAATCCTTGGTGGTGCAAAGGTAGCTGACAAGCTTAACGTTATCAACAACCTTCTTGAGAAGTGTGACACACTTATCATCGGTGGTGGTATGTCATACACATTCCAGAAGGCTATGGGCTTTGAAATTGGTACATCACTTTGCGATGATTCAAAGCTTGACTACTGCAAGGAGATGCTTGAGAAGGCTAAGAAGATGGGTAAGGAGATTCTTCTTCCACTTGATTCAGTTACAATCAACGGATTCCCAGATCCAATCGATGCTCCTGTAGAAGTTGAGACATATTTAAATGAGGATATGCCTTCAGATAGAAGTGGTTGCGATATCGGACCTAAGACTATCGAGCTTTTCTCTAACAAGGTTAAGTCTGCTAAGACAGTTCTTTGGAACGGACCAATGGGTCTTTTCGAGAACCCAGCTCTTGCAGAGGGAACAAAGGCAGTTGCTCAGGCACTTGCTGAGACAGACGCTACAACAATCATCGGTGGTGGTGATTCAGCAGCAGCTGTTAACCAGCTTGGCTTTGCTGACATGATGAGCCACATCTCTACAGGTGGTGGTGCTTCACTTGAGTTCCTTGAGGGTAAGGAGTTGCCTGGCGTTTACGCAGCTGACGACAAATAAAATTCGTCCTTCTTTCGCTTGATTGCTGCGTTAGCAGATGGCTCGCAGTACTTACGTTTACGCAGCTGACGACAAATAAGAATTCGTCTTTTCCAAAATTTCTGCGTTAATTAACAGTCGCAGTACTTAGTACAGCTTCCTGTTAATTGCCTTGAAATTTAGAAAAATACTAGAATTCTTTAGTGAGAGTCGCATCTGCTGCCTTGCACTAAAGCAAAATAAGGAGAATTTACAAGGTTAATTGCCTTGAAATTTAGAAAAATACTAGATTTGTTTTTGCGTTTGCAAAAGCAAGTATTGAAAAAATTATGTAAATTAAGAGAATCTTTTGCGCGAGCAGGAAGGCTCCATGCCTAGCATGGGGAGGACCTACGCCGGCGGGAGGACCCCATGCGAAGGTATGGAAGGTGGCCTGCGGGAGTGGAAGATTCTCGTAAAGGAGATAAAAAATGGCAAGAAGAAGAATTATTGCTGGCAACTGGAAGATGAACATGACACCTTCTGAGGCTGTAAAGCTTGTTGCTGAGCTTAAGGATTTAGTAAAGAATGATGATGTAGACGTAGTTTACTGCGTACCTGCAATCGACATCGTTCCTGTAGTAGAGGCTGTTAAGGGTACTAACGTATGTGTTGGTGCTGAGAACTTCTACATCGAGGACAAGGGTGCTTTCACTGGCGAAATCTCAGCTCCAATGCTTTGCGATGCTGGTGTTGAGTATGTTATCATGGGTCACTCTGAGAGAAGAGACATCTTCGGCGAGAACGATATCCTTATCAACGCAAAGGTAAAGAAGGCATTCGCTGCTGGACTTACACCAATTCTTTGCTGTGGTGAGTCACTTGCACTTCGCAAGGCTGGCACATACAAGGAGTGGATCGAGAGACAGATCACATGGGATCTTTCTGGTGTTACAGCTGACCAGGTTAAGAATCTTGTTATCGCTTATGAGCCAATCTGGGCTATCGGTACAGGTGAGACAGCTACAGCTGATCAGGCTGAGGAGGTTTGCGCATTTATCCGTGAGCTTATCTGCAAGCTTTATGATCAGGCTACAGCTGAGGCAGTTCGTATTCAGTACGGCGGATCTATGAACGCTGGAAACGCTGCTGAGCTTCTTAGCAAGCCAAACATTGATGGTGGTCTTATTGGTGGAGCTTCTCTTAAGCCAGACTTTGGCAAGATCGTCAATGCATAATTAATTATGAGTTTTATGAATGACTTTGGTAAAATTGTCAATTATAAGTAGTAAAAACTCCTAAAGTTTTACATGCGCACCAGTTTACTGGTGCGCTTTTATTATTTTAATAAAGTCCAATCTATGTTATAATTTCACTCGTATGGGCGATTCTCGCTAAAACGTTGGAGGTAATATGAAACGTAATATTCAGTTTTTCTTAATGACACTTATGGCTACAACAGTACTTGTAGGTTGCAGCACTCCAGATACATCTGCAGATAAAGAAACCCCAGACACAACTGAACAGGTAGTAGTTGATGAGGTAAAGGACTACAGTGTTCTTTCTTATAATGAGCTTGAGGTTCTGGCAAATGAGGGCGATGTAGAGGCTCAATATATGTTAGGTAGACTCCTTGAGTATGGTTCTGATGATGTAAAGCAGGATTTTGAGGAGGCTTTAGAGTGGTATCAAGAGGCGGCAGATGCAGGTAGTGCAGATGCAACAAATGCCATTGCATATTTTTATTTAACAGGCACATACTACGATCAGGATTTAGACAAGGCAGCAGAGCTTTTTAATTCTGCCATCGAAAACGGTTCGGTAAATGCTAATGTTGGATTGGCCCGTACTTTATTGGCCGGACTTACAGATGAGGAATTAGAGGCAATTGCTACACCACCTGTAGTAGAGGATGTCACAGAGGATTCAGAGACTGATAGTGCGACAGACACTGCAGATCCTACAGAATCAGATACAGCTGACACATCAGAAAAATCTGACGCAGCTGAGACAGTAGAGGATGAGGATTCTACAAAGAATACAAAAGAAGAGACAACAGAAGAAGAGACAACAGATTCGGACAAGACAGAGGTAGAGGCTGACGACGAGCTTACTGAGACAGCCAATACAATTTATGAGCTTATTAAAAAGGCTTATACAGAAGGTGATATCGATGGAAAATACTATCTTGGTTACCTTTATGAAAAGGGTATCGGTGTCCCAGGAGATTATTCTGAGGCATACAGCTACTATTCTCGTGTAGCAGCAGATACCAGTGAAGACATTGCAGACCAGTTTGCTATCAATTCTGCAAACACAGCCATCGGTTTATTCTACATGAATGGTTATGGTGTAGAGGCCAACACAGAGACAGCTATTACATACTTTACAGCTGCCGCTGACAATGGTTATGCAAAGGCTAGCTATTACCTAGGTCAGATTTATGAAAATGGCTTAGATGTTGATAGAGATTATGAGCAGGCCATGGAGTATTATCTTCAGGCTGCTGATTCTGATTTCGCACCAGCGTTAAATCAGATTGGCTACATGTACTACAATGGATATGGAGTAGATGTAGATTTTGCTTCTGCAGTATATTATCAGAAGCTTGCCGCGCTACAGGGCTATGCACCAGCGCAGGTAAATTTAGGTTTTCTTTATGAAAACGGTTATGGGGTAGAGAGAAATTTGGAAACAGCTTTATCGTACTACGAGATGGCTGCCGATTCTAATTATGAGGGAGCTATGGAAGCTGTTGTCCGTGTGAGGGCACAGATTAATGAGGAGACAGAGGAGTAGTTTTTACAAGCTTATTTCAGCGGTGGCTTGTATATCCATGTTGGTGGGATGTTCATCAACAGTTACAGATGTAGAGCCAAGAGCAGGAGAGGAGAGCCAGCCAGAAAAAATCGAAATAGTCGATCTTTCTGATGCTTGGGACACTATTTTAAACAATAGTACAAAGAGTTTCATTGGAGGACATCCAATAGATGAAACCTTCCTTTCACTAGTCACTTCTCAATATGGAGAGGACGTTATTGAAGAAATCGCTAGTTACGCAAATTTTGAAACACCTGAGATCTGGTATGATCTTACAGGCAAGAGCATACACGTGCTTTGGTACGAGTATTGCGTGCAGACAGGTATTCAGAATTATTCGTTAGACGATATACATGTTATGGAGGCTGCAAATGATGACGAAATAGTCATTGATTTCACCGGAGATTTAACTTTAGCTGAGGGCGTAGCCACCACACAGTATATGGATCAGCAGATGAATGGTATTTTAGATTGCTTTTCACCAGATCTTTTAAATGAGATGCAGTCTGCTGACATTCTTATGGTAAACAACGAATTTTCATATACAAATAGAGGTACAGCATTGGCAGGAAAGGCATACACCTTTAGAGCCGATCCTAGCCGAGTGTCTCTGCTATATGATTTGGGCGTTGATATAGCAGGCGTTGCAAACAATCATGTTTATGATTATGATGAAACAGGTTTTCTTGATACATTAAATACCTTAGATGGTGCGGGTATGCCATATGTGGGCGCTGGAGTCAATCTTTCAGACGCAAAGAAGCCTGTATACTTTATAATAGGCGGTCGCAAAATTGCTTTTGTTGCTGCCACACAGATAGAACGCACCCTTAATTACACAAAAGAGGCTACAGGAACTTCACCAGGTGTGCTAAAGTGCTTACATCCAGAGGAATTTTGTGATACTATCGCAGAGGCGCATGCCAATGCAGATTATGTTATGGTATTTACACACTGGGGCACAGAGGGAAATGCCAATTATGGCGCTGACCAGGTGGCACTTGCAAGAGCATTTGTAGAATCTGGCGCAGATGTTATAATAGGAGGACACACACATTGTCTTCAGACTATGGAGTACATGGATGATGTGCCAATTTATTACAGCCTTGGTAATTATTATTTTTCAACTACCAGCAATATGCCAGCAGATTACGATACTGGGTTGGCTCAGGTTCGCATCAAAAAGGACGGCTCGATAGAGACCTACTTCCTTCCATGCGAGTTTAGTGCTGGAGTTACCAGTTTACTTAGTAGTGACGATACCGCGTACAGCGATATTATAAATAGTCTTAATGATTTGTCGACGACAGCAGTTATTGACAGTTCTGGACGTATAACTAAAAACAAATCAGAATAAAGGAGAACAAAAATGAGTAAAAAACCAATAGTTCTTATGGTACTCGATGGATATGGTCTCAATGACAATCCAAAGGGTAATGCCATTGCCATGGCAAAGACACCTGTTATGGACAAGCTTATGGCTGAGTATCCATTTGTACAGGGTCAGGCTTCAGGAATGTTCGTAGGTCTTCCTGATGGTCAGATGGGAAATTCTGAGGTAGGTCACATGAATATTGGTGCTGGCCGTATCATTTATCAGGATTTAACTCGTATCACAAAAGCTATCAGCGACGGCGAGTTCTTTAATAATAAAGTTTTACTAGAAGCAATTGAAAACGCAAAGAAGACTGGAGGCGACATTCACCTTTGGGGACTTCTTTCTAGCGGTGGTGTTCACAGCCACATCGATCACCTTTACGGTATGCTTGAGATGTGCAAGAGAAACGGTCTTGAGAATGTTTACGTACATGCATTCCTTGATGGTCGTGATACACCTCCTGCTTCAGGAAAGGATTTCTTAGCACAGCTACAGTCTAAGATGGACGAGATTGGCGTTGGATCTATTGCATCTCTTTCTGGCCGCTATTATGCGATGGATAGAGATAACAACTGGGATCGTGTTGAAAAGGCATACAATTCCTTAGTTAAGGGTGAGGGCGTTCTTGCTACTTCAGTTCAGGATGCTATGCAGGCTTCATACGATGAGGGCGTAACAGATGAGTTCGTTCTTCCTACAGTTATTACAGATGCATCTGGCACACCTCTTTCACTTGTAAAGAATGGTGATTCAGTTGTATTCTTCAACTTCCGTCCAGATAGAGCTAGAGAGATTACTAGAGCATTCTGTGATGACAAGTTCACAGGTTTCGACAGAGAGTTCCTTGATTTATACTTCGCATGCTTCAAGGATTACGATGAGACAATTCCTAACAAGCACATTGCTTTCGAAAAGGAATCTATTTCAAATACATTCGGCGAGTTCTTAGCTAACAATGGTTTAAAGCAGCTTAGACTTGCTGAGACAGAAAAATACGCACACGTTACATTCTTCTTCAACGGTGGTGTTGAGGAGCCAAACAAGGACGAGGAAAGAATCCTTGTAAACTCTCCAAAGGATGTAGCTACATATGACCTTAAGCCTGAAATGTCAGCTCCTGAGGTTGGTAAGAATCTTGTAGAGGCTATCAAGTCTAACAAGTACGATGTTATCGTTATCAACTTCGCAAACCCTGATATGGTTGGTCATACTGGCGTCATAGAAGCAGCTGTTGCAGCTGTAGAGCGTGTTGACTCACTTGTAGGTGATGCCGTTGAGGCAGTTAAGGAGATGGATGGAGCATTATTCATCTGTGCTGACCACGGTAATGCAGAGAAGATGATTGATTATGAGACAGGAGAGCCACACACAGCTCACACAACAAATCCTGTTCCATTTATCTTAGTTAACTACGATAGTGACTACACACTTAGAGAGGGCGGTGCTCTTTGTGATATCGCTCCTACACTTATCGAGATCATGGGTCTTGAGCAGCCAAAGGAGATGACTGGTAAGTCACTTTTAATTAAGAAATAGTTAATAACAGCATTGCTGTTAAATAAATTTAATATGAAATGAGAGAGGATTTGATTATGAAACCAATTAAAGAGGGAAAAGTAAGAGAAGTATACGATAATGGCGATAGCATTATCATGGTGGCAACAGATCGTATATCTGCATTCGATGTAATTCTTAAAAACAAGATTGTAAACAAGGGTGCAGTACTTACACAGATGTCAAAGTTTTGGTTTGACCTAACTTCAGACATCGTTCCAAATCACATGCTTTCAACAGATGTAAAAGACATGCCTGAGTTCTTCCAGGATGACGAACACAAGGGCAAGTCAATGATGTGCAAGAAGCTTACAATGCTTCCAATCGAGTGCATCGTTCGAGGTTACATCACAGGTTCCGGATGGGCTAGCTACAAAGAGAACGGTACTGTTTGTGGCATAAAGCTTCCAGAAGGACTAAAGGAGTCAGATAAATTGCCTGAACCTATTTACACTCCTTCAACTAAGGCAGAAATTGGTGATCATGATGAAAATATCTCTTTCGAACGTTCCATAGAGGTTCTTGAGAAGGAATTTCCAGGTCACGGAGAGGAGTACGCAACTGCTCTTCGCGACAATACAATTGCTCTTTACAAAAAATGTGCTGATTACGCTCTCACAAAGGGAATCATCATTGCAGATACTAAATTCGAGTTTGGTATTGATGAAAATGGTAACATGGTTCTTGCAGATGAGATGCTTACACCAGACAGCTCACGTTTTTGGCCATTAGAGGGTTATGAGGCAGGCCACGGTCAGCCATCATTTGATAAGCAGTTCGTACGTGATTGGTTAAAGGCAAATCCTGAGTCAGATTACCTTCTTCCACAGGATGTAATCGACAAGACTATTGCTAAATACCTTGAGGCTTATGAGCTTTTAACTGGCAAAAAACTTGAGGTTTAATAGAAGTTTATTGTATTAGGAGATTTTATGACAGATTTAAATGTTAAGAACATGCCATGGGACGACCTGCATGAGGAGTGCGGCGTCTTTGCTATGTATGATTTTGATGGTGGGGATGTTGCCTCCTCTATTTATTATGGCCTTTTTGCTTTACAGCACAGAGGTCAGGAGAGCTGTGGCATTGCAGTATCTGACACAAATGGTCCAAAGCGCAATTATTCATTGCACAAGGACATGGGATTGGTAAACGAGGTTTTTAATCAGGAAATTCTAGAAGGAATGCATGGAGATATCGGAGTGGGGCACACTAGATACTCCACTGCAGGTTCATCTACCAGAGAAAATGCACAGCCACTAGTTTTATCTTATGTGGCTGGTATTCTCGGTATGGCACACAACGGCAATCTTATAAATGCCGACGAACTCAGAGATGAGTTATCTAGAACAGGTGCTATTTTCCAAACCACAATTGATTCAGAAACAATTGCATATTTAATCGCTAGAGAAAGACTTGAAAGCGCAACAGTAGAAGAGGCAGTTGCTCGTGCCTGCGACAAGATAAAGGGTGCTTATTCATTAGTTGTAATGAGTCCTAGAAAGCTTATCTGTGCACGTGATCCTCAGGGATTTAGACCTCTTTGCATTGGAAAGCGTGACAATGCTTACGTAATTGCATCAGAAACTTGTGCACTTGATACTATTGGAGCCACATTTGTTAGAGATGTTGAGCCAGGTGAGATTGTTACTATTTCGCCAGACTTTGGTATCAAATCTGACAAGAGCCGTTGCGTGGACAAATCAAAGCACGGTAGATGTATTTTCGAGTACATTTATTTTGCTCGTCCAGACAGCGATATTGATGGAATACCTGTATACGAGGCTAGAATCAAGGCAGGACGCTTCCTAGCTCAGGATTCACCTGTAGATGCAGATTTGGTTGTAGGTGTTCCAGAATCCGGAAATGCGGCCGCTCAGGGGTATTCTTTAGAGTCAGGCATTCCTTATGGTACAGCCTTTGTTAAAAATAGCTATGTAGGCCGTACCTTTATAAAGCCAAAGCAGGCCAGCAGAGAGTCTTCTGTTCAGGTCAAGCTAAATGCACTTAGAGAAGTGGTAAAGGGCAAGCGAATCATTATGATAGATGATTCAATTGTGCGAGGTACCACATCAGACCGTATCGTTAAAATGCTGAGAGATGCAGGAGCCACAGAGGTACATGTTCGTATTTCGTCACCACCATTCTTGTGGCCATGTTATTTTGGTACAGATGTGCCTTGCAGAGAGCAGCTTATTGCCTACAATCACACTGTAGATGAGATAAAGGACATTATCGGAGCTGATTCTTTAGCTTACCTAGGTTTTGAAAGACTTCCACAGATGGTTGAAGGTCTTGAAATTTGTCATGGTTGTTTCGACGGCCACTATCCAATGGATCCACCAAAGACAGATATTCGTGGAGAATATGAAATGTAATAAGGAGGGACCCATTTATGGGAGGAACCTTATTACCACGACGCACCCATCCCGAAGGGATATATGATGGTGCGTCTTCCCGATTGATATTCAGATAGATTACACGATTTAAGGAGAGAATATGAATACAGATAGATACAGCAGCCCACTTTCAGAAAGATATGCCAGCAAGGAAATGCAATACATTTTCTCACAGGACAAGAAGTTTTCTACATGGAGAAGACTATGGATTGCCCTCGCTGAGACAGAGATGGAGCTTGGCCTTTCACAGGACGGAAAGCCAGTTATCACTCAGGATATGATTGATGAAATGAAAGCTCATATTGATGATATCAATTATGATGTTGCAAAGGCTAGAGAAGCAGAGGTAAGACATGATGTAATGAGCCACGTATATGCATACGGCAAGCAGTG
>JAILKL010000123.1 GCA_024693775.1 Pseudobutyrivibrio sp.
AGCCTTCGGGCAGAAATTGTTCAAAAAATCCACCATCTGTACCTCATCCATATCCACACGTGGGTTGGCGATATACATACGAATAGAAGCAGCCTTGTGGTATTTTGAGCTGTTAATAATATCATCCACAATATATTTCAATTCATTGAATCTTTTAAATCTAAACGTCTCTTGAATCATCTAATCACCTAATATTTGGGTTAAAAGGTACACATACTCTTGCAAAGTTAATTATCTACCAAAAAAGTAAAATTTACTACGATTCTGAGAAAATGTCACTAAAAGTTCATATTTTGGGATGGGCTAGGCGAGTTAAATATAATTTTGGATTACTTAAAGGGGAATCTATAGTAAAATATAAAAGGAGGCATTAGTATGAGTGAATTAAATGTAATGAGTAAAGAAGAGATAATTGAAAGAGTTACAGCTATTGCACATAAATATAATGTCAAACGACTAGATTTGTTTGGTTCCTTTGCACGTGGTACACAGAATGAAAGAAGCGATATTGACTTTATAATATATGGATGCGAAAACATAAATGCTTTTGAAGAGGAAATCGAGAATATTCCTACATTAAGGAAAATAGATATATTTAACTATGATGAGGTATGTAGTAAGTATTTGAGAGAGGATATGGACAAATATGGAAAGCAAATATTTTAATAGATACAAGAGTCTACGAAAGAGCTTATCTAATTTAAGGATGTCAAGAGGGCAGGATATGGATTCTCCATTTGTTCTCCCTGCAACAGTACAGAATTTTAACTTAACATTTGATTTATCATGGAAAGTTATGAAGGAATTAGTTACACATGAATTTGGTGTAACAGATTTTGCAGCAGGATCCCCTAGAGAATCTCTAAAATCTGCATTTTCAATGGGATTGATAAGTGATGATAGATGGATGGATATGTTAAAGGTAAGAAACACATTGGCCCATGACTATGATGGCCAGGTTGCTATTAGGTATTTTGATGATATAGTTGGTTCATATTATACTTTGATAGAGCAATTTGTGATGGATGTAGAAAAATATTATAAAGAGTAAAGTTTGGATATTATATTTTGTATAGTAGGACAGATTCCTGCAGACTTTAAAAACCGATTACCTCTAGCTTGGCCCATTTGGGCATTGCTAGAGGTAATTTTTTGCTGGCTTACCACTAGCATTGCCGAATTTGGAGGAAGCTAGAGGTAAAAATTTTCTAGATTACCACTAGCATTGCTGATTTTGGAGGAAGCTAGAGGTAAAAATTGATTGGACTACCACTAGCATTGTCGAATTAGGAGGAAGCTAGAGGTAAAAATTTGCTGGCTTACCACTAGCATTGGCGGTTTCGGGGGAGGCTAGAGGTAAAAAATGATTGGATTACCACTAGCATTGTTGAATTTTGGGGAAGCTAGAGGTAAAAAATGATTGGCTTACCACTAGCATTGCCGATTATGGAGGAGGCTAGAGGTAAAAATTATTCGGCTTACCACTAGCATTGCCGAATTTGGAGGAAGCTAGAGGTAAAAATTTACTGGATTACCACTAGCAAAGGCGATTATAGAGAAAGCTAGAGGTAAAAAATGATTGGCTTACCACTAGCATTGTCGAATTTGGAGGAGTCTAGAGGTAATACAGTTTATGAAATTATAAAATCGTTATATATGCTTGACAAAAATATAATTCCTCGTTATTATGTAATGGTTTTGCGAAAATAAAGAATATTCAGACACAAAACATGTAATCCGAGAATTTTTAGTTTTATCAGATTTAGGAGTTTGAAAAAATGAAAAAGAATTTAACAATGGCAGCAATGGCTGCAGCAGTAACATTATCAACACTTGCAGGTACAGGTCTTACAGCAAACGCTGCAGAGCTTCCAGCACAGGGTACAGAAGCAACAGCACAGGCTGTTTCAACTGATTTAGCTGCGAAGGTATTTGACGCAACATATTATGCAGAGCAAAATGCAGACGTAGTTGAAGCAATTGGCTCAGATGCTAATGTACTATTAAGTCATTATGTAAATTATGGAATCTATGAGGGACGAGATGCATCAGCAACATTTAATGCAGACGCATATGCATCAGCAAACCCAGACGTAACAGAGGCATTAGGAAACAGTTACGAAGCAATGCTACAGCATTATGTATTAGCAGGAGTGAATGAAGAAAGAATCACTACAACAGATGGAGCGGTAGCAGCAGGAATCACAGTAACATCGATTTCAAATCCAGAGGTAGTACTCGCACAGCCAGCACCAAAGGCAACATACGTAAGCAGTGGATCATCAAATGGTGGTGGATCTAACAGCGGCGGAGAGGTCTATACATATTCTTCAGATTCTAGCTCAGATTTTTGCGCTGGTGGTTCTGATTGGACATGGGGCGGAACACAGGTTCCATCTGGAGAGATTGCTGAAAATCATGGTATTATTGATATGTCAACATTTGAATTTTAATTAGTTTCATATCTCATACTCTTAGATAATAAAAAGAAGAACTATCTATTCTCTTAATTAGTAGAGAACGGATAGTTCTTTTTTATTGTGTTTATTCTTCTTCAACCTCTACGATTGCTTCAGGCAATGATTCGTCTTCGATTTTTATATCGAAGGTTTCTTTGCTTTCACTCTCAGTAGTAGATTCAGAAACATCTTCAGTTGTAGTATTTACTGTAGATGCATCAGTTTCTTGAAATTCTTTTGTATCGATATTAGAAGAATCGATATCATTTTGTGACTCATCTATATCAGTATTAGCATCATCTGAAGGTTCTACATCTTCCTTTGTATAAAGCGTATATTCAACTTCAGTAATTACAGGCTCAGTAGTTTCAACCGACACTATAGTAATGTCTCCATCAAAGGAGATGGATGCCTGGATATCCATACCCATAGTAAGAGTATCAGGAATATCTACCTGACTGAGAATCTCTGATAATTCATAAGATAAAGTATCATCTAATACTAATGAGGAATCGTATTTGACATCAAAGGATGAGAACAATTCAACATAAGGTTCTGTATCCTCTTCAGTGAAAAGAGGGTCTATTTCCTTAGTATAGTTTATATTGATTCGGCATGACTTGATTTCATTTACACGATCCTCTTCAGTGATAATAAAATCTTCGTTTTCAACTTCCTTGTCCATTGAGGTAGTATCAGCTTCTACAGAATCTTCTGTCTTAGAATCTGTTTCAGATAAATCTATATCATTGTCGGCAAGCTCTGATTCTGTTTCTGTAATCTCGGAAACTTCATTAGATGAGTTATCAGATGTTTCATTAGCTGTTTCAACTACAGCATCATTATTTACCTCCGCATCAGCTGGTGCTGTTTCTGCAACAACACTATCCTCAGACGTTTCCACTACAGAAACGTCCTCAGATAATTCAGATGCGA
>JAILKL010000037.1 GCA_024693775.1 Pseudobutyrivibrio sp.
CATCATTTTTACACTGATTGACTGTGTTCTTCTTTTTGAACCTAAACTAAAAGAGGGCTTAAATAGCATTTTGGTCACCATCCAGGCTGTTATGATAGTTCTTTTTTTAGTGAACGGTTCTGTTGTTTTATATTTTTCTGCTGAAGAACCAAGAATAATTTTATTGCTAGTTCTTGAACTTTTATTTTTATTAATATTTGCCTTGGTCATCAACAAAATAACTGTACCAGTCTCGAAAGGCCTGATAAATAACGTATTATTTCTCATTTCTATGAGCCTTATTACACTTGAAAGACTTAATCTTACGAGAGCCGCAAGGCAGTTTATATTTTTAATTGCCGGAGTTATGCTTTCTATTTTTGTTGTTTATATTTTAAGAAAAATACCTCAAATCAATCGGCTAACATTTGTTTTTGGAGGAACAGGGATAGTTCTTCTGTTGCTTGTAGGTCTGATGGGAGTTGTAGAATATGGCGCTAAACTATCATTGTCCTTTGGTAGTGTAAGTATACAGCCTAGCGAATTTGTAAAGCTTTCTTATCTGTTTTTTATAAGTGGATGTATTGTTACCTTTAAGGATTTTAAAGGCTTTTTATTTGCTGGAATTGGTGCAGCACTTCATATTTTAGTTCTCATATATTCTAAGGATTTGGGAACTGCATTTATTTTTTTAATCACATACATCTTTTTAATTTTTATCGCTTATAAGAATTACATAGTCTTGGCTATAGAGCTATTCTTAGGCATAGCAGGCGGATTTATCGCCTATAATATGTTTCCGCATATTCAAAGGCGATTTATCGCATGGTCTGACCCTTTATCTGTGGTTGAAGATCAGGGATATCAGATTTCACAGTCATTATTTGCTTTAGGTACTGGCAGTTGGCTTGGTTCTGGCCTAAATAACGGTCTTCCAAACAAAATCCCTGTGGTAGTCAAAGATTTTATTTTTGCAGCCATTTCTGAGGAAATGGGAGCTATTGTAGCTATGTGTCTAATTATTATTTATATGTGTACGTTTATAATGATTTTTAACGTGTCATTTAACTGCACCTATAGTTTTTACATGCTTGTTACAAGTGGCTTTGCCATTATTTTTGCCATACAGACTATTTTAAATATTGGTGGAGTTATAAAATTTATTCCTTCAACAGGTGTGACCTTACCACTCATCAGTTATGGAGGAAGCTCTTTAGTGTCACTTCTTATTGGATTTTTTATAACTGAATGCTCCGAGGATTTGTGGCATTTACCATCAAAACGCAAAAGGAATTACAATAATAAGAGATGAATAAAATAACAAAACCGAAAAAAAATCATATACGAAAAGAGATATATGTAACCGCTGTTATATTTGCTTTTATTTTCCTTTGTATGATTTTTTTCCTATATCATTTTTTAAGATACGATTCTAAGGATTTTATTTACAACTCGTTCAATGCCCGTTTTTCAGTGTTTGCAGATGATGTTGTGAGAGGTAGTATATACACAGCCGACGGAAAAGTGATGGCTCAAACCTCAAAGGATGATGAAGGAAATGAAATAAGAGTTTATCCAGATGAAAGGCTATTTTCCCATGAAGTCGGGTATGTAGGAAAAGGAATGGCAGGACTTGAAGCAAGTTATTCATTCGATTTACTTAAGTCCCATATCACATTGGATGATCAAATTAACAACAGTCTGACTGGAATAAAAAGTCCAGGGGATGATTTATATACTACTTTAGATTATGATGCTCAAAAGTCTGCTTTTGACGGTTTAGGTCTATATGATGGGGCAGTAATAGCACTAGAACCTGAAACAGGAAAAATTGTTGCTATGGTATCAAAGCCGGATTATGACCCAAATACCATTGCTAAATATTGGGATGATATAAATGACAGTTCTAAAAATAGCTCAGTACTTATGAATAGAGCTACAAATGGTTCGTATCCACCTGGTTCTACATTCAAAATTGTAACTACATTGGCTTATTTGCGAGAACATAATGGAGATGATACCTATTCCTATAATTGTAATGGCCAAATCGATGTAGATGGTTATACGATTCATTGCAGTAGTAATGAAAAGCATGGCAAGGAGAATTTGTTACAGGCTTTTTCAAATTCATGCAACAGTGCTTATGCTGATATTGGTATTCATCTTGATAGAGAAGCCTTTATTAATACAGCAGAAGATTTATATTTTAATAAAACACTGCCTACAATGCTTTCTACATCCAAAAAATCTGCTTTTAATATAGATTCGGATACAAAAGAGAGCATTGTAGGTCAAACTGCTATCGGGCAGGGAGCTACTTCAGTGTCACCCCTTCATATGGCAATGCTTGTTTCTGCTATAGCAAATGATGGAGAGCTGATGGAGCCATATTTGGCAGATAAGCTGGTCAGTGCTGAGGGTGATATTGTAAGCCAGACAGAGCCTGTTAGTGCAGGATTTATTATGTCAGCAGAAGAAGTTGATACCTTAAATAAATACATGGAAGCCGTCGTAATGGATGGAACTTCTGCAAAGGTTGATTTTGGAGATCTAAATGTCTATGGTAAGACAGGAACTGCAGAATACTCAGAAAACAAAAAGCTGACTCACTCCTGGTTTGTGGGATATGCTTCAAATGATGATGGAAAACAGCTTGCAATAGCAGTAATTATGGAGGGAGCAGGCTATGGAAGCAAGTTTGCAGCCCCTTTAGCAGCAAAAGTTTTTAATGCATATTTTGAAGAATAAATAAATTTTAAAGATATTTAATAAAAAAGCATTGCAATTTATAAAATGCCTTGCTATAATACCCATGTTGCGAAAAATCGCACTGTTTTTGAAATATCTTACAAGGAGGTGCAATCATGGCAAAATGTGCAGTTTGTGGAAAAGGCGCTCATTTCGGTAACAATGTGAGCCATTCTCATAGAAGATCCAATCATATGTGGAAGTCTAATGTGAAGTCCGTTAAGTGTAATGTGAATGGAACACCTAAGAAGTTATATGTATGTACTTCTTGTTTACGTTCTGGCAAGGTTGAGAGAGCTTAATCTTCACACGATATTGAAAGTCACTCGAAAGGGTGGCTTTTATTTTTGCTTTAGTATATAATAGAAACAAATTCTGTCTAAATATATGAATTTGGAGGTAATTTTATGCAAGGTCAAATGGAAACAGAGCTTGGTAAGATAGTTATAGACACAGATGTAATCGCAACATATGCAGGTTCAGTTGCTGTTGAGTGCTTTGGTATTGTTGGCATGGCAGCTGTCAATATGAAGGACGGTTTAGTCAAGCTATTAAAAAAGGATTATTTAAATCACGGTATTTCTGTTATTATCGGTGAGGACAATACAATATCACTAGATTTTCATGTTATCGTTTCATACGGCGTCAGCATTGCGGCTGTATCAGAAAACCTAATTGATACTGTTAAGTATAAAGTTTCATCATTTACTGGCTTAACAGTTAGCACAATTAATATCTACGTCGAAGGCGTAAGAGTTATAGACTAAGGAGGATTAGAAGTTGGAAATCCAAACTATTGATGCGTCTTTGTTATCGAAGATGTTTCTTTCGGGAGCCAAAAATTTGGAATCCAAGAAAGAATGGATTAACGAGTTAAATGTATTCCCAGTTCCAGATGGTGATACAGGAACAAATATGACAATGACAATCATGTCTGCTGCAAAGGCAGTATCTGAGTTATCAGATCCAGACATGAAAACACTTTCAAAGGCCATTTCATCAGGTTCACTACGTGGAGCGAGAGGTAACTCAGGTGTTATTCTTTCTCAGTTGCTTCGTGGCTTTACAAAGATTATTTCATCTTATGATGAGATAACAGTAGAAATCCTTAATGAGGCTTTTGAAAAGGCAGTACAGACTGCTTACAAGGCAGTTATGCAGCCTAAGGAAGGTACAATCTTAACAGTTGCCAGAGGCGCTGCAGACAAGGCAGCAGAGATGGCTACTAAGACTACAGATATAGTTGAGTTCGCTGAGGCAGTTATTGCTGAGGCAGAGGACGTTTTAGCTAAGACTCCAGAGATGCTTCCTGTATTAAAGCAGGCTGGCGTTGTGGATTCAGGCGGACAGGGTCTTGTTCAGGTTCTCAAGGGAGCATATGATGCTCTCATTGGAAAGGAAGTTGACTATAGTGCTGAGGCTACACCTGTTGCTGAAAAGGCAGAGGTTGTAAAGCATCACTATGCAGTTTCATTTACAATCGAGTCAGACAAGCCACTTGCTTCATATCAGTTAAAGGAATTAAAGTCAAAGATCGAGGGATTCTCATATGGTGAAATCATCGATCTAAAGCTTGGCGATGAGGAAGCTGAGCCAGCAAAGGAAGAAAAGGCCGAAGAGGTTACATTCACAGAGCCTGCAAAGGATATGGGATTTGTATCTATCGCTACAGGCGAGGGTCTTACAAACATCTTTACTGAGCTTGGTTGTGATTATATGATTCCAGGCGGCCAGACAATGAACCCTAGCACAGATGATATTCTTAGTGCTGTTGCTCATGTAAATGCAAAGACAGTATTTGTTCTTCCAAATAATAAGAACATTATCCTTGCTGCAAACCAGGCTGCTGCTATTTGTGAGGATAAGAAGATTATCGTTATCCCTACAAAGACTATTCCACAGGGAATTACAGCACTTATTTCTTTCGCTGCAGATGCCAGCGTAGAGGACAATGAGGCTGCTATGACTGAGGAAATTGCAAACGTAAAGACTGGTCAGGTAACATATGCTGTTCGTGACACAGTTATCGATGATAAGGAAATCAAGACTGATGACTGGATGGGCATGGGCGATTCAGGATTACTTTCAGTTAATGCAGATATTTCAGTAGCATTCCTAGACATGATCGATCAGATGGTTTCTGAGGATTCTTCAGTAGTTTCTATCTATTGGGGAGAGGGCTCAGACCAGGAAAAGGCTGAAGCTCTTGGTGCTCAGATCGAGGAGAAATACCCAGATCTTGAGGTAGAGATTTCAGAAGGCGGTCAGGCTGTTTATGCTTACATCGTTTCAGTGGAGTAATGTATGGAATTGTTGTCACCTATTGATACCATAAAAGGCGTGGGAGAAAAGACAACTAAATTATTTAACAAGTTAGGAGTATATACCATAGAGGATATACTCCTTTTTTTTCCGCGTACATATTTAGTTTATCCAGATCCGGTAGAACCAGATAAAGATAACGTAAATGCGAATATTGCAATATCGGCTCGAATAAAATCGGCTCCTAAAATTTTTAGAACCAAAAACAGATTGGATGTTTTACAGGCCACAGCTTTTTGCGAAAATACTTCTGTAGACATAGCTTGGTTTAATTCTAATTATCTAAAATCAAATATAGAGCCTGGAAAGGTTTATATATTTTACGGAAAAACAGTTTTGAATAATGGCCGCTTTAAAATGACGCAGCCATTGATTTTTGAGCCGGAAAAATATTTAGAGATACAAAAGACGGTACAGCCTATATACCATTTAACAAAGGGCCTTAGTAATAACGCTATTTCAAAGGTAGTAAGGGAAGCTTTAGGAAGATGCAAAATAGATGATAACCGTCTACCTAAGGAATTAGAAGATAAAAGAGATTTTATAAGCTATTCAAAAGCTATACAGGCTTATCATTTTCCAGAGAATTTTGATGAGCTAGTTAAAGCTAGAAAGCGCTTGGCTTATGAAGAACTATTTTTCTTTATTTTAAATTCCAGACTTCAAGAGGAAGGGAATGTTTCATATCCCAACAATTTTAAAATTATTCATCACAACAAAACTGATGAATTTCAGTCGAGCCTTGGTTTTGAATTAACAGAAGACCAAAACAAGGTTTTGTCAGATATTAGAGAAGATATTACTGGAAAATATGTTACGCAGCGCTTGATCCAGGGTGATGTTGGTAGTGGTAAAACTATAGTGGCATTTCTTGCAATGCTTGATGTGGCCTTATCTGGATATCAGGCAGCTATTATGGCTCCAACAGAAGTCCTCGCAAAGCAACATTACAATGGCTTTTTGCAATGGACTAAGGAACACGGCCTGGATATTCCGGTTGCTCTTTTTACAGGCTCTATGAAGGTATCAGAAAAGAAAGCAATGCAAAAGCTTGTGGATGAAAATGAATCCTGTATTATTGTGGGCACCCACGCTTTGATTAGTGATGGTAGAGAGTTTAATAATCTAGCTCTTGTAATTACAGATGAACAGCATAGATTCGGAGTTCAGCAAAGAGATAAGCTTTCTTCAAAGGGGGAGAGGCCTCATATTATTGTTATGTCTGCCACTCCTATTCCTAGAACCCTTGCTATGATTTTATATGGCAATATGCATGTTTCTATTATTAAGACCATGCCTGCAAATAGATTACCTATAAAGACCTGTGTCATTAAAGAGGGTATGAGAAAGACTGCCTACAAATTTGTTTCTGATGAGGTGGAAAAGGGACATCAGGCTTATATTATTTGTCCTTTGGTAGAGGCCTCAGAAACCACAGAGGCTCAGAATGTTACAGACTACAGCAAAAAGCTAAAAGAAGTTTTTAAAGACAAATATTCTATAGGTGTGCTACACGGAAAAATGAAGCCAGCTGAAAAAAACGAAATCATGGCTGATTTTGCTAATAAAAATATAGATATTCTTGTGTCTACTACAGTTGTTGAGGTTGGAGTAAATGTGCCAAACGCTACAGTTATGATGATTGAAAATGCTAATCGCTTTGGTCTTGCTGCCTTACATCAGCTTAGAGGACGAGTGGGAAGAGGAGACGCCCAAAGCTATTGCATTCTTATGAATGCAAGCTCTGATGGAAATGAGTCCAAGAGACTTAATATTATGCTAAAATCCAACGATGGTTTTTATATAGCTAGAGAGGATTTAAAGCTTAGAGGTCCTGGCGATATGTTTGGTGTTAGACAAAGCGGTGAATTTAGTTTCAAGGTGGCTGATATTTATCAAGATGCTGATGAACTAGAAATGGCTTCTGAGGACGCTAGCTACATATTAGAAAAGGACCCTAATCTAGAAAATCATCTAGAATTAAGGTCCACATTAAACTCATTCCTCACCAATCAGTTTTACGTGCTCTAGTGTAGGAGTCGCAATTAATGAATAATTTGTATAATAAACTACAAAACCTGCTACTGCGCTAGCAGGTTTTTTTACGTTCTTCTTTTGGAGATAATCAATCTCTACCTTGTCCGTATCTCTGCCAGAAGAATAGTAGGCTGCCAGCTCTGCTGCGTGCTCGTATGTGCTATCAGGCAATTCTTTGCCGTTTGTTTTAACGATTACATGACTTCCATGTATTTTTTTGGTGTGGAACCACCAATCATTACCTGTTGCAAACTTAAAGGTAAGCTCATCATTTTGATAATTGTTTTTTCCTACATAGATATCAAAACCATTATCGTCTACAAAATGAAGCGGCTTGCTCTTTTTGCTCTTTTCCTTTTTAGAGGATGAGTGCTTTTGGATAAAGCCATGATCTGAAAGCTCACGTCTGATATCATTCAAATCACTTTCTGTCTCGGCAATATTTAAAGCTGCTTCGATGGATTGGAGTAAATCAAGCTCAGCTCTTGATTGCTCAATGAAGGTATCAAGGGCTTCGGCTGTACGCTTTAGCTTTGAATATTTATCAAAATATTTTTTGGCGTTGTCTGATGCTGATAAATCAGGATCAAGAGGAATAGTAAGCTCCTCGTTGGTGTAGTAATTCATTACAGTTATTGATTTATCATTTGGCTGGGCTTCATAACCGTAGGTGTGAAGTAACTCGCCATATACCTTGTATTTGTCTCTCTTTTCAGTGTCTTTTAACTGCTTTTCCTGCAGGTCTAATTTTTTAGCTGCTCGTTCAATATGATTGTTTAAAATCTTTCTTAAGTCAGAGGATTTCTGTCTGATGTTAGTGTATTTATTTCTCTTTGCGTAAAACTCTACCAATACCTGAGACATGGACTCATAGCTGTGACTTTCCATATCGGCATACATTGTAAGGACGATAGGAGCGTATTCTAGTGGCTGTCCCTTGGCAGGATCTATTACGATATTGTACGAATAATTGTTTGAACGCAAATCATCCATTAATCCTGAGAATTCTTTATATAATCGATCACGATGCTCGTCAAATAAGGATGCTACGCTAACATCTGAATCTAGACTAGATCTATAGCAAATTTCATTTGCAATTGTAGGACTTATTCCAATAAATGAAGACATGATTGCCTTGAAAATCGAGCCAGATTTCTTTAAAACTGTACCTTTGAAATAATCCTCTGAAATTTCAAGAGGATTTACCTTACCCTCCTGGGTTGGAATGAAATAATCTCTTCCAGGTAGTACTTCTCGAACAGAGCTTACTGAGGAAGGAATATGCTTGATAGCATCTAAAATCATATTGTCCTCGTTACAGAAGATGATGTTAGAGTGCTTTCCCATAATCTCAATGTAGAGATATTTAAAGGTGATATCACCCATTTCGTTGAGATGTTGAATCTTGAAGCGGACAGCTCTTTCCATTCCCATCTGAGAAATCTCGATAATGCGGCCTGCGCCTATATGCTTTCTTAGAAGCATGCAAAAGCCAGGGGCTGTTGCTGGGGCAGGTTTATTTGTCTCAGTAATATACATAAAAGGAAGGGAAGCATTGGCTGATATTAACAGTCTTTTGTTTCCTGATTGTGTATTAACAGTTATGAGAAGTTCCTCGCGCTCTGGCTGAGAAATCTTGTTTATTTTTCCATTTAACAGGCTCTCGTTTAATTCATGGACGAGAGCGTGAATAGATACTCCGTCTAATGCCATATAAATTACCTTTCTAGTTGTGTTACATAAGTTTTGCGATTGACTAATAGTATACATTTATTTATAATAAGAAACAACTATGTAAAAGTGGATTAGTGTGCAATTATACATAGTAAAAAGGAGACTCACATGGTTCGTAGCATGACAGGTTATGGCAAGGGAATAGCTGAAAATTCAGAGGCCCGAGTCACAATAGAAATGAAATCTGTTAATCACAGATATCTTGATTTAAATATCAAATTACCTAAGAAGCTTAATTTCTTGGAAAGTTCTATTCGTAACAAAATCAGTGAGAGTGTATTCAGAGGAAAGGTCGATCTTTATATTACTTTGAGCGAACATTCTGATGCTTGTTATCAGGTGTCTATTAATGATGCCATCGCACAGAAATATTTTGATTCAATTTCTTCTATGGCTGAAAAGCTTGGCGTAGACAATGATCTAAAGGCCAGCACTATTGCACGTCTTCCTGATGTTATCGAGCTTGAAGAAATGGAAGCTGATGAGGATAGCTTAAAGGGAATAGTATTCGAGGCTTTGGATGCATGTATTTCCCAGTTTGTAGAGTCTAGAATCTCTGAGGGAGAGCGCTTACAAAAGGATCTTGTTGCAAAGATGGATGAGATGATTTCACTTGTGAACAAGCTCGAGGCTCGCTCACCACAGATTATCGAAGAATATAGAACTAGACTTACTTCTAAGATAAAGGAATTACTTGATGATACTCACATTGATGAGGGTAGAATTGCTCAGGAGGTTACCATTTATGCAGACAAGGTTTGCATAGATGAGGAGATGGTCAGATTAAAGAGCCACGTGGCTGAGACAAGAGCGATATTTGACCTTGATAAAGAAGTGGGACGAAAGCTTGATTTCCTTGCACAGGAGCTCAATAGAGAGGCCAATACAATACTTTCAAAATCTACAGATGTAGAGATTGCAGATATTGGGATTACATTAAAGACTCTTATTGAAAAGGTGCGAGAGCAGATTCAGAATATAGAATAATTATGTCATTTATAAATATTGGATTTGGAAATATTATTAATAGTCAAAAAATTGTATCAATGATTACATCGGATTCAGCTCCAGCAAAGCGTATTGTCGCTACAGCAAAGGAGAATGGAACCATAATCGATGCAACCCAGGGCAGACACACTCGCTGTGTTATTATTTGTGATGAACATGTGGTTTTATCCGCACTTATGCCAGATACAATTGCTAATAGAATAAGTGGTAATACCACAAAGGAGGACATAGAGTATGATGCATGATAAGGGCCTTGTCATTGTCCTTTCTGGTTTTTCGGGAGCTGGTAAGGGAACAATCATGAAGCATCTTTTAGAAGCTCATCCTAACGACTACAATCTTTCGATTTCAGCCACCACCAGAGGTATGAGGGCTGGTGAGAAAGACGGAAGAGAATACTTTTTCAAGACTCGCGAAGAGTTTGACAAGATGATTGAGAACAACGAGCTTTTGGAGTATGCCACATTCAACGGCAATTCCTACGGAACACCTAGAGCATACGTAGAAAAGCTTATCAACGAACGCAAGGACGTAATCCTTGAAATCGAGATTCAGGGTGCACTTCAGGTAAAGAAAATGTTTCCTGATGCACTATTATTATTTACAATGCCACCTTCAGCAGATGAGTTAAAAAATAGACTTGTAGGCCGTGGTACAGAAACTCCTGATGTTATTGCACAAAGACTTGCAATATCATGCAGAGAGTCAGAAATTATGGATCAGTATGATTACCTGATAATAAATGACTCTTTACAAAGAGCTGTAGACCAGGTTCATAATATTATTCAGGCTGAGCATTTTAGAGTTTCTAGAAATAGCTCTGCAATAAATGAAATGAAAAAACAATTAAAGGTATTTGAAAGGAGTAATTAATTATGATACATCCATCTTATGTAGAACTTATGGAAAAGGTAAATGAAAACGTTGAGGTTGGTGAGGAGCCAGTTGTAAACAGCCGTTATACAATTGTTGCTGCTACATCTAAGAGAGCTCGTCAGATTATTGATGGTGCAGAGCCACTTTCAGATTACACAAAGGGTGAGAAGCCACTTTCAATCGCTGTAAAGGAGCTTAACGAAGGAACTATAAAAATCTTAAATGAGGATACAAATATCTAGTTTTTATGAAGGTATTATTTGTTTCACTTGGCTGCGATAAAAACCTTGTTGATTCAGAGCACATGCTAGGTGATCTTATTGATCACGGCTTTACAGTGTGCGACAGCGAGGAAGAAGCAGACATTATAGTAGTAAATACATGCTCATTTATTTGTGATGCTATGGAAGAAAGTATCCAAAACATCATTGAATTAGGAGCATACAAAGAAAATGGTCATTTAAAAGGATTAATCGTTTCAGGATGCTTAGCTCAGCGATTCACAGATGAGATTTTAGCTGATCTTCCTGAGGTTGATGCGGTTATAGGAACAAATTCCTACGACGAGCTACTAAACGCTATCAACATTGTCCTTGAGAAAAATGGCGAAAGACCAGTTTTCAAGAAAGAATTAACTGGCCTACCAAAGGATGGTAGACGTGTGCTCACAACTGGTGGACATTACGCTTACCTAAAAATAGCTGAGGGCTGTAATAAAAGATGTACTTATTGCATTATTCCTTATATTCGAGGCAATTATCGTTCTGTTCCTATGGAACAGATTCTTGCTGAGGCAAAGCAGCTTGCTTTGGACGGAGTAAAGGAATTGATTGTAGTTGCACAGGAAACTACAGTTTATGGTACTGACATTTACGGCAAAAAGATGCTTCCAGATCTTTTACATCAGCTATGTGCAATCGATGGTATTGAATGGATTCGTATTTTATATGCATATCCAGAAGAAATTACAGACGAGCTTATAGATTGTATGGCAAATGAGCCAAAGATTTGTCACTACATCGATATGCCTATTCAGCATTGTAATGATGAGCTCCTTAAGAAAATGGGACGAAAGACAAACAAGGCAGATATTATGAATATCGCTGACCGTCTCAGAAAGGCTATGCCAGATATTTCTCTTCGTACCACACTTATTTGTGGTTTCCCTGGAGAAACAGAAGAGATGCATGAGGAGCTATTACAGTTCATTAGAGATATGAAATTTGATCGTCTTGGAGCCTTTGCTTACTCTAGAGAAGAGGGTACAGTTGCTGCAAAATGGGATAATCAGGTTGAAGAATCTTTAAAGACAAAATGGCTCGATGAGGTTATGCTCTGCCAAAAGGATATTTCTATGGCCAATAATGAAAATTATGTAGGCAGAAATATTCCTGTATTTATCGAAGGGAAGCTTCCTGAGGACGGAGTTTTCATAGGACGTACATACCGAGATACACCATCGGTTGATGGATTTATTTTTGTAAATAGCGATACTGAGCTTAGCAGTGGCCAGTTTGTAAATGTTGCCGTTACTAGCTTTGATGAATACGATTTAATAGGAGATATAATTTATGAATAATATGAACTTACCTAATAAATTAACATTATTCAGAGTAGTTTTAATTCCATTTTTTGTTTTCTTTTTACTTATCAATCCTGAGAGTATTGCTCTTAGAATTGTCGCAGATTTAATATTTATCGTTGCATCTCTTACAGACATGTTAGATGGAAAGATTGCACGTAAATACAATCTTGTTACAAATTTTGGAAAATTTATGGATCCACTTGCTGATAAGCTTTTAGTTTGCTCAGCTATGATTTGCCTTATTTCAACAGGTCAGCTTTCAGCAGTGTTTGTTATTATTATTGTAGCTAGAGAGTTCATTATCTCAGGCTTCAGACTTATTGCTGCAGAAAACGGAATTGTTATTGCTGCAAATATCTTTGGTAAATTAAAGACAGTTTCTCAGATGGTTATGATCATCATCTTAGTTGCTAACTTACCATTTGCATGGCTTCAGTTTGTAGGTCAGGTATTTGTATGGCTTTCACTTATCCTTACTGTTCTTTCACTTGTTATTTACATTTATCAGAACAGCGATGTTTTAAAGGAGCAGAAATAATGGCAAGCATTGAGCAGATAGTTAATGAGCTTTCAAATAGAAAATTAACTGTTGCTACCGCCGAGTCTTGTACCGGCGGTCTTATTGCAAGTACGATAGTAGATGTCCCAGGTGCTTCTGATTGCTTCAATGAAGGATATGTTACCTATTCAAATGAAGCCAAAATGAAAAACCTTGGCGTTAAGGATGAGACTTTAATGGCCTTTGGTGCAGTTAGTACAGAAACAGCCACTGAAATGGCAAAAGGTGTTAGACGCACAGCAAAGGCTGATTTTGGAGTTTCATCTACAGGAATAGCAGGACCTGGTGGAGGCTCACCTAAAAAGCCGGTTGGACTTGTATACATAGGCTGTGCCTATGGTGACAATCAGGTGGCTGTTAGAGAACTACATTTATCTGGTGATAGAACAAGCGTTAGAAAGCAGGCTGCTTGTGCCGCGCTTGATTTACTGGATGAATGCATGAAAAAATTATAACAGAGGTATATTTTGAGAATAATTTCTGGAAATAAAAGAGGTATGGTATTGTCTACTCCAGAGGGATTAGATACTAGACCAACCTCAGATAGAATTAAAGAAACATTATTCAATATGATTGCTCCAGATGTCTATGACTGTTACTTCCTGGATTTATTTTCAGGTAGTGGTCAAATGGGTATAGAGGCACTTAGCCGCGGAGCACGCGAGGCTATTTTTGTTGAAAAGGACAAAAAGGCTCTTGCATGTATAGAGGCAAATATTTCTAAAGCAAAGTTAAGCGATGTGTCTTCAGTGTATAAAGAAGATGTTTTTAGCGCCTTAAATAGACTTAAACACGAAGTATTTGACATAATCTTTATGGATCCACCTTACAACAAAGACATTGAAAAGGATGTCTTAAGTGCACTTTCTAACAAGAGCTATGTAGGAGAGGATACACTTATTATTGTGGAGGCCAGCCTTGAGACTAATTTAGATTATGTTTCTGATATGGGTTACACAATTATTAAAGAGAAAAATTATAAAACAAATAAACATATATTTATAAAGAAGGCGTAAAATGAAACGTGCAATTTATCCTGGTAGCTTTGACCCTATTACATTTGGACATTTGGATATAATTAAAAGAGCAAGTGGATTATGCGATGAATTAATTATAGGGGTTCTTAACAACAAACAAAAAAATCCGTTGTTTTCCACAACTGAACGTGTTAACATGATAAGAGAATTGACAGAAAATTTAGGAAATGTTTCTGTCGAATCTTTCGAAGGGCTTACTGTAGACTTTGCTAGAGCAAAGAATGCCCAGGTTATCATTAGAGGTCTTAGAGCTGTTACTGATTTTGAAAATGAGATTCAGTTGGCTCAATCCAACAAAGTTCAATATCCTGAGATTGAGACCTTATTTATGACCACTTCATTACAGTATTCATATTTAAGTTCTACCGTCGCAAAGGAATTTGCGTCGTACGGAGGAGATATAAGTCTATTTGTTCCATCGGAGATTATTCCTCTCATTGAAAGAAAATTCCAGGACAAGGAGAAGTAGCAACATGGCAAGTTCAAGCAAAATTGAAGATATAATTGATGAGATTGAAGCTTACATTGATGAATGTAAGCCATCAGCATTTTCTACAAGCAAAATTGTAGTAAATAAAGACGAATTAGAGACATTATTACAGGAGCTTAGAACAAAGACTCCTGAGGAGATTCGTAAATATCAGAGAATGATTGCAAACCGTGAGCAGATTTTAGCTGATGCAAAGGCAAAGGCAGATGAAATCATTAGCCAGGCTCAGATTCAGACAAATGAGTTGGTATCAGAGCATCAAATTATGCAACAGGCATATGCTCAGGCTAATGAGGTTATTCTTATCGCTCAGAAAAATGCACAGGAAAAAATTGATAGAGCTACAGAGGATGCTAACAATATCCGTATGGGAGCTATTGCATACACAGATGAGCTTTTAGCTAACATCCAGACTATTTTAGCTAATTCTATCGATACAACAAAATCTAGAACAGAGTCATTCCTTAGCACTATGCAGGTATATCTTGACACTGTTGATGCCAATAGAGCATCACTTATTCCAGATTCTGTTAACAATGGAGATTCAGATCCAGCTGCTAGCTTAGAGGCTACAGGTGAGGCTTATGAGGAACATATGCCAGAGCAGACAGCTGAGCATCAGGAGCATGCACATCCACAGGCTACATCAGAGGATGATGACGTACCAGCTCTTGATATTCCAGATCAGTTTTTTAACAAAGAATAATTTTTGCTGATTCGATTTTCAGCGATGATTCATAGTTTTATTTATTAATTTTAGATATCAATTAGCCAACTCGTAAAGCGTCATTGCTTCTAGTTGGCTTTTTTACTTAATAGGAGTTTACATGGCAGATTTTTTACCAGTTTCGAAAGAGGATATGAAAAAGCGTGGCATTGACCAGCTTGATTTTGTTTATGTGTGTGGCGACGCTTATGTTGACCACCCATCTTTTGGTGCTGCTATTATTTGTAGAATATTAGAATTACACGGCTATTCTGTTGGCTTTATAGGTCAGCCAGATTGGAAGGATGATAATTCAATCAATATATTAGGAGAGCCTAGATTAGGCTTTTTTGTCAGTGCAGGAAATATGGATTCAATGGTTAACCATTACTCTGTATCAAAGCATAGACGTGAATTTGACAATTACTCTCCAGGAGGAAAGATTGGTCTTAGACCTGACTATGCCACTATAGTTTATTGCAATCTTATACGCCATACCTACAAGGACAAGCCAATTATTATCGGTGGTATCGAGGCTTCACTTAGACGACTTGGTCACTATGACTATTGGTCAAATAAGGTCCGTAGATCTATTCTTTTAGATTCAGGAGCTGATATCATTTCATATGGTATGGGAGAACGTTCTGTTGTAGAAATAGCAGATTGCCTTGCATCTGGTATGGATGTAAAGGATATTACCTACATTCCAGGAACAGTGTATAAGACTAGAGATAAATCCTTTACAGAGGATGGCTTAATCCTACCTAGCTTTGAAGAAATCAAGGCAGACAAGCCTACATATGCAAAGAGCTTTTACACTCAATACGTAAATACGGACCCATTTACTGCTAAAAAGCTTGTGGAAACATATGATAATGCGATGTTCGTTATTCAAAATCCACCACAAAAGCCTCTTTCTAGACAGGAAATGGATGATATTTATGCAATTGAATATATGAGAACCTATCATCCTATGTATGAAAAGGATGGTGGTATTCCAGCCATTAAAGAAGTTAAGTTTTCACTTATTAGTAATAGAGGATGCTTTGGAGGCTGTAATTTCTGCGCTCTTACCTTCCATCAGGGACGTATTATTCAGTCTAGAAGCCATGAATCTATTATTGACGAGGCAAAGCTAATTACTGAGGATCCTGATTTTAAGGGGTACATTCATGATGTAGGTGGCCCAACAGCCAATTTTAGAAATCCATCATGCAAAAAGCAGTTAAAGAGTGGTGTATGTACTCATAGACAGTGCTTAGTTCCTGAAAAATGTCCAAATCTAGAGGTGGATCACAAGGATTACGTTTCCCTTTTGACCAAGCTTAGAAAGCTTCCAAAGGTGAAAAAGGTATTCGTTAGATCTGGTGTTAGATTTGATTATGTTATGTATGACAAGGATGACACCTTCCTTAGAGATTTGTGTAAATATCATGTCAGCGGTCAGCTAAAGGTCGCTCCAGAGCATATTTCAAATAATGTACTAGGATATTTAGGAAAGCCAGATATTTCGGTATACAATTCTTTCTGCGACAAATATGCTAAGATAAATAAGGAGCTTGGTTTAAAGCAATATCTTGTTCCATATTTAATGAGCTCACATCCAGGCTCTACGTTAGACGATGCCATCGCACTTGCAGAGTATTTACGAGATCATCATTTGTCTCCAGAGCAGGTTCAGGATTTTTATCCTACACCTAGTACAATTTCAACTACAATGTACTACACAGAAATTGACCCTAGAGACATGAAGCCTGTTTATGTATGCAAAAATCCTCATGAAAAGGCTATGCAAAGAGCTCTTATTCAATACAAGCGCCCTGAAAACTATGACCTTGTCAAAGAAGCATTGATAAAAGCAGGCCGTGAAGATTTGATCGGATTTGGTGAGGAGTGTCTTATTCCACCTAGAAAGATCAAGCACAAGGATTTTTCGGGCAAACATAAGGGACATGACTCAAAGCCCAATAAAGATAATAAAAAATTAGAAGGAAAGAATCCTAAGGGAAGAAACTCTTCTAAGAAAACAAGCAAGGATAATACCCGAAAAAATGAAAGAACTAATAATAGACGACGCAAATAGCAATCAGCGTTTTGACAAATATTTAAAGCGAGTTCTTACGGAGGCTTCCACATCATTTATTTATAAAATGCTTCGTAAGAAAAATATTACTTTGAATGATAAAAAAGCTGATGGCTCAGAAAAGCTTAATAAAGGTGACAATGTTAAAATTTGGTTTTCCGATGAAACCTATGACAAAATGACTGGCGCCGGCACCATGGATCCTTTGTACCAAAAGTTAAAAGGGGTTAGTCATAAGATTGATATCGTTCATGAAGATGATGATATGATTATCATTAACAAGCCTAGTGGAATAAAGTCTCAAAAGGATTCCGATTCAGATGTTTCTATTAATGAAATGGCTATTTCGTATATGATCAATACCAATCAATTGTCGGAAGAGGATTTCAAGCATTTTCATCCTAGTGTTTGTAATAGACTTGATAGAAATACCTCAGGAATAGTGCTATTTGCCAAGAACCTAAAGACAGCTCAGAGCTTGGGTGAGGCTTTAAAGAAAAGAACCTGCAAAAAGCTTTATCATGCTATTGTTTTGGGTAAAATTCAGGATGAATGTACTATTGATGGATATCTATATAAAGACCAAGCTACAAATAAAGTGACTATTACAAAAGCTCCATCAGAGGATGCAAAACCAATTAAAACAGCCTATCGTCCTTTAAAATATTTATCTGATGATTTGACACTTTTAGAGATTCATCTAATAACAGGTAGAACGCATCAGATTCGTGCTCATTTGTCTTCTATTGGGCATCCAATTTTAGGGGATATGAAATACGGAAATGCTTCTATTAATAAAAAATTAAAGGCTTCGTCCCAACTTTTGCATGCATTTTCAATTGAATTTGAGGATGGAAGAAAGTACGAGGCAAAGGAGCCAGGGGAGTTTAATGTCTACATTTAAATCAAGGGGCCTTCGAGGCTCCACCTTTGAAGAGTTTATTAATAAGACAAACGAGGTATATGAGGAGAATAAGCTTGCTTTAGTGCAAAAAATACCTACTCCAATTACACCCATAGAGATGGATAGCAAAAAGGGGCACATTACCCTTGCCTACTTTGATCAAAAGTCTACTGTCGATTATGTAGGCGCCATCCAGGGGATACCAGTTTGCTTTGATGCAAAAGAGTGCAATAAGGATACCTTCCCATTACAAAATATCCATCAGCATCAGATTGACTTTATGGGACGTTGGGAAGAACAGGACGGTCTTGCCTTTATTCTTATTTTCTTTAGTGAGAGAGACGTATATTATTATCTTACCTATAGAAAGCTCAAAACCTTTTGGGACAGAATGGAAGAGGGCGGAAGAAAAAGCTTTAGAATTGAAGAGTTAGACGAAGATTTTTTCTTTGAAACCAAGCCTAATTTACTAGTTCCGTATCTTGATATGATAAATATTGATTTAAAATGCCGTGAAAGTTGACTTTACGGCATTTTTCAGTTATAATCGCTTTATTACATTAGCAGACTAAAGTGCGAGGAGATAAAATGAAAAATTTAACTTTACACACACCAGAGGGTGTTCGCGACATTTATAACAGCGAATATGAGAAAAAATTAGACGTTTTATACAACCTTAGAAAATGCTTCAAGTCCTATGGATACATGCCAATTTCTACTCCTACCTTTGAGTATTTTGATACTTTTTCAAAGGAAGTAGGCTCGTGCAAATCAAATGAGATGTTCAAATTTTTTGATAGAGAGGGAAACACATTAGTGCTTAGACCTGATATTACTCCTTCTGTTGCAAGAGCGGCAGCTATGTATTTTTCCGATATTGATGGACCTGTAAAGCTTTCCTACGAGGGTAACGTTTTTATCAATTACCATAGCCTGCAGGGACGATTAAAGGAAAGTACACAGGCAGGTCTTGAGTTTATCGGGGATAGTTCTGCTATGGCAGATGCTGAAATCCTAACTATCGTCGTTAGAGCATTAAAGGATGCAGGCCTAAAGGAATTTGAAATTGGTGTAGGCCATAACGATGTTGTTAGAGGGCTTATTGATGCAGCTGCCCTAAGCTGTGAAAAGGAAGAGCAGCTTATTAATTTTATTTCTAATAAAAATTTCTTTGGCGCAAAGGATTTACTTGAAAAGTCCGGAGTTAGCAAGGGCTTAATTGAGCTATTTGAGTTAACAGGAAAAATTCTAAATTCCCCAGAGGGATGGGATACTTATCTGGAAAAGGCAAAGAAATACAAAAAGGTTTATGATGCCCTAGAATATTTAACAAAGCTATACGAGTTATTAAAGAAAAATGGCGTAATGGAATATATTTCTTTTGAGCTTGGAATGATTTCTGAATACAAATATTACACAGGAATTATTTTTACAGGATATTCCTACGGTGTGGGCGAACCACTTGTTAAAGGTGGTAGATACGATACACTTTTAAGTCATTTTGGAAAGGCTTCACCAGCCATTGGATTTGCTATTACAGTTGATCAGTTGATGTTAGCACTAGAAAGACAGGTATAAAATGAGCGATAGATATTTGACATTTGCCTTAGGAAAGGGCAGATTAGCAAAACAAACTTTAGCTTTATTTGAAAGTATTGGAATCACCTGCGAGGAAATGAAAGATCCTGATACAAGAAAGCTTATATTTACAAACGAGGAATTAAAGCTTCGCTTTTTCCTTGCCAAGGGACCAGATGTGCCTACCTATGTTGAGTATGGTGCTGCTGATATTGGTATTGTTGGAGAGGACACTATTTTAGAAGAAAATAGAAATATTTATGAGGTGCTGGACTTGGGATTTGGCAAATGCAGAATGTGCGTATGCGGACCACAGGAGGCAGAGGAGCTTTTAAAGCATCATGAGCTAATCAGAGTAGCCAGCAAATATCCTCGAATTGCAAAGGATTATTTCTACAATAAAAAGAATCAAACTGTTGAGATTATAAAGCTAAACGGATCTATAGAATTGGCACCAATCGTTGGTCTGTCAGAGGTTATTGTAGATATAGTAGAGACTGGCTCTACTCTTAGAGAAAATGGACTTGTTGTGTTGGAGGAGGTATGTCCTCTTTCAGCTAGAATGGTAGTAAACCAGGTTTCCATGAAGATGGAATACGAGAGAATAACAGAACTAATTGAGAAATTGAAGGGAGCTCTTGAAAATGAGAAAGCTTAAACTAAATTCGGATACTATTGACAATATACTTGAGACTTTGCTTAAGCGCAGCCCTCAGCAATATACAGAGTACGAAAATACAGTAGCTGAAATTGTAAATAATGTTAGAGAAAATGGTGATAAGGCAGTTTTTGAATACACAAAAAAATTCGATGGTGCGGATATTAACTCTGATAATATTGTGGTTACCGAAGAGGAAATCAAAGAGGCCTATACATTGGTTTCGGAGGAGCTAATAGATGTAATTAGAAAATCACTTGTTAATATTGAAAAGTATCACGCTAAACAAAAGCAAAACAGCTGGTTTACCTCAGAGGAGGGAATCATTTTAGGACAGAAGGTCAGTCCTTTGGCAAAGGTTGGCGTGTATGTGCCAGGTGGAAAGGCGGTTTATCCTTCATCAGTCCTTATGAATGTTATGCCAGCAAAGGTGGCTGGTGTTGAGAATATTTATATGACTACACCATGTGACAAAAATGGAAAGGTAAATCCAAGTACACTTGTAGCTGCAAATGAGGCTGGAGTTGACACTATCTACAAATGTGGTGGCGCTCAGGCAATCGCAGCCCTAGCCTTTGGTACAAAATCCATTGCAAAGGTTGATAAAATTGTGGGTCCGGGAAATATTTTTGTAGCCTTGGCTAAGAAGGCTGTGTTTGGATATGTTTCAATCGATTCAATTGCTGGCCCTTCAGAAATCTTGGTGTTGGCAGATGAGACTGCAAACCCTACATATGTGGCTGCTGATTTACTTTCTCAGGCAGAGCATGATGAGCTTGCTAGCGCAATTCTAGTTACAACTAGTGCAAAGCTTGCTGACGAGGTTGAAAAAGAAATCAACAGATTCGTAGAAATCCTTTCTAGAAAGGATATTATTCAAAAGTCTTTAGATAATTTTGGTTATCTTTTAATTGCTGAAAACATGAAGGATGCAGTTGAATGCGTAAATGCCATTGCGTCAGAACACCTTGAAATTGTTACAGCAAATCCATTTGAGACCATGACCTATGTTAAAAATGCAGGAGCAATTTTCCTTGGTCAGTATTCATCAGAGCCTCTTGGAGATTACTTTGCTGGTCCAAATCATGTGCTCCCTACAAATGGAACAGCTAGATTTTTCTCACCACTTTCAGTGGATGATTTTATTAAAAAGTCCAGCATTGTTTCATACTCGAGGGAAGCTCTTGAGGCAGTCTATCCAGACATAGTTAAATTTGCAAATAATGAGCAGTTAACAGCTCATGCAAACTCAATAAAAGTAAGATTTGAAGATATTTAAACCATCTTTAATAATTAACCTGGATTGGGTATAATTAAAAGGTCAAGTAATGTTAGGTGGGGGAATATGACAGAAGAACGTAGAGCTAAAGTAGCTAGAAAAACAAAAGAAACAGATATAGCAATTGATTTCTCAATTGATGGTACAGGAGTGAGCGAGGTGAGCTCTGGCATTGGATTTTTTGACCATATGTTAGATGCCTTTACTCGTCATGGCTTATTTGATTTAAATGCCCAGATAAAGGGTGATTTAAATGTTGATTGCCATCATACAATTGAGGATACAGGAATAGTGCTTGGCACAGCCATCAAAAGAGCTGTAGGCGCTAAAAAGGGCATAAAGAGATATGGTAGCTGCATTTTGCCAATGGATGAAACCTTGGTTTTAGTAGCAGTTGATTTATGCAATAGACCATATTTGTCCTTTGAAGCTGAATTTCCAACAGAAAAAATTGGCTATATGGATACAGAAATGATTAAAGAATTTTTTTATGCAATTAGTTATTCTGCTGCCATTAATTTACACATCAAGGTTATTACACCGGGCAACTCACATCATATGTGTGAAGCTATGTTCAAGGCATTTGCAAAGGCCTTAGACGAAGCAACTACTATTGATCCTAGAATAGTGGACACTATGACTACCAAGGGATCTATTTAATTACGGAGGAGTTTGACAGAATTATGGAACACAAAAATATAGTAGCTACAATCTATTTGAAAGATGGAATGGCAGTCAAGAATCCTATGGAGCTTGATGAAAAAAAGGACGTTATCGAGCTTGCATCTGTATATGATGATAGTGGTATCGATAAAATCATTATCTACGATTTATCTACAGATGATGAGGAGCATGAAAAAAATATACTGGCCATTCGCGAGATAAACAGAAACATCCAGGTAAAGACCTGCGGTGGCGGAAATATCAGACGTTTAGAGGACGTTAAAAAATTACTTTACGCAGGCTGCGTAGAGGTAATCCTAAATGGTTCAAAGCCAGAGACAATCGATTTAGTAAAGGAAGCATCAGCTAGATTTGGCGCGCACAAAATCTTAGTTAGCCTTAGTACTGTAGATTTTCTATTTAAATCTATGGATTTTTTAAAGAATGCTGTTCATGAAATTGTTGTTATGAATACAGGTCTTTTGCAGAGTCTAGAAAACATCACACCTATTCCTTATATTGTTCAGGTGGATGATTTCAATTTAGACTATGTGGCAGATATCCTAAAATCCTCACAGATTAGAGGTATTTCTGGCCCATATATTAATGACACTACATCTGATATTATGCAGCTAAAGAGTGATTTGTCAGATGCTGGTATCAAGATGGACAATTTTGAGCCAAAGCTTTTATGGGAAGATCTAAAGCCAAATTGTGATGGCCTTATTCCAACTGTAGTTCAGGATTTTCAGACAAATGAAGTGCTTATGGTTGCATATATGAACGAGGAATCCTTAAATGCCACAATCCGTACAGGAAAAATGACATATTTCTCTCGTTCTCGTCAGTCTCTATGGGTAAAGGGTGAGACAAGTGGTCATTTTCAGTATGTCAAGTCATTGACTGCGGACTGTGATTTTGATACCATTTTGGCGAAAGTTTCTCAAGTTGGAGTTGCATGCCATACTGGCGCACCATCTTGCTTCTTCAATGAGATTGTAAAAAAGGAGTATGTAGAACGCAATCCTCTTAAGGTATTTGAAAATGTTTATGATGTTATCCTAGACAGAAAGGCTCATCCAAAGGAAGGATCCTATACAAATTATCTTTTCGACAAGGGCTTAGATAAAATCCTTAAAAAGGTTGGCGAGGAGGCTACAGAAATAGTTATAGCTGCCAAGAATCCTGATCCAGAAGAGACTAAATATGAGATATCTGATTTCCTATATCATATGATGGTTTTAATGGCTGAAAAAGGGGTTACCTGGGAAGATATAACTTCTGAGCTTGCCCAAAGATAGGTATTTATGAAGAAATTAGCATTAACTGACGATATTCTGATGCAGATTGACAAGCCTGCCAGATATATCGGCAACGAATTTAATAGTGTAAAGAAAAATCCTGCAGACGTAGATATCAGATTTGCCATGTGCTTTCCTGATGTCTACGAAGTAGGTATGTCACACCTTGGTATAGCTATTCTATACGATATGCTAAACCGACGTGAGGACACATATTGTGAAAGGGTATATTCACCTTGGCCAGACTTACATGTTCTGATGAAGGAAAGAAATATACCCCTTTTTGCGTTGGAGTCACAGGACCCAATAAAGGATTTTGATTTTATTGCCATGACACTTCAGTACGAAATGTGTTATACAAACATTTTGCAGATTTTAGATTTATCTGGTGTTGCTTTAGAATCAAAGGACAGAACAAATGATGATCCAATCGTCATTGTTGGTGGTCCATGTGCAGCCAATCCAGAGCCTATAGCAGATTTTATTGATATTGCATATATTGGTGAGGGAGAGACCAGCTATGATGCTCTCTTAGATCTTTACAAGGAGCATAGAGCAAAGGGCTTTGATAGACAAAAGTTCCTTCGTGCAGCATGTCACATTCCTGGTATTTATGTACCATCCTTATACAAGGTTACATACAAAGAGAGCGATGGCACCATTGAGTCATTTGAGCCAATCTACGATGATGTTCCTGCTACTGTAGAGCGTCAGGTGGTTACAGATATGGATTCTAGCCCATATCCTACCAAGATGCTTATTCCATTTGTTCGCGCTATTCAGGACAGAGTAGTTCTTGAAATTCAGCGTGGCTGTATTCGTGGCTGTAGATTCTGCCAGGCTGGTATGATTTACAGACCAAATAGAGAAAAATCAGTAGAGGTTCTCAAAAAGCAGGCAAAGGAATTATTAGCAGCCACAGGACATGAGGAGATTTCCCTTAGCTCACTTTCATCAAGTGACTACCATGCCCTTGGAGAGCTTATGGATTTCCTTATTGATGATTGTCTTTCAGAGGGGGTAAATGTTTCATTGCCATCTCTTCGAATCGATGCATTTTCGCTTGATGTTATGAGTAAGGTTCAGGACGTTAGAAAATCCAGCATTACCTTTGCTCCAGAGGCAGGCTCTCAGAGAATGAGAGATGTTATTAATAAGGGCCTTACTGTGGAAGATATTATTGGAGGAGCTACCCTTGCCTTTAAGGGCGGCTGGAACAAGGTAAAGCTATACTTTATGCTTGGACTTCCATCAGAGACAGATGAGGATATGAAGGCTATTCCACAGCTTGCAAATGAAATTGCTGCTGCATATTATGATACAGTTCCAAAGGAAGAAAGACAGGGCAGATGCCAGATTACCATTTCTACATCATTCTTTGTCCCAAAGCCATTTACTCCTTTCCAGTGGGCTCCTATGTATGAGGCTGGAGAGTACCTTCGTCGCGCAAAGGTGGTAAACGACGAAATGAAGGCTCAGCTCAATCAAAAATCCCTTAAGTACAATTGGCATCATTCTGATGTTACAGTTCTTGAGGGTGTATTTGCTAGAGGTGACAGACGTCTTTGCCCAGCTATTTTAGATGCATACAAGAGCGGATGCTATTTTGATGCATGGGGCGAGTACTTTGATTTTGACAAGTGGCTTGCAGCATTTGAAAAGAACAATATATCTATAGAGTATTATGCATATCGTCAGCGTGATTTAGATGAAATTCTTCCATGGGATTTCATTGATTGTCATGTGAAAAAGAGCTTCTTAAAGAGAGAATGGGAGAATGCAATGAATGCAAAGGTTACTCCTAATTGTAAGATGAGCTGTAGTGGATGCGGTTCTGCTATGCTTGGAACGGGGGTATGTTTTAATGCGCGTTAGAGTAAAATTCGAAAAAACAGGAATAATGAGATATGTTGGCCATTTGGATTTAATGAGATTTTTCCAAAAGGCCGTAAAGCGTTCAGGTATTCAAATCAAATATTCTGAGGGCTTCAACCCTCATCAGATTATGTCCTTTGCATCGCCACTTGGAGTAGGGCTTACCTCTGAGGGCGAGTACATGGACATTGATATTAAAGAAGAAATTGATAGCCAGACAGGCATGTCTTCTCTTAATGAAAATATGGTGGAAGGACTTGCTATTACAGGCTTTAGATACCTTCCTGACAATGCTGTTAAATGTATGTCAGCAGTTACAGCTGCCAGCTATATTGTTACCTACAAGGATTCAAAGGATGATGCCTGCTACATCGAAAATATTGCAGATTTAAAAGAAAAATTCTTTGATGAGGCTTCAAGCATCAACATAATTAAGAAAACCAAAAAGGGTGAAAGAGAGCTTGATTTAAAGCCTCTAATTTATAGATTCAATATCGAAATCAAGGACGGCGTACCAGTTTATGATCTTTTGGTATCTAGTGGTAGCACAGATAACATAAAGCCGGAATTAGTTATAAAGGCCTTCCACGAATATCTTGGTTTGCCAGAATTTGACGAATTATCTTTGGATATTAAACGTATTGATATGTTTACAGGTGAAAAGGATGCACTTGTTTCTCTAGGAGATATTGGAGATGAGCATTAAAAAATGTGTAATTACAAAGGGCATTTATGAAAACGAGGAGCTTAGGCTCCTTGTTTCTTTTGATGAAAAGGATAATGCCGTGGATTTAATCAATATTGATAATACAAGGGTTGGTTTGACCTGCGAGGCAACAGTTGAAAAGGTGCTAAAGGATATAGATTCTTGTATTTTAAAGCTTTCTATTGGTGAAAAGGGCTTTATAGAAAATAGAAAGTTAAATCCAGAGGAATATATTTATCGTCAATCTGAAAATAAAAAGGTTTGTCAGGGAGATAAATTTTTTGTATCTATTAGTCAAGATCCTAAGGGAACTAAGCCATGCTCGTGTCTTTTTAAATCAAAGGAACAAACCAACCTAAAAAATGAATGTGGATATATAGATACAATAGATTTTTATATAGAATCATTTGTCCCAGAGGATTGTGAAATAGTATCAGACATACCAGAGGTTATTTCTAATTATCCCAAAATCAGAGAATATAATGATGATTATAGCCTATGGAAGTTATATGATTTTACAAAGATAATAGATAAAGCCATTTCAAAAATTAGTTATTTAAAAAGCGGAGGAAATATTGTCATTGAGCAAACGGAGGCAATGACAGTAGTTGATGTAAATTCTGCCAGCAATAGTGGCAAGACATCTTCTATGGATACAAATTTAGAGGCCTTAGAAGCTATTGTCAGAGAAATGAGACTTAGATCGATTTCTGGTATTATCATTGTGGATTTGTTAAAGGTTTCAAAGGAACAAGAACAGATTCTTATCAATCGATTCAAGGAATTGACTAAAGAAGATATATCTAAAATTGGAGTTCATGGTTTTACAAAATTAGGGTTACTTGAGATTACACGTAGTCGAATATATGCACCGATTTCTACTTGTGTGAAATAATTATAATATTTTTGTGAAAATATAAAATTGCCCCAAAAACAAAGTATAATTTACCTATAATTTCTTGTTATAGGAGGTTTTTTATGGGGAAAAAGTCTGCTCTAAACAGTGAAAAAAGCACATCCATTGCTGGTAAGCTTTCGTGTATTATTATTCCTAGCTTTTTAGCCTGTTTAATTATTGTTGCGACTATTATTTTTATAAATGCAAGATCTGTAATAATTGAAGAGGCGCAAGGTAAACTGCAGCAGGAAACCAGAGCCAATGCCTCTGATATGGGCATGCTGCTGGAAAATAGACGTGGCTATTATAGCGCAATGGCTGATACTATTGAAAATATTGATTTTGGTGGAGTTGATGGAGTTTACAATAATTTCCGCTTTACCCAAAATTCATTTGATGATATGTATCCGGGATTTTTTGGATATATTAATGGCCAATATATAGATATGACAGGCTGGCAGCCTGATGCGGGATTTGTTGCCGAGGAGAGAGCGTGGTATGTAGGTGGACAGGGTCAGTCGGAATTTGCATGGTGTACTCCATATGTAGATGCTACAAACGGTGGCATGAATGTTTCTCTTGCCCGTGAAGTAAAGCTTCCTGGTGGAGAATCAGGTGTTATTGCTGGAGATTTATATTTAGCTGATATTGCAACCACAGTCTCTGAATACACACCATATGAAGAGGGTAAAGCTATGCTATTGGATGACTCTCTTTCGATTATAGCCTCAGAGTATGAGGGATATGCTGGTACCTCCGCTTTAGAGCATCCAGACAATGCCTTTGTTACTGCTATTGCAAACAGTGTTTCTTCTGGTGCTACAGGTATTCAGGTAATTAATGGTAATAAAGGAAATCCATATTATGTAGCACTTGCAACAGTTCCTAACACACAATGGACGATGATTTCTTATGTTTCAGAGGATGTTGTTTTAGCTGAGCTTAGACATCTCTTATTTGTAACCGTAGTGTTAGTTGTCATCATGGCTATTTTGGCAGTTATTTTGACTTTGAATGTAGTTAAAATTCTTGTTACAAAGCCGGTAGCAAAGCTTACTGATGATATTATCTGCATCACAGAAAATGATTTTTCTATAAACGTAGAAGCAAGGGGCAATGATGAAATTGGCCGAATGAATAAAAATATGCGCAAGTTTATTGAAAATATGCGCGGAGCCCTTTTGAACATGCAAAATGAGACAAAGCAGCTGTCTAATATTGCCGACAATAGCAAGAATTCTTCTGAAAACATGAATTTACAGGCAAAGGAGCAGTCTGTTTCAATGGATCAGATAAAGGATACCATGAACGGTATAGCTTCTGCTGTTAGTGAGCTGGCTATTAATGCAACTCAGCTGGCTGAAATGGTATCAGACCTTACAAATGAGGGGCAGGAAACAGATGCTACCATGGCGACACTTGTTGAAAAGGCAGATCAGGGCGAAAAGGATATGGGCGCAGTTAATTCAAGTATGGAATCCATTTCCCGGTCTATGCAGGATATGAACAATGTTGTTACAACAGTAGAAGAATCTGCAAAGAGAATTGAAGGAATCGTAGTTATGATTAATTCTATTGCAGATCAAACAAACCTTCTTTCATTAAATGCTTCTATTGAGGCTGCTCGTGCAGGTGAGGCAGGAAAGGGATTCGCAGTTGTAGCTTCAGAAATTGGTTCTCTTGCAAATGAAAGTGCTAATGCAAGTAAAGAAATTGGTTCTATCATTGGTGAGGTTATGGAGCAAATCTCAGAGCTTGCAACTAAATCATCAGAGAACATGGAAGATATAAATCAGAGTGCTGGTGCAGTTGAAACTGCTCAGAATACCTTCAAGGAACTTTTGGACAACCTGGATTCTACTAGCCAATCTATGAAGGACATGATTAGAATGATTGGAGAAATTGATGATATTGCCACAAGCGTTGCGGCCATATCACAAGAACAATCGGCTAGTACGGAGGAGGTTCTTTCTACTGTAGATGTATTAGCGGCAGGTGCAAACGAAGTAGCAGAGGAGAGTCAAAGCGTATCAGATTCTGCAAACGATGTTTCACATTCAGCAGATACAATTAATGATTTCGTGACTACATTCAAACTTGAATAATTTTTTAGGGGGGGCTGAATTTCAGCTCCTCTTTTGTTTTCAACAGCATGCTATGATGCTATAATGGGATACATAGTTATTAACAAAGACTTTTATTGCACTGTGGGGGTGTTTGGGTATGGATTTAGGAACAATAATTACAGTACTTGAAAATAAAGCAGAAAGTATTGCAAACGAGGAGCTTTTGGGCTACACCAAGGAGCATCCAGAGTTAAATCTTACTGATGATGTTAAAACAACAGTTAGGACTAGATCTATTTCCCAGTTAACACTTCAGCTTAGTAAGTTCAAGTTCATGGAAAATGAGGATTTAGAAGAGCAGTTTAATGATTGGTTTGCAGCCAACGAAGAGGATGATCTTCGAAAAGCCTGCAGGCATTGCTTAGATGAGGAAGCCCAAAAAATTCGTGAAGCTAAAAACGGATCCTTAAGCTCGCTAGATGCTTACCTAAAAAAGCATTTGGGCGATGTTCATGAAATCGATTAAAAACACGAAATTTTCTCATTTTTTGCTACAATTCTCATTGACGAAGGTGTTTGTGTATGTTAATATACTTGAGTATGCCGCTCAGTGTGGTTTTTTAAGTGCGTTTCATTCCGAGACGCCACCGAAACTGGCGAGTAATGATAAAAAGGAGGAGCAACCATGTACGCAATTATTGCAACAGGTGGTAAGCAGTACAAAGTTTCTGAAGGCGATATCATTACCATTGAAAAGCTTGGTGTAGAGGCTGGTGAGAAGGTTACTTTTGATCAGGTTCTTGCTGTTAGCGACAAGGATCTCAAGGTAGGCGACCCAGTAGTAAAGGGCGCTTCAGTAGAGGCTTCTGTTGTTAAAGAAGGCAGAGGTAAGAAGGTAATCGTTTACAAGTACAAGAGAAAAACAGGTTACCACAATAAGAACGGCCACAGACAGGCTTTCACACAGGTTAAGATTGAGAAGATTAACGGCTAATCATGATTACCGTAGTTATTTCCAAACATAACAATAAGTATAAAGGAATTACACTAGATGGACATGCGGGTTTTGCCGATAAAGGCTATGATATCGTATGTGCTGCAGTTTCAGTATTAGTTATAAATACTATTAATAGTATTGAGCAATTTACTGATGATGCATTTTCTGGTGATGCTGCAGAGGATGGAGGTCATATATCGATTTCCTTCACTGATACTATTTCAGATTCCAGCAGACTTTTATTAGACTCAATGTTATTAGGTTTGGACCAAATTCAAAAACAATACGGCGATGAGTATATATCATTGCAATACAAGGAGGTGTAAGACATGTTACAGATGAACCTTCAGTTCTTCGCTCATAAAAAGGGTGTTGGCTCTACTAAGAACGGTAGAGATTCAGAGTCTAAGAGATTAGGCGCAAAGAGAGCAGACGGTCAGTTCGTAAAGGCTGGCAATATTCTTTACAGACAGCGCGGTACAAAGATTCTTCCAGGCAACAATGTAGGTCTCGGTGGAGACGATACACTTTTTGCTTTAGTTGATGGTGTACTTCGTTTCGAAAGAAAAGGTAGAGACAAGAAGCAGGCTTCTGTCTATCCAGTAGAACAGTAATTATTTGACCCGACTATATTTATTGTAGTCGGGTTGTTTTTTTAGTAACTCATTATTTGTTATGAGCTGGTTTTAGCTGCCTGATTGATTTCTAAAATATAGACTTTGTAATTAGACTAAATAATCATTTTAGAATAGATTAGTTGGCTTGGATAAATCGGCAGAATAGGAGTATTTATGTCATTTGCTGATAGAGCAAAAATTATTATTAAATCAGGAAAAGGCGGCGATGGTCATGTTAGTTTTCGCCGTGAAAAGTATGTACCTAATGGTGGCCCAAATGGTGGCGATGGCGGAAAAGGTGGAGATGTTATTTTTGAGGTAGATCCAGGCCTCAATACACTTACAGATTTTCGTCATAGACGCAAATTCGCTGCAGGCGCTGGCGAGGAAGGTGGAAAGGATAATTGCCATGGTAAAAATGGTGAGGATCTTATTCTCAAGGTTCCAGAGGGTACTGTAATTAAAGACGCTGAAAGTGGTAGAGTTATTGCGGATATGTCAGGCGATAACAAAAGACAGGTAGTTCTTCCAGGAGGAAAGGGCGGCCTTGGAAATCAGCATTTTGCCACATCTACCATGCAGGCTCCAAAATACGCCAAGCCAGGTGTAGATGCTATTGAGCTTGAAGTATTGCTTGAGCTAAAGGTTATAGCAGATGTAGGTCTTGTTGGTTATCCAAATGTTGGAAAGTCAACATTCCTTTCACGCGTTACAAATGCGCAACCAAAAATCGGAAATTACCATTTCACAACATTAAGTCCAAATCTTGGTGTTGTTGATGTTGATGATATAAATGGATTTGTTATAGCAGATATTCCAGGACTTATCGAAGGTGCCTCAGAGGGTATCGGTCTTGGTCACGAATTCCTTCGACATATTGAGCGTACAAAGGTCATTATTCACATGGTTGATGGCGCTTCAGTAGAGGGTAGAGATCCAATTGAAGATATCAAGACAATTTCTTCAGAGTTAGCAGCCTATGATCCATCACTTCTAAAGAAGCCACAGGTTATTGCTGCCAACAAAATGGATGTTATTGGTACAGAAAGCAACGAAGTTCTTTTATCATTAAAAGAAGAATTTGAGCCAAAGGGCATCAAGGTATTTGCTATTTCTGCAGTTAGTGGATTTGGCCTAAAGGAATTATTATACGAAGTAGTTAGATTACTTGACACTTGTGATGATGCACCAATCGTATATGAGCAGGAGTTTGATCCTACAATTCGTGCATTTGACGAAGAGCCATATACTATCGAAATCAATAACGAGGGTGACTATGTAGTTGAAGGCCCACGTATTGAAAAGATGTTAGGTTACACAAATCTTGAATCAGAAAAGGGATTCTTATTCTTCCAGAATTTCTTAAAGGAACAGGGTATTCTTAAGGAATTAGAAGAAAAGGGCATTCAGGATGGCGATACAGTTAGAATGTATGGTTTAGTATTCGATTATTATAAATAAACAGGAGAGTTATTATGACTAATAAGCAAAGAGCATATTTATCATCTTTGGCTTCAGATATGAATCCTATTCTTCAAATTGGAAAGGCTTCACTCACACCAGAGTATACAAACGCAGTTGATGAGGCACTTGAGGCTAGAGAATTAATCAAAATCAATGTTCTAAAGAACTGCTTTGATGATCCAAAGGAAATTGCACAGGTTTTATCTGAGCGTACACATTCAGAGGTTGTCAGAGTAATTGGTAGAAAAATTATTTTATACAGAGCTTCAAAAAAGCCTGCTATTAAATTACCACAGTAATTATTTTTACATGTAGACTTCTTTGAGGGAGCCTTCAGAGGGAGACATCATGAGAATTGGCATATATGGCGGAACCTTCAACCCAATACATAATACCCATGTTGATATTGCAAAGACCGCAAAGGAAAAATATCAATTGGATATAGTGTATTTTCTTGTGGCAGGTACACCGCCCCATAAGGATACAGCAGAAAATATAGCAGATTCTTGTAGACTTGATATGGTAAAGCTTGCCATTGAAGACATTCAGGGATTTGCTGTTGATCAACGTGAAATTCTTCGTGCTGGAAAGAGTTATTCTTATATTACCCTCCAGGAGTACGCATTAGAGTATCCTGATGATGAATTATTTTTCATAATGGGTAGTGATAGCATCATCAATTTCACTAAATGGGTTCATCCAGAAATTATTTCGGGCAATGCTTCTATTATTGCTGCGCCTAGAAAGGGCGATGATATTACTGCTGTTAATAAAGCAATTTCAGAATGTAATGACCTTTATGATGGAAGCTTTGAGCTTTTAGACTATAGTGCTAATGCGGTGGCATCTACTGTTATTCGTAAGGATTTTTATACCAATCAAAAGGTGAGAGCTGACTTAGATCAAAAGGTGGCAGAGTATATTGTAGAGCACCATTTATATAGCTCATATAAATACGACTATAAAAAAGTAATGGAGCTTTCCGAGGCCATGGAAAAGGAATTAAAGCCAAGCCGCTATATCCATACTATAGGTGTGGCTAACACTGCCTTCAATATGGCTACCAAATGGAATTATCCAGCCTTTAACGCTATGGTAGCAGGAATGCTACACGATTCTGCAAAATGTATTTCAGATGAAAAGCGTCTAAGTATATGTCATAAAAATGATATACCTATTACAGACATAGAAAACAAGTATCCACATTTACTTCATGGCAAGGTGGGAGCTTATTTTTGCAAGAGTAAATATGATGTTTTCGATGAGCAGATTGCTCATGCAATAGAGGTACATACAACAGGCTGTCCTAATATGAATCTTTTAGACAAGATTATTTTTGTGGCAGATTATATAGAGCCAGGTCGTGACAAGCAGCCTAGACTTGATATTTTGAGAAAAATGGCCTTTGAAGACTTGGATATGTGTGTATTTATGATTCTTCAGGATTCTGTTAATTATCTTAATGAAAATCCTGATATGGTAGATCCAACTACAATAGATACTTACAATTACTATTTAAATATTATTAAGCGAAGAGAGGTAAACAATGGAATCTAGAGATATGGCAAAGCTTGTTTGCAAAGCATTAGATGATAAAAAAGCAATCGATGTAAAAGCTATTGATATTTCAAATGTTAGCATTATGGCTGATTATTTTATTGTTGCATCTGCATCAAACCAGAGTCAGCTAAATGCAATGCAGGATGAAGTTGATAGATTATTATATGAGCAGGGAATTCATGCTAAATCCATCGAGGGTAATCGTCAGAGTACTTGGGTGCTTATGGATTATGAGGATGTTATCGTTCATTTATTCTCAGAAGAAGATAGATTATTCTACGATTTAGAGCGTATCTGGAAGGATGGAGTTATCATCGATTCAGCGGATTTATAAAATTTTGTTTTGTATAGGCTATGTGTTTTTGTATTTACAAAGGTACATAGCCTTTTTTTATTATATTGTCCTTTTTTTAAACACATATTTATGATATTTTCTTAGTGTGACTTAAATCACATATAATAGATATAAAAGGAGTTTATTTATGAAACTAACAACAAAGGACATTACTTTTACTGCATTATTTGCTGCCCTTATTGTGGTTGGAGCCTTTATTAAAATTGACATTCCCCTACCACTCTACACAATGCACTTTACCTTGCAGTGGCTATTTGTATTGATGGCAGGTTTCTTACTTGGTTCAAGACTTGGTGCATTAAGTGTTACTACATATATTCTTATAGGTCTTGCAGGAGTTCCTATTTTTGCTGCTGGTGGAGGAATCGGTTATGTACTTCGCCCTGGCTTTGGTTTTTTACTTGGATTTATTCTTGCTGCATTTTTAATTGGCTACATTACTGAAAAGACAAATGCTACAAAGTTTATCCAGTTATTAGTTCCAGCAACAGTTGGACTTATAGCTTATTATTCAGTAGGTGCTGTATATTTTTATTTAATTAAAAATCTCTATGTTGGAGAGGCAGTATCTTTTGCTGTTGTTGTGGTTCAGTATTGTTTGATTACAGTTCTTCCAGATTTCATTCTTTGTATGCTTGCTGCTAGCCTTTCAGTTCAGTTAATTCCAGCATTTAAAAGAATTAAGGAATATCAAACAATTTAATTCCCATATGGGTTATAATAAATAAAAACCTTATTAGGAGTTATTATGATAATTAATGTTGGAACACGAGGTTCAAAATTAGCATTAGCACAAACAAATAATGTTATTTCTCGCCTAAAGGAAAAGTTTCCAGATAACGAATATAATGTGGTTGTTATTACAACCACAGGAGATAAGGATACAACAAGACCCTTGGATGCCATTGGCTCCAAGGGATTGTTTGTTGATGAAATCGAAAAAAGTCTTTTGAATAATGAGATTCAAATGGCAGTTCATTCCATGAAGGATATGCCATCATCACCTATGGAGGGGCTTGTTTTTGCAAATCCATGGGAGAGGGAGGATCCTAGAGATGCTCTTTTATTAAAGGAATATGCTTCATTAAAGGATTTACCTGAAAATGCTGTTATTGCCACAGGAAGCAAGCGAAGATCTTATCAATTACTTCGCATGCGCCCAGATTTACAAATTGTATCAATACGTGGAAATATTGATACCAGAATCCGTAAGCTTCATGAGGGACTTGCTGACGGTACACAGTTAGATGGAATCGTTTTGGCTGCAGCTGGATTAAAAAGGCTTCATTTAGAGGATAATATTACAGAATATTTTGATGTAAATGATATGATTCCATCTCCAGCACAGGGGACCTTGGCTATTGAGGTGGCAAAGGATAATCAGGCTGTACTTGATATGGTTAATTCATTATCTGATGTTTCCTCTAAGAATATTACATTTTTAGAGCGTGGATTTTTGAGTGCAATTGGCGGAGATTGCCATTTGCCAATTGGAGCTTATGCGTCCTTTGAAGAGGGAAAATATCATTTAAAAGCCCTCTTTGGTACAGAGGATGGAAAAGCAATTGCTACAGCAGAATCAATCAGTGCAGATTGCAATCAAAGCATGATTGATGCTGTTGTAAATGATATTTTGAATCAATTAAAGGAGTTTTAATGGGTAAAGTAGTTTTATTAGGAGCGGGCCCAGGAGAGATAGAGCTTTTAACAATAAAAGGTGAAAGGCTATTAAAAAAGGCTGATTGTATTATTTATGATAGACTAGCAAATCCAGCAATGCTTTCTTTAGCACCTATTACCAGTGAAAAAATATTTGTTGGAAAGAAAAACCATTTACATACAATGCCTCAGGATAAAATCAATGAATTATTAGTTGAAAAGGCAAATGAATATGAACTAGTAATTAGGCTAAAGGGTGGAGACCCTTATGTTTTTGGACGAGGCGGAGAGGAAGCCATATTCTTAAAGGAACACGGTATCGAAGTTGAAGTTGTTCCAGGCGTTAGTTCTTCCATTGCAGCATTATCCACTGCAGGCATTCCCATTACACACAGAGGATTATCAAAAGGGTTTCAGGTTATTACAGCTCATAGTAAAAGAGATCAGCTGTCTGATATAGATTATTCACAGCTTACAGATGACACTGTTACTTTGGTTTTTTTAATGGGACTGGCACATGTTGCAGAAATTGCAAAGGGGCTTATGTCCGTAGGTAGAGATTCTGCTACACCAGTCGCTGTTATATCAAATGGAACTACCAATCATCAAAGTAAATGTATTGGTACGCTAGCCACAATTGGAGAAGATATAAAAAAGGCGAATATAGTTTCTCCTGCAATTATTGTGGTTGGAAATGTTGTTTCACTTTCTAATCAGCTTGATTTCTTTGAGAAGCGACCACTATTTGGGAAAAAATATTTTTTGCCTACAATTCATCACTTTAATTATTCTTATATAGATGGAGTCATAGAAACTGATAAAAATGAGCTTGAGGATGCGTTAATATCACTTGGAGCTGAGGTGGTTAGAGTTCAGGCTGGTAGCATATCAGCTGATGTTATTGATTTATCGTTTATAAATGACGCCTGTGACGGAGATTATTTAGTATTTACCAGTGCAAATGGGGTAAAATCATTTTTCTGGAATTTAAATACTATTAATAAATTCGATACAAGAATACTTGGAAAATTCAAGTTTGCTGTCATTGGTCATAAAACAGAATCAGCGCTTAGATCTTTTGGTATAAATGCAGATGTTATTAGTGATGTGCAAAATGGAATAGATTTAGCTGACAGGTTGAATAATGCCATTGATAAACCAGTTGCTGTTCATTGGCTATGTTGTAAGGATACATCTAAAGGCTTTGAAGATAATTTACGAAAAGATATAGTTTTATCTAAACATGTTTGTTATGAAAATATATCAACTGAATTAGAATGCAGCGAAGCTTTGATAGAAGATTTAAAGCAGTGTGATGGAGCTATCTTCACCAGTGGAAGTAATGCTACATCAACTATTCCTTTTATAAAAAATTATATGCCTAAAAACATTTATTCTATTGGACCTGCATGCTCAAAGAAAATCCGTGAGCTTGGATTTGATAATATAAAAGAAGCAAAGATTTCTTCCTATGCAGGTATTTTGGAGCTTTTATAATGAACGATAAAAAAGAACGTAGTCTATTTAATTTAATAAGCGAAAAATCAAAAGAAAGTCTTATGAATGCAGGAAATGTAGTGACCTTAAAAAAGGGCGAAGTGTTATTTTCTGAGCGTGAAGATGTAAAATCGATGTACATTGTTTTAGATGGATATATGTCTTTATATCGAAATAGTAGATATGGTGAAATAAAGATAATTTTTATTTGCACCAATGGCGAAGTTATAAACGAGGTTGTTCTACAGGATGAAAAAACCAGCATTTGTGCAAAGGCTTTAAAAGATACAAAGCTATTAGTTATACATAGAAGCGAATTATTCAAGCTTCTAGAGCAGGATCATGAATTGACTATGCAGCTATATGAATCATTAGCCCGAAAGACGAGAAGACTTTATCATCAGGTCGGTAATGCCAATGGTACATATCCATTAGAGAAAAGACTTGCGGCTAAAATATGGAAACTAGCCAGAGATTATGGAGAAAATAATGCTTCTGGAAAAACAATTTGTTTTGAAACTACAGTAACATTTTTAGCAAATATGTTAGGGGCAAAGAGAGAAACAGTGTCTAGATTGGTTTCTCAGCTTAAAAAAGAAGGTATCATTTCTCATGAGTCTGGATTTTTAACAGTGTTAGATATGGCTAGATTAAAAGAAGTTGCACAATAGTGATTTTTAACAATAAAATGTATTTACAATTGTGATTCTATACGAAAAGATACGAGCGTGATATATATCACAGACATAAGGGGCGTCTTTCTTGATAATAATTATCAAGAAGGGCGTTATTTTTTTGACTTCTGATTGTCAAAAAAATCACAAGCCCCGCTAATTGAGCGTAGACGAAAGGAGTTACTAATGGGATACAAGTTTTCCAAAGATGAAATGGCAAAAATTTTTGCTAAACTGGCACAGGATTACGACGTATTTGCACCTGTTGTAAAAAAAGGAGACGGAACCTTTTCTGATGTTGATGTAGTGCGATACGATCAGGTTACTAGCTTAGATGAAATTGAGTTTAATAAAAAATCAGATTACTCATTTAAAGAGGCGTTATTACCAATTAACGAAACATTATTTTACTTTACTGAGGATGAGACTACAGTTCCAAAGGGGCCTGAGAAAAAGCGCCTTATTTTCCTAAGATCATGCGATATTCACGCAGTAAAGCGACTTGATCAGATTTATCTTGATAATAAGTTTGAGGATTTTTATTACAAGCGCACACGTGAAATGGTTCGATTTGTTCTCATGGGATGTCCAAATACTTGTGAAAATGGATTCTGCGCAAGTATGGGAACAAATGAAACTAATCAGTACGACCTTTATATTAAGGTAAATGGAGATAATGCATTCGTCGATGTAAAAAATGATGAATTTACAGAAACATTTAAGAATGGTGCTTTAGAGGATGTAAAGCCTGATTTTGTAAAGGAAAACAAAGTAAAGGTTACTCTTCCAAAGAATATTACAAAAGAGACAATGTCTTCTGAATTATTCAAGGAATATGGCAGTCGTTGCATTAACTGTGGTAGATGTAATTTTGTTTGTCCAACATGTACATGCTTTAGCATGCAGGATATTTTCTACAAGGACAATGAAAAGGTTGGCGAGCGTAGACGAGTATGGGCTAGTTGTCAAGTAGACGGTTACACAGAGATTGCTGGTGGCCATGGATTTAGAAATGATAATTCAGACAGAATGCGTTTCAAGGTTATGCATAAAATACATGATTTTGAGCAGAGATTTGGTTATCAAATGTGTGTAGGATGTGGACGTTGTGATGATGTTTGTCCTGAATATATTTCATATTCTACTCTTATAAATAAACTTGCAAAGGAGTGTGAATAAGAATGAAAAACGAATACATCCCTCAGCTTTCCGAGATCAAGGAAGTTATAAAGCACACTGATTTGGAGTATACCTTTAGAATGGCTTTTGACGGAGAAGTAAAGCCAGGACAGTTCTTTGAAATCTCTATTCCTAAATATGGTGAGGCCCCAATTTCAGTTAGTGGTATTGCAGATGGACTTGTTGATTTTACAATTCGTAGAGTTGGTAAGGTTACAAACGAAGTTTTTGAAAACTATGTAGGTGATAAGCTTTTTATTCGTGGACCATACGGTAATGGCTTTGATATTGAAAACTATAAGGGAAAGGAAATTGTTATCATTGGTGGTGGTACTGGCGTATCTCCTATGAGAGGCGTTATTCAGCATTTTGCTGCAAATCCTCAGGATGCTGTTAGCACAACTGTAATTGCCGGCTTCAAATCTCCAGAGGATGTTTTATTCAAGGCGGATTTTGAAGAATGGTCAAAGACAATAAATGTAATCAAAACAGTTGATAATGCGCCAGAGGGCTATGAAGGTCCTGTAGGTATGGTTACAAAATACATTCCTGACCTTAAATTTAAGGATATTGAAAATGCTGTATTTATCTGCGTTGGACCTCCTATTATGATCAAATTTACTATTATGGAGATTCAAAAGCTTGGCATCAAGGACGAACAGATTTGGACAAGCTATGAGCGAAAAATGTGCTGTGGATTAGGTAAATGCGGTCACTGCAAGATGGGCGATAAATATGTTTGCCTTGATGGTCCTGTTTTTAACTACACAGAAGCAAAAGAGCTTTTTGATTAATTAGTTTGAGGAGGAAATAGTATGTCTTTAGATATAAATACAAAGAAGGCCAAAAAGAACGCTTGGCGTATTTCTAAAGAGCGTGGAATCGGTGCATCTCGTATCCGTGTTCCAGGTGGTTACTGCGATGCTGAGATTTTAGGCATGGTTCAGCAGATTGCTCAGGAATATGGAAATGGTTATGTTCATCTGACAACACGTCAGGGCTTTGAGATTGAAGGAATTCATCTTGAGGATATGGAAGAGGTAAATAAAAAGCTTCAGCCTATTATCGATAAGGTAGGAATCAATCAATATGACGAGGATAAAGAAAAGGGATATAGCGCTTCAGGTACTAGAAATGTTAGTGCTTGTATCGGTAATAACGTATGTCCTTTCGCAAATTACAATACCTCTGAATTAGCTAGAAGAATTGATAAGGAAATTTATCCTAATGATCTTCACTTTAAGGTTGCATGTACAGGTTGTTCAAACGATTGTGCAAAGGTCAGAATGCATGATTTTGGTATTATCGGAATGACTATGCCTCAGTATGATCCTAGCCGCTGTATTAGCTGTAATGCTTGTGTAAAGGGCTGTCAGTCACTTTCAGTTGGCGCACTTAGAATGGAAAATTATAAAATTGTTCGAGATACAGAAAAATGTATCGGATGTGGTGTCTGTGTTACAAAGTGTCCTACAAGAGCTTGGACACGTTCTCAAAAGAAATACTACAAGCTTACAATCATGGGTCGTACAGGAAAGAAAAATCCTAGACTTGGTAAAGATTTCCTTGTTTGGGCAGATGAGGACAATATCGTTAAGATTATTAAGAATACATACGATTTTGTTGAGGAGTACATCTCTCCAAACGCTCCAGCTAGAAAAGAGCACATCGGTTATATTATTGATCGCGTAGGCTTTGAAAAGTTCAAGGAGTATGCACTAAAGGATGTAGAGCTGATGCCAGAAACTATTATTAATAATAATGTTTACTGGGATGGCATTCACTTTGACAACAAACATTAATATTGATTGCAATTAAGGGTAAACTAAAGGAGAAATAATATGTTTAGAGATGAATTTGAGGCTGCTTCAAATGGTGCAGTTGGGAAGCTTGCACTTCTAAAAAAGAATCCAGTAGGATATTTTCTTTTATCGATGCTTGCAGGGGCATATATTGGATTTGGTATTTTGCTTATTTTTACAATAGGTGGACAGCTTTCGGGAGCACCTGCAACAAAACTAGTAATGGGTGTTTCTTTTGGAATTGCACTTTCACTTGTTGTTATTGCTGGCGCTGAGTTATTTACAGGAAATAATTTGGTTATGGCAGCAGGTATAATCAAAAAGAAGGTTACAATATTTGATGCAATCAAGCTTTGGATCGTATGTTATTTAGGCAACTGGCTCGGTTCCATTGTGCTTGTACTTTTATATAATGCTACAGGTCTTGCAAATGGAGCAGTGGGTGAATTTATGGCGAATGGTGCATTGGCAAAAATGTCAGCTACAGCACCACAGCTTTTAGCTCGTGGTATTTTATGTAATATGCTTGTATGTCTTGCTGTATGGTGTGGCTTTAGATGTAAGTCTGATTCAGGAAAGCTCATTATGATTTTCTGGTGTTTATTTGCCTTTATTACTACAGGCTTTGAGCATAGTATTGCTAATATGACATTACTTACAGAGGCTCTTATTAATCCATGTGGTGTGGCGGTTTCTATGTCAGGATATTTCCACAATTTATTATGGGTTACTCTTGGTAATATGATTGGTGGCATTGCATTTATTGCAATTCCATACGCATATGCCGCAAAGGAAGACAAAGAATAAACGATAGAATTTAAGAAAGAAATTGTAGAATTATAATAAAAGCCTGGTGGCTGTATTATCTGTAAAGATATATCAGCACCAGGCTTAATTTTTGCTAAAAATATTAGAAGAATCTAAATACACCAAATACAACACCTAAAATAGAACAATTATCTACTATGATTGGATCCATAGTATCATTTTCAGGCTGGAGACGAATGTGACCGTCCTCCTTATAGAAGGTCTTTACTGTAGCGCTATCATCTACAAGTGCTACAACCATATCACCATTATTTGCTGTTTCCTGCTGTTTTACAATGATGCAATCTCCATCAAGGATACCTGCATTTATCATGGATTCTCCCTTTACTCTAAGCATGAATGATTGAGTATTTGGCATATGCTCAGCTGGAATAGGGAAGTATTCATCTATGTTTTGAACTGCAAGAAGTGGCTGGCCAGCAGCTACCTTTCCTACAACAGGTACATTAACTACCTCACGACGAACCATATTAAAATTCTCATCTACAATCTCGATAGCACGAGGTTTAGATGGATCTCTACGAATATAGCCATTTTTTTCTAGAGTCTCTAAATGAGCATGTATAGATGAAGTGGATTTAAGATTAACAGCATCACAAAGCTCGCGAACTGTTGGAGGGTATCCTTTATTAAGAATCTCTGACTTTATGTACTCGAGAATTTGGCGCTGTTTAGGTGAAATCTTACCGTAAGCCATAACAATACTCCTTTCGTATTTTCTTAATAAAAGAGTAACATACGGAACATATATTTGCAAACAAAAATTCGGAAAATTTGTTCGATAAAATTATTGACAAACGATTGTTCGAATACTATTATGATATCAGAACAGTTGTTCCGAACGATATGTTCGGCTAAAAGGAGATGGGTGATATGACAAGAGGAGAGATTATAGTTAGAAATAGAAGAATTTCATTAGTTATTGTGGCTTTCGTTGCCATTATTATTAGTCTTGTTTTCTTTAGTACTAGAGCAAGTGCTACTAATAGCCGTGAGATATATACATGCTACGAGAGTTATGAGATTCAGCCTGGTGATACTTTATGGACTATTGCTGATGACTATCTTACAGTCGAGGATTCTGACAAGGATGACTTTATTGCCCGAACAAAGGCCCTTAATCATATGGTAGATGATGATATCACTGCTGGAAACTACATCGTAGTAGAATATCAGTCATATTTTGACAAATAGTAAGTGATAACTAACATATAATCATTGGAACAAACCATCATATATGCTACAATAAAATGTAAATTTGGTTTTACAAAACCAAATAATACTAAATTTAGTATTTAGGAGATTTTATGTTACGTTTTATTATAGCGATTCTTTTCAACGCAAAAAGGGGACCGGAAGTTATATCTACAATGCGTAAGATGATTCGTCATAAAGATAAATATCCGGAAAAAACCAGATACGCATATGCAATGCGTTTGATTAGATTTTTGAAAAAGAGTGCTAGAATTACTACTGAGGTATACGGCACAGAAAACTTACCTACAGAGGGTGGATATGTTATGTATCCAAATCACCAGGGAAAATATGACGCCCTTGGTATTATGTATGCTCATCACGAGCCATGTACCTTTGTAATGGATAAAGCTAAATCTTACGGATTTCTTGTTAGAGAAATGGTAGATTTGCTTGGAGCCAAGCGTTTGGCACTAGATGACGTACGTCAGAATATTAAAATTATGAATCAGATTACGGATGAGGTACTAGAAGGAAAGCGTTTTATTTTGTTTTCAGAGGGTGGTTATGCCACTAATGGAAATATTGTCCAGCGTTTTAAGCCAGGTAGCTTTAAATGCGCTATGAAGGCAAAGGTGCCTATTATTCCTGTTACTCTTATTGATTCCTATTTGGCATTTAATAGCTTCAAGCCTGGAGCTATCACTACAAAGGTAATCTTCGGAAAACCTATTTATTATGATGACTACAAGGATTTAAAAACGCATGAGGTAGCGGATATAGTTCGTAACACCATTATTGATACTATGGAAGAATACGGAGTATACGTAAATAATCCAGAAAACAATCCTGATTATTAAAAAAGGCCACTGCATAAGCAGTGGCTTTCTTAGTGTTTAATATTCGATTATATATGAAATAAATCTAAGCTAAATCTTCTTCGTCATCATCTTCATAAGATCGAAATGGATTTCCCTTTTCAGGATAACGTTTTGGTTTGATTGTTAATCCCATTTGTTCTCGTTCGTAATTCAATTCTTTAAGAAGTGAAATAGTAACAAGTAACAATAGTATTGCAAATGGAAATGCAGTGATAATCAAAATATTCTGTAATACATCTAGTCCACCAGCACGTAATAATACGGCAGCAATCGTAGAAACAAGTACACCCCAAATGACCTTTATTTTGTTGTTTGGATGAGCGTTACCACCCTCAGACTGCATAGCTAATACAAAGGTAGCAGAATCTGCAGATGTAATAAAGAATGAAAATACTAATATTATCGCTATTAATGACATTACCCCAGATAGAGGATATTTATCAAATGCAGCGAATAAAAGCTGTGCAAATGGCTTTTCTGCTATAGATGGATCAATACCAAAGGCGTCCGTAGAAAGAACACCAAATACTGAGAACCATAGGAAAGAGAACACTGATGGTATCAGTAAAACACAGCTAACAAATTCTCGGATAGTACGACCCTTGGAAATACGGGCAATAAATACTCCTACAAATGGGGACCATGCAATCCACCAAGCCCAATAAAATATAGTCCAATTATTTATCCAAGCCTGCTGGCCTAAATCACCTGCACCTGTTCTAGTACTCATACGTAGTAAATCCTGTAGATACAATCCAAGAGTATCAGTGAAGGTATTCATCATTTTCACAGTTGAACCCATGAAAAGTGCTACAACCATTAAAAGACCTGCTAGAATCATATTTAGATTAGATAATGTTTTTACACCCTTGTCCAAACCCGAAAGCGCAGATGCCATGAATAAAACAGTTGCAACTATAATGATAATTAGCTGTACGTTAAAATTCTGTGGAATGTTTAGTAATTCAGCTAGACCACCATTAATTTGAATAGCACCAGAGCCTAAACTTGTAGCAACACCAATGACAGTGGCAAATATAGTTAAACTATCGAGAATCTTTCCAATCTTTCCCTCCACCGCATTACCAAGCAGTGGCTTTAATGTAGAAGAAAGGAGAGTGGATTCCTTCTTTCTAAATAAGAAATAAGCTATTGCAAGGCCAATTATTGCATATATGGCCCAGGCATGTATTCCATAATGGAAGAATGAATATTTAAATGCATCCTGCAAAGCCTCCTGACTATAAAGCTCAGCTTCAGGGGCTTGTATAGCAAAGTGAGATAATGGCTCTGCTGCACCATAGAATACAAGTCCTATACCCATACCTGCTGAAAATAACATGGCAAGCCATGATATAGTGCTATATTCAGGCCTAGAACCAGGATCGCCTAGTCTAATTTTTCCAATTGGGCTAAGCATTAAAAATATGCATACCCCTACTAATAACAATACCATTAATAAATAAAACCAGCCGAAGTCACGACTGAGAGACTCTCGTATAATACCTGTAAAGGCTTCGATACGTGTAGAAAACACAAGAGAAGATATCACAATCAAACTTATTGCTATTAAAGCAATCCAAAATGATAATGTAACATCTGTTTTTATTAAGTTTTTAAGTTTCTTCATTTTATATCCTCCTTGTATGCTGTACTAAAGTTTAAACAAAAACTTGATAAATGTCAAATATTAGCAAAAGATAATAGTTGAAATATGGCAAATATAGATTAAAATCAAGAATAGATATATGTTAATTATAGATGTGAATCAATAGTGTAATAAACGCAAATTTTGCTGTATAACAACTATTGACTTTTGTTATATGCGATTGTACTATTAAGAAAAATAATGCGGTTCCGCGGAGGTATATAAGGTATATTATGGAGCACAGTGAGTTGGTTTCATTAATTCAAACATCCACACTTTTGGCTGGAGTAGTGGTTTCGTGTGTAGATCGTAAACGTTTCCCTTTTACAAAAACACAGATGAATATTTTTACAGTACTTGATATGGAGGGAGATTTATCGATGAAGCGTATAGCCCAGCTGCTTGGCACATCCCAGGAGCAGGCTACACGAACTGTTGCGCCACTTGCTAATGCAGGCTATGTGGAGCGCAGGACAGATCCTACAAATAGAACGCGAGTTCTTATTCATCTTACTGATTCGGGTAAGCAGATTATAGAAGAGAGCAGGCAGGTCCTTATAGAAAATCTTGCTACAAAACTTGATAAGTCTTTAAATATAGAAGAAAAGCAGTCCTTATGTGAGGCAGCTTGTGTCATGGCTAAGATATTAGATAAGATTAATTAAATCATTACCGACCAGGTGGTTAGTATTACTAACTATCGTGGCCGGTTTTTTTATTGGCACGAAAAATTTTATCAAGAAAACTTATAGCATATTGATAAAATTTATCACAATTAAATTTGACACAATTGAATTGTCATGCTATAATACAATCAACTTAAAGAAGTAAGACAATTTAGGAGGTAAACATTATGGATAAAAGAGTAGTAAAATCAATCAATAAGTATTTAGCAGATATAGCTGTTTCATATATAAAAATTCACAATCTTCACTGGAACGTAGTAGGACCACAGTTCAAGGCAGTTCATGAGTATTTAGAATCAATTTACGATTCATATGCAGAGGTGCTAGATGATGTTGCTGAATTATTAAAAATTAATGGTGAAATACCAGCAGCTAGCTTAAAGGAATATTTAGCTCTTTCAGATATTGAGGAGCTTGAAAGTGTTAGCGTTGATGTAGAAAAGGCTATAAAGATCACATTAGCAGATACTAGGAAGCTTCGTGATGAGGCTCTTGATATTAGAAAGGCTGCTGATGAGTCAGATGACTTTGGCACAGTAAATTTATTAGAAGATCATATCGCTAATTATAATAAGAACATTTGGTTCTTAGATTCTATGCTTAAATAGAAATTTGAAAATTGAATAAAGATAAACTTAATAAAGATTATATTGAGACGGCTTAGGCCGTCTCTTTTTTACTTAATTTATACCTAAAAACCAACGCTTGTCTTTTTCTGGCTCATAATATAGACGTACCATTTTTTTAATGCCTAGTATCTCTACCTGGCATTCAAAAACCTCTGTTTGATTTGAAACAAAAACACCATCTTTTGTTTTGTAAGTACCTAACTTTGGAGCTTGTCGATATTTTTTTACATTAAATATTTGATTTTCGCCTTGATTATTAACGATTCGAAACCTAATAGGAATGATACTGGAATCGGTTTTGTGCTCGCAAATAACATCAGCTTCAATAAGTTGTTCATCCATTTTTAAACCCTTATTTTAATAATAAAATGAATTGTAGAATAAGAAATAGAATTCAAATAATCGAATATATGTTCTTAAATACAAAATTATAATAAACCCGAACATTCGTTTTCGTCAATCGAACACTTTATAAAATTTTTTACTATATACAGAATGTGAATGATTCTTAGTATGTTGACGAAAGTCCGAAAACGTACTTTTATAAAGTAAGATTTAGGACTTTATAAAAGAGGTAAATGTTTATGGAAGTAAAATTAAAAGAACTCAAGCCAATAGATGGAAGAACTATGGGGGTACCTGACAGATGAAAGGAAAAAGCTTATGACTAACACCATAGAAAAATTGGTCTATATTGAAAATCAGATTTTTGACAGCTGGTCTGAAGAAGAACGACAAATGATAATTTATCTTAATCGAGATTATAAAGAAAAATTAGAAGCTTTAATTAATGATTTATAGAATTTGAGTATAGATGTTTAATGAGTAGAGAAAGAATAGATATGGGTGAAAATATGAAGACGCTTGATAAAATTCAATTATTACTTTGCTAGTTAAAGGTTTAAGTACCAGTAAAATTGATATCAAAATATTTCAACACAATTCAAACAATAATGCGATTTTGACTAAATAGATTTACTTTGATAAAAATGTCGAAAAAGGCTTTACAACTGAGATTCTGGATGATATTATAACTGAGCACTGAGGGGCACGGAGCTCCACAGAGCAGAAGAAAATTGATAACTGAACAGTGAAACAAACCTTGAAT
>JAILKL010000072.1 GCA_024693775.1 Pseudobutyrivibrio sp.
CGATATTTCAATGTATTGTGGTGAATATGAAGGTTTTTAGCCGCCTTTGTCAGGTTTTGCCCCTCTCTAATATATGTAAGCAAGGATATTACATAATCACTGTTTTTCTCTCTATCAATCTGCTCCAGCTCCCTAATGGCCGGATGCATCAAATATTTTGGATTTTTATCCTTTGCATAATTTAAAATTAATTGATCTAAAGTATGCTCACTAAAAAAAGTATAGGCTTCCTTGAGCTCCAATTTTGATGCCACAAAAAGAGCATCCTCTGCATTTTCATATTCATCGGCAGCTAGGGCTAAATCTGTAAAGACATTGCTAATGCCTGCACGTAACTTGTATTGTCTCAGCACGCTTTTTAATTGACCTAGAGCAAAATCCTCCTGGATGGAATTGGCATCAGTATCATATAAGACCACCAGTCGATTTTCATATATAAATATGGTAGAGCGATTTAATATGTTATGAAGCTTTCGTTTTAATAGATAGATTTGCTCCACATGCAGCTCTGTCTTTGCCACTGGCTCGATGGCCACCATATATAGATTTTTATATAGGCGCAGATTCATTGCCATTACACGTTCTTTGATTTCGCTCTCATCTAATATTTTTCTATCCACCAGTGCGGTTAAAAACTTTTCTATTTTGGAATTAGACAGCTTTAGCTTGTTCTGGCCCCCTGACATCATTATGGAAATAAGATTGCTCAGATTATCCAGAATTTCTTTATCTAAATCTGTGATTGGGCCGTTGTATTCAAGCATTTTTAGATAACCTAATGGTGTGCCGTTCTGAAAAATTTTCACCACCAGCTGTCTGTGATTTTCCATTCCGTATTCCCATACAAATTTTTCCTCAGAGGATATTTCATCCTCCATAATCATGTTTGTATAGTCTTCTTTTACATAGCCATTTATCAAAATCCAGTCCCAGAATGGCTCATCCTTTACTGATTCTCCACCTACCTGGGCAATAAAGCACATGGATATATCCACAAGCATCATGGGCTGCCCTAATATTTCATAGGCCAAATCAAGCAGGCGCTTCACATCACCTGTTGTATTCATCTCCTTTATAAAACGATTGGTGCAATCTGCTATATATAATTTTTTCTCTGTTTCATTTTTAAATTCCATTGGATACCTCGTTAAAAATTTAAGAGTTAATAATTTTTATCCTAATATACTTACCATAGCTTTTGTTATTTATCAACAACATGTGTTGCAAAGCAGACAGCAAATCAACAAAGTAATTTTGTCTTTCATATGTCTATAAAGCGTATATTTTAGATTTTTAAACGAAGATACACATATCTATAAATGATAAAATTATATCAATAAGTTTGTTAAATAAATAACAGACTACATGTTTAGTTTTAGTAAAAGGAGTATTAGCATGTACGAGAATTTATTTTCAAGTAAAAAAATCGGCAATATGACAGTGGCTAACAGAACTGTTATGACTGCTATGGGTAACTACCTTGCAGATGAAGGCGGTTACGTTTCTGATAAGGATGTAGCCTTTTATGGCGCCCGTGCAAAGGGTGGTACTGGCCTAGTTATCACTGAGTGTACAGCAGTAGATTCCAAATCAGGTCTTGGTAATGATAGAGAAATCGTTGTAGACGACGACAAATATATCCCAGGTCTCAAGAGAATGGCTGATGAGGTTCACAAGTATGGTTCAAAGCTTTGTGTTCAGATTTACCATCCAGGCCGTCAGGGTATCGCTGTAGTAAACGGCGTAGAGAGCATGAAATCTGCCAGCCAGACAGAGTGCCAGATTGTACACCAGCCTACACACGAAATGACAAAGGCTGAAATCGATGAAATGGTGGATAAGTTTGCTCAGGCAGCTAGACGTATCAAGGAAGCCGGCGTAGATGCTGTAGAAATCCACGGTGCACATGGATATTTAATTGGACAGTTCTCTAGCCCATACACAAACAAGAGAACAGATGAGTATGGAGGAAGCTTTGAGAATCGCATGCGTTTCTTCGACGAAATCATTGCTGCTGTTAGAAAAGAGGTAGGCCCTGACTTCCCTATCATCGCTCGTTATTCAGTTGATGAGCACATGGAATATGTTGGACAGCCAGATGAAGGCTTACATCTTGCAGATGGTGTAGAGATTGGAAAGCATCTTGAGGCTCAGGGAGTAGACGCGCTTGACGTTAGCTCAGGTATCTACGAAACAATGAACACAGCTTGGGAGCCAGTAGGCTTTGACCAGGGCTGGAAGGCAGAAGGTCCTGCTGCAGTAAAGGCCGCTGTAAATATCCCTGTAATCGGTGTAGCTGTTATCAGAGATCCAGAGTATGCCGAGGAGCTTCTTAGCACAGGAAAGCTTGATTTTGTTGGTTCTGCAAGAGCATTTTTCGCAGATCCTGAATGGGCTAACAAGGCAAAGGATGGCAGAGCCTGCGATATTAGAAAATGTATTTCATGCCTATACTGCATGGAATCATTAATGTCAGCAAACCAGGAAAGACCTATGGGTTGTTCAGTAAACTTTGAAGCTGGCCGCGAGAACATGTACCAGGCAGAAAACCTTACAAAAAATGGTGAGGGACGCACTGTTGCCATTATCGGTGCTGGTCCTGCAGGTCTTGAAGCTGCGCGTATTCTTGCAATAAGAGGATTCAAGCCTGTAGTATTTGAAAAGCAGGATCACCTCGGTGGACAGGTATATCTTGCCAGCAAGCCACCAAAGAAGGAAAAGACTGGATGGTTAATCGATTTTGAAGAGACACAGCTCAAAAAGTACGGTGTAGAAATCAGATTAAACACAGCAGCAGATGTAGAGACTGTCAGGGCTCTAAATCCATATGCTGTATTAGTAGCTACTGGTTCTTCTCCTATCATGCCAAAGTCTATCAAGGGATTAGACGGAGCTAATGTTCATACTCCTGTAGAAATACTTGATGGTTCTGTAAAGCTTTCTGGAAAGAACATCTGCGTAGTAGGTTCTGGTATGACTGGAATCGAAACAGCAGAGCTTCTATTAGAGCAGGGAAATAAGGTAAGCGTATTTGAAATGGCAGATGACATCGGCCCTGGCCTCTTCTTCCAGAACCTTATGGATGTTATGTCTAGAGTAGGTGCTCACGACGCAGCCCTTTGCCCTAAGCACAAGCTTGTAGAAATCGATGGCAACAAGGTAACATTTGAAACAACTGATACAAATGAAGTAAAGACCTTCGAATTCGATGAATTTGTAGTATCTCTTGGAGTAGCATCAAACAAAGCTGCAAACGAAGAGTTCGAAAAAGCTTTCGAGAACGTAGTCTTCCTAGGCGACGCCCTAAAGACAGGCCGTATCGAAGCCGCTATCAGAACTGGCTATATGGCAGCAGCAGAGCTTTAAGATAATATATTTAGATATAAAAACGCCCTCAGAATAATCTGAGGGCTTTTAAAACTTAACCCCCTATACATAATGTCATATATTTTTTTGAGCCTTCTGTATTTTCTTTTTATCTCTCTAACATCCTCTGTTCCATCCAGCCCTAGGGGCAGCCCCAAAAACCTTAGAACTTCTAGCTGACAAATAGGAATTCATTCTATATCTTTTAGTGCTTCCTCTAGAGGAATCCTTCCGATTCTCCTGTAGTCTACAATTGAAACTATCGCATATCCGATAAGTACAAATAAAATAGATCCAATCATTCCCTCTGTACTAATCCAGAATGTAAACCAGCCATCCATTTGCATCATAAATGTAATAAACGCAAATGCGATAATTGCCTTTCCTATAAACACACTAATAATTGCAAAAATGACTACCATAATACCTGTAGGTAGCATGTAAAGCGAGGCAATCTCACTATTTTTAAAGCCTAATATTTTTGCCATGGAAATAGCATTCTCATTTTTTTCGATGATAATCTTGCTAAGAAGATATATCAGTGCTACAGACATTACCAGCAGCGCGTATTTAAATACATCCATAAATG
>JAILKL010000074.1 GCA_024693775.1 Pseudobutyrivibrio sp.
TCAGGCGGATATATTTTAGGTAAAAAGGTTTCAGATTTTGAAAACCAGTTCGCAGAGTACTGCGGAGCAAAATATGCAGTAGGCGTAGGTAATGGTACAGACGCACTTGTTATTGCATTGCTTGCAGCAGGCATCGGCGCAGGTGATGAGGTCATCACTACAGCCATGACATTTGTTTCTACAGCAGAGGCCATTGCACAGGTAGGTGCTACACCTGTTTTCGTAGACATTGATGCCGAGACTTATACAATGGACCCTAGCAAGCTTGAGGCAGCCTTCACATCTAAGACAAAGGCTGTTATCCCAGTACACATCTACGGTCAGGCAGCTGATATGGATGAGATTTGCAAGATTGCACACGCACATGGCGCACTCGTTATCGAGGATTGCGCTCAGGCAGCAGGTGCTAAATACAAGGGACGCCGCACATGTTCACTGGGTGATATTGCATGCGTCAGCTTCTTCCCAACAAAGAACCTTGGTGCAGCAGGCGATGCTGGAATCATCGTTACTGATAGTGAGGACCTTTACAAGGGTTGCCTTGCATACCGTGTTCACGGCTCAGGTCTCAATGGCGCATACACATACGCTAGATTAAATGGTCAGGAGTTCGACGAGGAGAAGATTGATTTCCACGGAAATCTTCCTAAGTACTACAACTACTTAGTAGGATTTAACTCTCGTCTCGATGCTTTACAGGCAGCACTTTTAGCAGTAAAGCTTCCACACCTTGATTCATGGAACGAGCGTCGTCGCCAGATTGCAGCTATCTACAATGAGAAGATTACAAACACATTACTTGCAAAGCCAGTAGTTGCTGAGTACAATGAGCACATCTTCTATGTTTACCCTATGAAGGTAAATGACAGAGCAAAGTTCAGAGCATACATGGAGGAAAAGGGTATCACTACAGGTGTTTATTTCCCAGTTCCTATGCATGAGCAGGCTTGCTTTGGAGAGCTTGGTTACAAGCATGGCGATTTCCCAGTTGCTGAGGATCTCGCAGAGCACGGAGTAACCATCCCTATGTTCCCAGAGCTTACAGATGAAGAAATCCAGACTGTTATTGATGCAGTTAATGCTTATACAGAATAATGACTTTATGCCGGAGTTTATGCTCCGGCTTTTTTGTTATCTTGATATAGGAAAAATTGATAGCCAGTATAAATAAAAATTTATAGTTATTTACGTTTAAATTCATTCTTTAATGTGTTAAAGTAAGAATCGTTAAATAAAGATTTATAAAAGGCTTTTATTTTCTTAGAAACAAGGAGCCAGAGATATTATTGGGTTAAAAAGTAGTCACAACAGATTTGACTAGGAAAATTATATATTCAGGAGGAATAGTAATGAGTAATCAAGGTATTGGAACAAGATGTGTGCAGGCAGGTTATACACCTGGAAATGGCGAGCCACGCCAGATTCCTATCGTGCAGTCTACCACATTCAAATATGACACAAGCGAGGACATGGGAAAGCTTTTCGATTTGGAGGCTTCAGGATATTTCTACACAAGATTGCAGAATCCTACAAACGACTATGTCGCTGCAAAAATCGCTGCATTAGAGGGCGGTACAGCAGCTATGCTTACATCATCAGGACAGGCAGCAAATTTCTACTCACTTTTCAACGTATGCGAAAGCGGCAGCCACATCGTAGCATCATCATCTATCTACGGCGGCACATTCAACCTAATCGCTGTCACAATGAAAAAGATGGGCATCGATGTTACATTTGTTTCACCAAACGCATCAGAGGAAGAGCTAAACGCAGCATTCCAGGACAACACACGTGCAGTCTTCGGTGAGACTATCGCAAACCCTGCTTTGACAGTACTTGATATCGAGAAATTTGCTAATGCAGCTCACGCTCATGGAGTTCCTCTTATCGTAGATAATACATTCCCTACACCAGTAAACTGTCGCCCAATCGAGTGGGGCGCAGATATCGTTACACACTCTACTACAAAGTACATGGACGGTCACGGCGCTGCAGTTGGCGGATGTATCGTAGATTCAGGAAAGTTTGATTGGATGGCGCACGCTGACAAGTTTCCAGGACTTTGCACACCAGATGACAGCTACCACGGCATCACATACGCAGAGAAGTTCGGCAAAGAGGGAGCATTCATTACAAAGGCTACAGCTCAGATCATGAGAGATCTTGGCAGCATCCAGTCACCACAGAATGCATTTTTATTAAACCTCGGCCTTGAGTCACTTCACGTTCGTATGCCACGCCACGTAGAAAACGGCCTTGCAGTTGCAAAATTCCTTAAGGATCAGCCAGAGGTAAAGAAGGTTACATACCCAGGTCTCGAGGGAGACGAGTACTATGAGCTTTCTCAAAAGTACCTTCCAAACGGAGGCTGCGGTGTAGTTTCATTCGAGCTCGAGGGCGGACGTGCAGCAGCAGAGTCCTTCATGAAAAAGCTTCGCATCATCGCCATCGAAACACACGTAGCAGATGCTCGCAGCTGCTGCCTCAACCCAGCCACATCTACTCACCGTCAGATGACAGACGAGCAGCTTGATGCAGCCGGCATCCCAGCAGGCCTTATCAGAGTATCTTGCGGATTGGAAGATAGCGCAGATTTGATTGCTGATATTGCTCAGGCTTTGAAGTAATTTATAGATTTTTGTTTTTCTTCAGAAAAGCAAAAAGTCATAGGATTCCCCGGTGACGCACCTAGTCACCGGGGTTTTTAGTTTGCACTATAAAGTTTAAAATTCCCCTCACCTATGATAAAGTTATACATTGAAGTACTAATAGATTTCGAACTGGCAATTTTATTATCCCTGCCAGCAAGTACTCCAGATATTTCAATTAGCAAATATCCTATAAAACACTTAAAAAAGCCGGATTAATTTGTAAAAATAAATCCTGCTTTAGTAATAAAATCTAAACAAATTAGATTTAGATGAGGGGACAATTATGTTATTCAATTCTTATATATTCATATTTTTATTTTTACCCATATGCATAGTGGGATACTTCCTTTTGAACAAGACAAAGAAGTATCAGCTGGGACACCTGTTTTTGCTTGGCATGTCACTATGGTTCTATGGATATTTCAATCCTAGTTACCTGCTCATTATCATCAGCAGCGTTTGCATCAATTACTTGCTGTACCTGTGGATGAATCGCATCCAGACCGGCGGGCTTTTAAAGGCCACCACCGAAAACGAGGAGCTGGATGTGGTGCGCAATTCGGCCATCGGTCATTACAAGGCTTGCAAGCCAGTAGCGGTGCTGGGAGTCATTATCAATCTCGGAATTATTTTTTATTTTAAATACATGGATTTCTTCATTGAAAATGTGAATGCGGTGGCAAAGACAGATTGGCCACTTATGCACATCGTGCTGCCACTTGGCATTAGCTTTTTCACATTCCAGCAGATTTCCTTCATCGTGGACACATATCGCGGCGAGGTGCCTAGATACAATTTCCTCACCTACGCCTGCTACGTGACCTTCTTCCCACAGCTAATTGCGGGACCAATCGTCACCCACGACGAGCTCATTCCACAGCTTTTGGATGAAAAGAAAAAGGTCATCAACTGGGACAACATGGCAAAGGGCTTTTACATGTTCGCCATGGGACTTGGTAAAAAGGTGCTGCTTGCGGACGTATTTGGCGTAGCAGTCAGCTGGGGATTTGAAAATGTTGCAGACCTAAAGGCAACAAATGCCATCCTGGTAATCTTGGCATATACATTCCAGCTTTACTTTGATTTTAGCGGATACTGCGACATGGCCATCGGTTTGGGACAGATGCTTAATATTGACCTACCTGTAAACTTCAACAGCCCTTACAAGGCTTTGACCATTACAGATTTCTGGAACAGATGGCACATGACCTTGAATAGATTTTTCACCAGATATGTCTACATTCCTCTAGGCGGCAGCCGCAGGGGCAATGTGCGCACCTACGTAAATGTTTTCATCGTATTTTTACTTAGTGGATTCTGGCACGGTGCCGCATGGACATTTGTATTATGGTCAGTGCTCAATGGGGTTTTCGTAATCATCACTCGCATGTTCAAAAAATTCTTTGACGAAATGCATCCAGCTTTAAGCTGGCTCATTACCCAGGGATTTTTCGTGTTGAGTCTAGTGTTCTTTAGAGCTGATTCAATCGGCGATGCCATCGAGTTTATCAAGCAGATTTTGTACGTGGATTTCACAAACATCGACGTGCACATTTTATACGCCTTCCAGACACCAGACCTCATGCACTTTTTGGACGGCACAGCCATTACTAATTCATTGCCATTTATTTATGTTGGAATCTTTTATTTCCTTGCACTATTTATCGTGCTGGGTGCAAAGAATTCCCACGAAAAAATGCTTGAATTTCGCCCTACCGTTCCAAAGATGCTTTGGACAGTAGTGCTAATTTCAGTCAGCGTATTTTCATTCTCAGGAATAAGCACATTCTTGTATTTTAATTTTTAACCATCCCCCGGAGGATCTATAAATGTTTACTAGCAGCAAAAAATGGTTTGTTTCCATGCTAATTATTCTCTGCCTGGTTCTAGTGACCATGGCCAGCGTGATTATTGTGGTGGACCCATATTTTCATTATCATAAGCCATTGGCAGGGCTCTACTACGAGCTCAACAACGAGCGCAGCCAAAACGATGGAATCATTCGACATTTTGATTATGATGCCATCATCACCGGCACATCCATGGCTGAAAATTTCAAAACCAGTGAGATGGACGACATTTTTGGCACCAATTCCATAAAGGTTACCTTCGCCGGCGGCTCCTACAACGAGATAAATGAAAACCTAGAAAAGGCTCTAAAGCTTCATCCTGAGGTGAAAACAGTGGTGCGCCCACTTGATTACTCATACCTCATGGACCCAGTGGACAGAACCCGCGAGGACCTGGGCACCTACCCAGATTATCTATATGACGACAATCCATTCAACGATGTGAATTACTTCTTTAATAAGGAGATTCTTTTCGACATTTGCCTGCCTATGATTGAGGACGCCATGGCAGGAAAGCCTGGCGGCATTACTAGCTTTGACGATTATTCGAATTGGATGGATACAGCAGAATTTGGCCCAGCCGCAGCACTTGGGGACCGCACCAGCTTTAGTGAGCCTACCACAAAGGAGCCATTTGTGGACGAGCTAAAGGAGGCCACCAAAGAGAACATTACAAAGAATGTAATCGAGCTGGCCCAGGCCAATCCAGATGTGCAGTTTTACTATTATTTCACACCATACTCAGTGGCATGGTGGGGCGGTGTCTATGAGGAAGGCACCATGTATCGCTGGATTGCCGCAGAGCAATACGCCATCGAGCTCATGCTAGAGTGTGACAATATTCATCTGTATTCATTTAACACTGAGTTTGATTTGACCACAGATTTAAATAATTACAGCGACGAATGCCACCACGGCGACTGGATTAATTCTCAGATTTTAGGATGGCTATATTCAGGAAATTATTTGCTCACAAAGGACAACTACATGGAATATATAAATGAGGAGACTCAGTATTACGAGTCATTTGATTATAATTCATTGTTCGAATAGAAGATGTGGTAGTTATGGGAATCAATTCCAGCAGAATTATTATTCATATGGTAATAGAATGTTTATTGGTGAATTTAAATTATTATTTCAATTAATACACGATTTGAGCATGTAAAATTAGTAGGGATTTGTTATGGTAGAAATTAAAGGGATAGAAAAAAGTTATGGGAAAAAGCAGGTGCTTAAAGGAGTTAACCTGGAAATAGATGCCGGCAGTATGGTGGGCATCCTAGGAGAAAACGGCAGCGGCAAATCTACGCTGCTGTCCATTCTTGCTGGGCTGCAACACCCTGACTGCGGCTTTTTTAATATTGATGGAAAGGACCTGATGCAGAATCAGGCTCTAAGAAATGAGCTGGTGGCTTATGTGCCACAGGAAAATCCACTCATTGCGGAGCTTACTGCCTGGGACAATCTGAGAATGTGGTATCCCCTAGATAAGCTAAAGGAAGAGCTTTCTGAGGGATTTCTTGCTATGTTGGGAATCGACGCATTTTTAAAGGTGCCGGTAAATCAAATGTCCGGTGGCATGAAAAAGCGTCTCACCATTGGCTGCGCCATTAATTCTGACCCAAAGATATTGCTACTGGATGAGCCAACGGCGGCACTGGATTTGGTTTGCAAGGAACGCATTTATACATATTTTGACCAGTTCAAAGCTCAGGGCGGCACACTGATTCTCGCCACCCATGAGGTACAGGAAATCGAGCTATGCGACCAGTGCTATATTTTGAAAAATGGCGTGGTGGACTCGTACAGATATGATGGGGATATCCCACATTTAATTGGGAGATTGTAGGGATAAGTCGTGAAAAAATTTACTAGCTATTTATTGATTCAGTACAAAAGAATATTCAAGCTCATGCCCGGAATCATCATGATGATTGTGGTGCTTGCTATGCTTCTAGGATTGGCAGGCACGGCAATGGTGCAAAGCGGAATCTATGCCAATGACCAGCAGCGTTATCGTGTGGGAATCGTAGGAGACACAGATGATGAGATGATTAAACTAGGCGTGCAGATGATTCAGACTGCCGACGACACTAGATACATGATAGAGCTGGTTTCCTATGATGATGAAGATGAGGCGGTAGCCGATTTGCGCGCCACAAAGATTTCATCCTATATCGTAATTACGGATGAATTCAGCCAGGCCCTAGATGCCATGACCAATGATGTAAAGCTAAAATATTACGCTACCTCAGGGCAAAAGGGCATCACAAACATTATGATGGACGAGATAGCCTCAGTGGCAGGAAACATTATCGTTTCATCTGAAACCGGCATTTGCACATTGCGCCAGGTAATGGAAGAGGAAGGCTTTTCCGGCAGCCAGCGCCATGAGCAGATCAACAAGATGTTTGTAGTCTACCTGTCAGCACTTTTGAATCGTTCAGAGGTGGCAGAGTTTGTGGAGCTGGGATTATCAGACGGGTTATCTACAGAAGCTTATTATTTTGTTGGAATTTTACTCTTTTTTATATTGTTATTATCCTTCTGCGCCATTTCATTTTTCCTAGGCCAGTCGGAAGCCACCTTTAGATTTTTAAAATCAAAGGGCGTTGGCGCCCGCATGCAAGTACTCGCGGAATACTTGGCATTTCTCACCATTAATTTTTTATGCGTGTTAATTATCATGGTGGCGATGATTCTCGCAGCACACCTTGGTCTATTCTCCATCCAGGAGCTAGGCCACCATCAGGTAATGGGGCTGGTGAATTTTGCCATTAGTCTCATTCCGGTGTGCATGATGTTCGCCGCCCTAGGCTTCATGATTTTTGAAATATTGATAGGAGTCATCAACAAGGTCCTCGTGGCCTTCATGCTCTACATTGGCATGGCCTACGTGTCCGGCTATTTCTACCCACGCTCATTTTTCCCGGAAGCCGTCCAAACCATTGGCCGCTACATCCCCACCGGCGCCGCCTTCAACTACGCCACCGCCATCTTCACCCACCAGCCTAGCGGAGTGTATATGCTGGTGTGCGTTGTGTATACGGTAGTGTTCCTTGGCGTAGCCATGGTTGTTAGGAGGAAGAAGATATATTAGGGGGAGTAGCGGGGAGTTGTTTCCTCTGGAGAGTTGTTGCTTCGCTGCTATTTGGTTCCTGGCGGGCTTTTTGGGGACGATTACCACTGTGATAGAGAAATAGCTGGATAGAGTGGTAAGAAATGGCATAGATTACCACTGGTGGAGCGAAATGGCTGAATCCAGTGGTAAAGGATCGCAGAGATTACCACTGGCATGGCGATATGGCCGGATACAGTGGTAAAAGATCACGGAGATTACCACTGGTGGAGCGATATAGCCGGATACAGTGGTAAATGGTCGCTGAGATTACCACTGGTGGAGCGAAATGGCTGAATACAGTGGTAAGAATTCCTAGAGATTACCACTGAAAAAGCAATATAGTCTATTGCAGTGGTAAAAAAGCTCAGAAATTACCTCTGGTAAATAGATATAGCCGAATCCAGTGGTAAAGAATCACGGAGATTACCACTGGTGGAGCAATATAGCCAAAGTAAGTGGTAAAGAAGCTAAAAAGTTACCACTGTCGGGGCGAAATGGCCGGATACAGTGGTAAAGGATCTCAGAGATTACCCCTGTCAGAGCAATATAGCCAAAGTAAGTGGTAAAGAAGCTCAAAAGTTACCACTGCTAAAGCGATATAGCTGAATACAGTGGTAATAGAAAAAGAGATTACCACTAGCATGGGAGAAATAGTCCTCTGATAGAGGTAAAGAGTTAACAAATTACCACTAGCTTAGCTGAAATAGTTATTTGCTAGAGGTAATAGAAAGAGAAATTACCACTAGCATGGGAGAAATAGTCCTCTGATAGAGGTAAAGAGTTAACATATTACCACTAGCATAGCTGAAATAGTTACTTGCTAGAGGTAAAGAAAAAAGAAATTACCACTAGCCTAGGCGAAATAATCCCAAGCTAGAGGTAAAGAAAAGAGAAATTACCACTAGCCCAGTCGAATTTCCCCCAAGCTAGAGGTAAAAGAAATGGAAAATGACATGATTAGATACTTCTTATTATTGAAAAGATTAATAAAGAAAAAAAGCTACATAGCCATGCTCCTGGTGGTTCCAATCATGGTGTCTCTGCTGCTAGCCATGAGCCGCCAGGAATCCGGGGTCCTTACCATCGGCGTGTACTCCGGAGACAACGTGGGCCCGGCAGCAGAGCTGTGCGATGATTTGCAGAGCCGCCCCGGCTCCTTGAATTTCATTTTCTATAATGACGAGGACCAAGCCATTGCCGACGTGAAGAATCAGACCCTCACCGAGGCTTGGATTATCCCAGAGAATTTTGGCAAATCCATCCAGCAGATGGCCGAGCATGGTCAGACCAGAAACAAGATCCAGGTGGTGATTCGCGAAAGCGGAATTTCACACATGCTGGCAAAAGAGGTGCTGTGCAGCAGGGTTTATCCGCTGGTGGCTCTCCAAATGGCGATGGATTATATCGATAAAAATGTTTACGACGGCGAAGCCACCCAACAGCAGCTAGCCCACGCCAAGGATATTTTCGATGGTTATGAAATCAACGGAGATCTATTCGAAATGGGTTACATCGACGGAAGCGAGTCGCAAGATTCCGACAGCAGCTATCTGCTCATGCCGCTTCGAGGAATACTCGCCCTTTGGCTGCTGCTTTGCGCCATCGCCGCATCCATGTATTACCTTGAGGACGAGAAAAACGGCCTGTTCATTTGGTGGAAGCCTCGAGTAAAAGTTATGAAAAATCGGTTCGGCAGCGTCCAGCTATTTTTCATGGAAATGCTCCGCGACCTTTTATATTATGTGACCATCATTTTCGTGCCAACAATCGTGGTGCTGTTGGGCCTCTGGTACGGCGGCACCTTCACCACACTTGGCCGAGAAATAATTGCCATTATTTTATATGATTTCGCGGCAATTGTTTTCTCGATAATTTTGCGAGAATTAATTAGAGGAATCCGCGGATTAGGCATCATCACGCCGATTCTTATCCTGGCTTCTGCAGTTTTTACGCCCGTATTTATCGACATCAAAGAAGTCAGAGAATTGCGAAGAATTTTCCCCACATTTTACTATTTGTATTGCATTCATGATGGTTATTATTTAAAATTTATAACGATATTTGTAGCTATTTTACTAGTTGCATGGACTTCGATTAGGCTGACAAAAAAATTGATATCGAAGTAGAAAAGGAGAGAGAAAATGTTTTGTTCAAAATGCGGGCACGCCATGGCTGATGGCACAAAGTTTTGCCCAAAATGTGGAAACCCAACTTCCGCAGCAAAAATGGCGCAAGCTGCACCAGTAGCTCCAACGCCAGTTCCAGAAACACCGGTAGCGCAGGAAATTCCGGCGGCTCCAGTAGTTGAGGAAAAAGTAGTTGAGGAAAATGTTGCTGAGGAATTTAGTGATAAGGAAACAAATGTTGAAAATTATACAGCAGATTCTACACCAAGTTTTTCAGAAGATAGTCACGCAAATGATTCAGTAGATAATGATTTTTCAAATAGTACAGCTTCTTCTACAGAAACAACAAATGAAATTCCTGTAGAAAACACAGTATCAACAGCTCAACCTGAGGAAACTGCAGAAGCTGCCGCAGAGTCAGAAATCCAGGAAACTCTCGCAGAGGAGGTCACATCTGCAGTAGTCGAAAACGACGTGCAGGAAACTCTTGCTGAAAATGTTAACTCAGTGGTTGAGGAGAATATTCAGGAGAATCTAGCAGAGAATGTAGCTGATGCTATGGCTGACCAGGCAGTTTCAGAAGAAACTCAGGAGCCACTTCCAACAGTAGACTCAGTTCTTGCTCAGCGCCAGGCAGCTCAGAATAACGGAAATCAGATTCCACCATTCCAGCCTCAGGGCATGGCGGCAGGAATTCCACCAATGGGCGCACCTATGGACCCAAAGGCTGCAAAGAAGGCAGCAAAGGCAGCCAAGAAAGCTGCAAAAAAAGCAAAGGGCGGCAAGAAAAAGGGATTAGTCATCTTCTTAGTTGTATTGATTCTTTTGATTATCCTTGCAGCAGTGGGATTCGTACTTTGCAAATTCGGACCATTAAAGAAATACTTCAGAACACCGGAAGAAATCCTCATGGATTCAATGGTGGGCACCTCTGATGAATTTTTTAATACATACGGAAACATTTACGATGTGCTTTACACCACCGCCTACAACGAGGGCGAGGGCGTTTCCAGCGAAGCCGAGGTAAACATTGCCCTTGAGGACCCTGCAAAGATTCTTCTCGAATCTTCACCAGAGTATTCAGGTGTGGACATTTCTTGGCTCAACACAATCAAAATCACTGCAACCACCAGCGTCAACTCAGACTACTTTGGAATAAACGGTATCCTAAATCTCAACGATCAGGATATCGGATCAATGGATATTTACGCTGACTACGGCAAGGAATATTTATATTTCCAGTCACCTGAGCTTTCAGAAAAATATTTAGGCCTTCCAATCGACAGCACAGATGGCGAGTCAATTCAGGAAGCCTTCAACATTGCCAGTGCGCAGGCTGCAGAGTCCAGTGAGAACACACCATCGGGTGACGAGCTCAAGGAGCTTTCTGCAAAATACGCAGGCATTATCGCTGAAAACATTTCCGGTCTAGAGAAGGGCAAAGGCACATGCGAAGCTCAGGGAGTTTCACAGAGCTGCACCACAATTTCAGGCCCACTTACAAACTACGTGGATGCAAAGGTTCGCTACAATTTATACAAAGAATTCATCAACGATGCTCAGATGCGTGAGGCACTCAGAGTTATCATGACATCTTCAAATGCCATGGACGAGATGACTTCAGACGACGCAGAAGAATTCGATTTTGATACATATTACGATGACCTTGTCGAGGAAATGAGCGACCAGATGGTTGACCTTCGCCAGGTTATCAAGGATTGCGAAAAGAACGATTCAAAAATCGAAGACATTGGAGAAATCGAGATTTTCATCGACAAGAACGACACAGTTGTTGGATTTGACTGGGCCGACGATGATAGAACAGTTGAGTATTACTACTACAAGCCAATGGACGGCGACAGCTACGGCCTCCGCATGGGAGCAAAGCAGGACGGCGTGACCCTCAACGAGGTCACAGGTTCAGGCGAGGAATTCGACACATCACTCACAGGTACATTTAGTTTTGTTGAGGACGACCTTGATGTGGCTTCACTTGAAATCGTCACACTTGACAAGAAAGCCCTCGAGGATGACACAATCGACGGCGAGTTCAAACTCACCTACAACAATCTTGACCTAGATGACATCAGCTCAGTGCTTGCCGGCACACTTACATTTGATGTGGATGCCACAATCACAGCCGAAACCCGCGATTTTACAATCGGAGTTCTCAGCGGTGACACAAAATACCTCACAATCACATCAACTGCAAAGCAGACCACAGCCGGTGCTCAAAGCGCTCCAGCGGCAGACCAAGTAATCGACGCTAGCACAGAAGATGGAATTTACGAATACCTCTTCTCTATGAACATGACAGACCTTGTCTCAAATCTCAAGACTGCCGGAGTGCCAGAAGAGTACACCACAACCCTCGACCTTGTAAATCAGTGCATCGTCGACGAGGATTACTTATCACTTATTATGTTGCTTTACACATTGCAGGAGGGTGAGTAAGGATTTTCTTGGTTGATAGAAATTAAATAGTTTTGTTGGCTGTGAAGCTTAGATTAAATCTATGTATCATGCCGATTTAACTAGGAAAATGATAAATAGTGCCCATGCGGCTTCTTAGATGAGAAGCTGCATGGGTTTTTTATTTGAATCAGGCTGGAGAGCTGAGTCTATGTTGGGATGGGATTTCCCGTGTCGTCAGCCAGGGCTGGAGAGCTATCTTCGATATTCCCTTGGGGTTTTGTCGTATTTGCGTTTGAATTGTCTGTTGAAATGGGATAGATTTTCAAATCCCACCTGCTGGGAAATGTTCAGCACAGTCTCCTCAGTGGATAGCAGCATGCGGGCCGCCATGGATAGGCGATAGTCGTTCAGGTAAGTCACAAAGCTGACCCCAAAAACCTCCTTAAAAAATCGCATAAAATGGGACTCTGAAAATCCAGCCAGCTCAGCCATTTCAGCAACAGTGATCTGCTCGCCGTAATTCAGCTCAACATACTTGATTACAGGCTTCAGCCTGTCGATTTTTTTCTGCTTAGTAGAATCGATGCGGTCCTCGTACAAAGTCACCAGGCTAAAAAGCAACAAATACATATTTCCCTTTATGGCCAAACCCCAGGCACCCTCGCGGTGACTGGAGATATTATCATTTGCATCCAAATATCGCTTTATGCTTTCATACCCCGTGATACCAGGGCGAAAAATCACAGGAATATCCACGGCATTTTCAAAGAAAGGCAGCAGGAACTTGTCATAGAATTCATCCTGAGTAGAGGAAAACATTTTAGAGTCAAAAATGATATTCTCGTATTCCATAGTTTCATCGGCCCACTGGAAAATCCCATGCACTCGTCCCGGCAAAAGAAAAGCAATATCCCCCGCCTTTACCTGGCACTCATCACCATCAATGATAATGACACCAGCGCCCTTTTTAATATAAATGAATTCCACATCCTCATGCCAATGCATAGGCACCGAATCAAAATCCAAAGGAATGGTGCAAGGATAAGTGTTGTAAGGAATGTTGTAGTCGAAGTGACTCTTCATTTCATGTATTGATTGATATTCGTCTATGTTTAGCATGTAAACCTCCGCATCTAGGATTCTATTTTATAAAGGCAAATCATGTTTCCGGAAATAAAAATTCTCAAACATGATTTCCAGAAATCCAAAATCATGTTTCGTAAAAAAATAATCCTAAAACATGATTTGAGAAAATCAAATTTCATGTTTGCGCTAAAAATTACCCAGAAACATGAAAAATAAAAAAGGCAAATCATGTTTCCGGAAATAAAAACTCTGAAACATGATTTCCAAAACTTCAAAATCATGTTTCGTAAAAAAATAATCCTCAAACATGATTTGAGAAAATCAAATTTCATGTTTGCGCTAAAAATTACTCAGAAACATGAAAAATAAAAAAGTCAAATCATGTTTCTGGAAATAAAAACTCTCAAACATGATTCCCAAAACTCTAAAATCATGTTTCCCAGAAAAAAAATCCCTAAAACATGATTTGAGAAAATCAAATTTCATGTTTGCGCTAAATATTCCTCAGAAACATGAAACCACCCCAGCGCCAAGGATAGTCCTCATTTCCTGTGCCATCCCCCCAGAGAATCCCCTCTCTATAAATATAATAGAATAGTATCACTTTTCAGCAGTTATCTGCAAGTTTATCCCATACAAATAGCATTATAATACTCATATAAGTTAAATAATTAACTTGGAGCGAAGCGGGCAAAGTGCTCATAACACAGAAAGTAATGTGGCCAGCAAGGCCGGATGTATATTAAGGAGGGGAATATGACAGCCAACGAGTATATCAAAGTTAGATTTGGCAGACACATGGACCAGTGCACAAACGAGGAGATTTACATTGGTTTACTAGAGTATGTAAAGGATCAGGCCCAGAACAAGGAGATTAAGGGCGGAAAGAAAAAGCTCTACTATATCAGCGCAGAGTTTTTGATTGGAAAGCTGCTTTCAAACAACCTTATCAACCTGGGGCTTTACGACGAGGTGAAAAAGGAGCTGGAGGCTTGTGGAAAGTCTTTGGCAGAGATCGAGGAAATCGAGGTGGAGCCATCGCTTGGAAATGGTGGATTGGGACGACTTGCAGCATGCTTCCTAGATTCTATTGCTACACTTGGTCTTAATGGTGATGGTGTTGGATTGGCATATCACATGGGACTTTTCAAGCAGGTGTTCAACAACAATCTCCAGAACGAGGAGCCAAACCCATGGATGTCTGAGCACAGCTGGATGACAAAGACTGAGAAGACCTACACAGTTGATTTTGGTGGTTTCAATGTTACATCCCGCATGTATGATATCGACGTAACTGGATATGATTCAGTTACTACAAAACTTCATCTATTTGACGTAGATACAGTGGATGAGTCAATAATTAAAGATGGAATTAATTTTGATAAGAGCGAATTTACAAAGAATTTGACCTTATTCTTATATCCAGATGACTCTGATGACAATGGCAGATTGCTCCGCGTTTACCAGCAGTATTTCATGGTTTCAAATGCAGCTCAGCTCATTTTGGATGAGGCAGTGGAAAAGGGCTCAAACCTTTACGACCTTGCTGATTACGCAGTAATCCAGATCAACGATACACACCCATCAATGGTAATTCCTGAGCTCATCAGACTTCTTCAGATTAGAGGACTTACCATGGACGAGGCAATCGACGTGGTTTCAAAGTGCACAGCTTACACAAACCACACAATCCTTGCTGAGGCTCTTGAAAAATGGCCAATCCATTTCATGATGAAGGCAGTGCCACAGCTCATGCCAATCATCCGCGAGCTTCACAACAGAATTCATAAAAAATACAACGACCCAGAGGTGGACATCATCAAAGACGGCCTAGTTCACATGGCACACATGGACATCCACTACGGCATTTCCATCAACGGCGTCGCTGCCCTACATACAGAAATTTTAAAGGATACCGAGCTTCACTCATTCTACAAGCTCTACCCAGAGAAATTTAACAACAAGACAAATGGC
>JAILKL010000079.1 GCA_024693775.1 Pseudobutyrivibrio sp.
AATGGATTTTGTATAAACGCACGAAAAAAATATAATGTATTGTTTAATTCAAGTGGGTGCAGTATTATTTAATTAGTGATTGGAAACGGTTCCAGTAACGTTTCCAGAAAGACAATAGTTTTAATGGATTAGGCCCCAGAAATTATTGTTTGCAACTATTGGAGTAGGAAGGAAAACAAAATGACAATTAAAGACATTGCTAAACTAGCAGGGGTTAGCGTAAGTACGGTAAGTCGAGCACTTAACAATCACCCAGATGTTAGTAAAGAGGCCAAGGAAAAGGTCCTAGCAGTTGTGGCGGAATACAATTACATTCCTAACACAAGTGCCAGAGAGCTTGGCAAATCATCCTCAGACAATATTGGGGTGATAGTAAAGGGATTATCAAACCCCTTTTACACAAAGATTATTACAGAAATAGGCTCCAAAATTGAGGAGGCTGGCTACACCATGGTGATGCAGCAGATAGGAATATCTGATGATGAGGTTATGACAGGAGCTCTTATGGAAAGAGATAAAAAGCTTTTGGGATTAATATTCCTAGGAGGCCGATTAGATTATTCCAAAGAGGAAATGTCTAGAATTACAGTCCCATATGTATGTCTGACCTTTAACAATCAATATGGAACCTTGGATAAATCAGAATATTCCAGCGTAGGCATTGATGATAATCAAGCAGCCTACAAAGCGGTAGAAAAGATTGTAAATACTAATCGTAAAAAGATAGCTGCTCTTATTTCATCGCCTAACGATGGTTCCATAAGTCAGCTACGATACTCTGGATACGAGAGAGCCATAAATGATTTTGGATTAGAAAAGAATGATGATTATATCATTTCCATAAATAGCTACAACATACGTGATGCCTACGAGGGCATGAAAAAATGGTTGCAAAAGGGTATAGAAATCAATGCAGTATTTTGCATTTCAGACAACCTGGCAATGGGGGCTATGAAGGCCTTGAGAGAAGCCAACAAAAGGATACCAGAAGATGTTGCAATAGTTGCAATAGATGGAATCGAAGCATCTGAGTATATGACACCAGAGCTTACTACTTTTTGTCAGCCAATGGAGGAAATGGGACAGCAGGCCGTTGCACTTTTAGTAGGAATAATAAAGGGGAACAAAAAGCACAAGCATGTAATTTTGCCTACTATTTTTAGAGAAGGCGGCTCACTATAAAATTAAAAAATCATCTTTCGATAAGAATCAAGGTTTTAGCATTGCAAATGCAATGATAAACAAATATATCATTTTCAAATTAAAAAGGAGAGTGTAAAAAATGAAGATGAAAAAAGTATTGGCATTAGGGTTAGTTGCTATGATGACAGCAACAGTATTTGCCGGATGTGGTTCAGATGCAGGATCTTCGAAGGATGATTCAAGTGCTTCAGGAAAGGTTTATTATTTAAACTTTAAGCCAGAGGCAGACGAGGCTTGGCAGGAAATTGCTAAGCAGTACACAGAGGAGACAGGAGTAGAGGTAACAGTTATTACTGCAGCTTCAGGTACTTATGAGGAGACCTTATCAGCAGAGATTGTTAAGGATGAAGCTCCTACATTATTCCAGGTAAATGGTCCAGTTGGACTTGCTAACTGGAAGGATTATTGCTATGACTTGAAGGATTCATCACTTTACAATGAATTAACAAGTGATTCTTATGCTCTATATGACGGCGATGCAGTTGCAGGTATTGCATATGTTATCGAGTCATACGGCCTTATCGTAAATAAAGATCTTCTTTCTCAGGCAGGATATTCCCTTGAGGATATTGCTAGCTTTGATGATTTAAAGAAGGTGGCTGAGGATATTACAGCTCGTAGCTCAGAGCTTGGCTTCTCTGCATTTACATCAGCAGGTATGGATGGCTCTTCAGATTGGAGATTCAAGACACACCTTGCAAACCTTCCTATCTATTTTGAGTATCAGGACAAAGGAATTGATACTACAGATGCTATTGAAGGTAAATATCTCGACAATTACAAAGCAATTTGGGATTTATACATTAACAATTCTACATGTGCTCCAGCAGATTTAGCATCTAAGACAGGTGATGATGCAGAAAATGAATTTGCAAATGGCGAAGCAGTATTCTATCAGAATGGTTCATGGGAGTATGCAAACCTTACAGATAAGGGCATGACAGATGACCAGCTTGCAATGATTCCTATTTACATCGGCGCAGGTGATGAGGCTAAGCAGGGACTTTGCACAGGTACAGAGAATTATTGGTGTGTAAACTCAGAAGCTTCTGAGGAAGATATCCAGGCTACTATAGATTTCCTTACATGGATGGTTACATCTGATGCAGGAACAAAGATGCTCTCTGAGCAAATTGGTGTTATTCCTTTCAAGAGCGCAGCTGATACAAACAACCTTTTCGTTCTTAACGATAGAGATTACACAGACGCAGGAAAGACTCCTGTATCTTGGAACTTCACAACAATGCCATCAGAGGAATGGAAGAATGGAGTTGGTTCTGCTTTGACAGCTTATGCAGCAGGAACAGGTACATGGGATGATGTTGTGAAGGCATTCGTTGACGGATGGGCTTTAGAGTACGCAGCAAGCGCACAATAAATCTATTAGGTGTTAACTGTTTCTTACAGTTTTCATAGAGAAGTTTTTCTTCCAATTTTTACTGGAGGGCGAGGCCTAACGCCCTCCTATTATTTAGACTAAGAAAAGGGATAATTATGGAAAAAGCAATTAGAAAGTACTGGCCGATATTTGTATTACCAACCCTCGCAGCCTTCTGTGTCGGTTTTATATATCCATTTACTCAGGGATTATATTTGTCATTTTGTAAATTCACTACTATAAAAAAAGCAACATTTATTGGATTTGGAAATTACGCGTATGCAATCAGAGATGCGGAGTTCTGGCATTCATTTTGGTTCACTGCGCTTTTTACTGTAGTTTCTACAGTGTTGATAAATGTAATAGCGTTTGCTATTGCTCTAGCACTTACTAATAAGATTAAGGGCTCAAATTTATTTAGAACAGTATTTTTTATGCCAAACCTTATAGGCGGTATTGTTCTTGGTTACATTTGGCAAATCTTATTAAACTGTGTTCTTTCTTTATTAGAAAAACCACTTTTAGCCTTAAATGCAACATATGGATTTATTGGATTGATAATCCTAATGTGCTGGCAGCAAATTGGTTACATGATGATTATTTATATTGCAGGTCTTCAGTCTATACCAGAGGATTATATTGAGGCTGCAAAAATCGATGGTGCTACAACTAGACAGATCCTATTTAAAATTAAAATTCCAAACGTAATGCCATCTATTACAATATGTTCTTTTTTAACAATCACAAACGGATTCAAGCTATTTGATCAAAACCTTGCACTCACAGGTGGTGAGCCTGCACATGCATCAGAAATGCTTGCTTTAAATATCTACAATACATTTTATAGTCGTACCGGCCCACAGTGGAAGGGCTACGGACAGGCAAAGGCGGTTATATTCTGTATTATGGTTATTGCAATCTCCATGATTCAGCTAAAGGTTACAAAATCTAAGGAGGTGCAGCAGTAATGAAAAGAAATGAACAAATAGCAAAAACAATCGTGTTTGCAATTTTATGTATACTTACAGTTTTATGGATTTATCCAGTATTTATGATATTAATCAATTCATTAAAGGGTGACGCATTTATTAGCACTAATAATGTATTTAGTCTTCCAAATGCAGAAAGCTTTGTGGGATTAAGGAATTATATAGATGCACTTTCTTCAAAAGGATTTGCAGCAGCCTTTGGATATAGCTTGATTATTACCTTAACAAGTGACATATTAATTTTAATAGGCACATCTATGTGTGCGTGGTATATAACTAGAGTCAACAGTCTACTTTCAAAGATTTGCTATGGACTATTTGTTTTTTCAATGGTAGTTCCATTTCAAATGCTAATGTATACACTTTCATCAACTGCTGACAGATTGGACTTAGATACTCCATATAATATTTGTATAATTTATTTAGGCTTTGGAGCAGGCCTTGCAGTTTTTATGTTTACAGGCTTTATGAAATCAATTCCACTAGAAATAGAGGAGGCAGCTATGATTGATGGCTGCAACCCACTACAGACATTTTTCCAGGTGGTTTTACCTATTTTAAAACCAACACTTATATCTGTAGCTATTCTAGAAACCATGTGGTTATGGAATGATTATTTGCTGCCATACCTTGTACTAGACAGAAAGAAATACATGACAATTCCTATCCTTATCCAGTATTTCCGTGGAAGCTATGGACACGTTGAAATGGGACCAATGATGGCATGTATTATGATGACTGTACTTCCTATCATAATAATGTATATTTGCTTACAGAAATATATTATTAAAGGCGTAATTGCCGGTGCTGTAAAGGGCTAGGATTATAAACTAAAAGGAGACTAGATTAAAATGAAAAGAAGTAGTGGAATATTGCTCCCTATATCTTCATTACCATCGCCTTATGGCATTGGAACTTTAGGCAAAGCAGCTTATGATTTTGCAGATTTTATGAAGGCTTCTGGACAGAAATACTGGCAGGTTCTACCCCTAGGACCTACCAGCTATGGTGATAGTCCTTATCAGAGCTTCTCTACTTTTGCCGGAAACCCTTATTTCATAGATTTAGATATGCTGATAGCGGATGGCCTTTTGACAAAGGAAGAGGTTGAAGCGGAAGACTGGGGCACCAATCCAAGATATGTGGATTATGGCCAGATTTATACCAGCAGATTTAAAATTCTTGAATTGGCAAAAGAGAGAGGTTATAAATCATCCCTTGGTGATATTTCTTATTTCAAAAAGAATAATACCTGGGTGGAAAATTATGCACTCTTTATGGCGATTAAAAAGCACTTTGGTCAGCTTAGCTGGCAGGAATGGCCAGAGGAAGATATTAGAATGCATGAAAAGTCAGCTGTTGAAAAATATACAAAGGAACTGGCAGAGGATATTGAGTTTTTCATATACGTTCAATATCTCTTCTTCAAGCAGTGGGATGAATTAAAAAAATATATAAACAATTTAGGAATAGAAGTAATTGGCGATCTACCTATTTATGTAGCATTAGATTCTTGTGATGTATGGGCAGAGCCGGGCTTCTTCAAATTAGACGAGGAAAACTATCCAGTGGAGGTGGCAGGAGTGCCACCAGATTATTTCAGCGAAGACGGGCAGCTTTGGGGCAATCCAATTTATAATTGGGAAGCAATGAAAAAGGATAATTATAGTTGGTGGGTCCGCAGAATTGCTGGAGCAGAAAAGCTTTATGATGTGGTCAGAATAGATCACTTCAGAGGTTTTGATGAGTATTGGTCTGTTCCTTTTGGAGATAAAACAGCCAAGAACGGAAAATGGAAAAAGGGCCCTGGAATGGATTTGGTAGGCTTACTATCAAAGAAGTTTCCAAAGATAGAGTTTATAGCAGAGGATTTAGGAGAGCCTTCGCCAACAGTTGTAAAGCTCTTAAAGGACAGTGGATGGCCAGGCATGAAGGTGTTAGAATTCGCCTTTGATTCAGGAGAGGCCAATGACTATCAGCCACATACCTATGATAAAAACTGTATCTGCTATACAGGTACACATGATAATGCAACAGTTATGGAGTGGTACGAGGAAGCAGATAAAAAGGACAAGGATTATGCTAGCAAGTACCTTGGCATTTCAAAGAGTGAGGGCTTCAATTGGGGTATGATTCGCGGTGGTATGTCCTCTGTATCGGTGCTTTTTGTCGCACAGATGCAGGATTATTTAGGCTTGGGCAAATACAATCGTATTAATGTTCCAGGTACATCTACAGGAAATTGGCAGTGGAGATTATTATCAAAGGAAATGACTCCAGAATTAGCTAAAAAGATATATTCTATGGCGATTATGTATGGAAGATCTCAAGCACCTAAAAAGCCTAAGAAAGATAAAAAAATAATTGCTACAAAAGAAACAAAAATAAAGAAATAATTTTTTCTTTTAATTCTCCTTGAAAGGAAATGGGGCCCATTTGGACCCCATTTCTTACTTTTAATGGAAGTTTGAATGTGTTACACTACAATAGATTTCGTCGATAAATATTGACGATTTGGTAGGAGGATTTTTAATGAAAAGAAAATTAGTTGCATTTGCACTTGCTTCTGCAATGGTATTTTCGCTAGTTGCATGTGGAGAGGAAAAGACCACAGAGACAGCTGATAATACTGCAAAAGAAGAAAAAGAAATTACAATTGAATATAATGTTGATGACTATGTAACTCTTGGAGATTACAAGGGAATAGAGGTCGCATTAGACGGAGATTATGAGTTTACAGAAGAGGGATTTAACGATTACGTTAATGGAAACCTTACATCGTCAGGCTTATATTCTGAGGATACCTCTACAGATGTTGTAGCAGAAGATTCTATTGTAAACGTTGATTATGTGGGATCAAAGGATGGCGTTGCCTTCGATGGAGGCTCAGCTGAGGACCAGAATCTTGATATTGCAAATAACTGCGCTGCAGGTACAACTCAGGGCTATATTGATGGATTTTGCGCAGGTCTTGTAGGACACAAGGTCGGTGAAGAGGTAGCATATGAGGTTACCTTCCCTGACAATTATGGTAGCGCTGATTTAGCAGGTCAGACAGTAGTATTCACATTCCAGATTAATTACATTGCAAAGGCTATTGATTTAGATAGTCTTACTGATGAGGTTGTAGCAGAAAAGCTTGGATATGATACAGTAGAAGAGTATATGGAAGCAGCCAAAACACAGTATCTAAATGTACTTGCAACAAATAGAGAAAACGACCTTTCTACTGCTGTTACAAATGCAGTAGTAAACAATGCAAAGGTTTCTGGAGTACCAGAGGATCTATTAAATGCATGGACTACTATTTATCTTGGTAGCGTAGCTTCACAGTACAATGTTGATGGTGAGGATGGTCTTCGTAAATTATATGAGGATGCTGGAAAGGACTATGATGAGTTCCATTCAAGCATTAAGGAGAATATTCAGGATACACTTGAAACTATGCTTGTTTTCGAAGCTGTTATGAAGACAGAAGGCATCGAGTTCGACGAGGATGAGTTTAATACATACTTATCACAGGTAGCTACTTCAGTTGGTGCGGCAGATGTGGATACATTTTTACAGTATTACACTGTAGATGGAGTGTTATCTGGAAAGGCATACTTCAGAACAATTCACAAGGCTCAGCTTGGTCTTGATTTCTGTTGCGAAAATGCTGTAGTTAATGATTCTACAGCCTCAGAGGATGAGTAAAAATACTTTATATTTTGCATTTTCTGTAGTATAATTTATAGGCTAGTATGGCTATTACTATTTATAGCCTTAACTTGTAAAAAAAGTGAAAAGGAGATTTAATATGGAGCACATTAAGACATTAAATACTAAGAGATTACAGAACACAGTTAAAGAAGGCGGATGTGGCGAGTGCCAGACATCATGCCAGTCTGCTTGCAAGACATCTTGCACAGTTGGAAATCAGAGCTGTGAGCACAAGAACTAATTTAGTTTTTGTAAAAAGGTAATAAAGAAATATTAAGACCGGTCTCTAATAATGCTTATTTATTAGAGAACGGTCTATTGTGCGTTTATGAAAGGACATTTTTTTAGTGATACACCAGTTTAAGAATAATGGCTACAACATAGTCATTGATATTAATAGCGGAGCCATCCATGTTGTTGATGAAATCACTTATGATTTCCTCGCTCTCTGGCAGGAGTCAGGCAGGGATGCAGCACTTGAGGAGATGAAAAAGCAGCACGCAGAAGTTGCTGAATCGGAGTTAGTAGAAATTCAGTCAGAGATTGATCAGCTTATTGCTGACGGATCTTTATTTACAGTTGATAATTACGAGCCAAAGATTGCTGATTTTACAGCTAGACCTACAGTAGTTAAGGCTCTTTGCTTACATATAACACATGATTGTAATTTAGCATGTAAATATTGCTTTGCTGAGGAGGGTGAATACCATACAGGAAAGCGTGAGCTCATGAGCTACGAAGTTGGAAAGCAGGCGCTTGATTACCTTGTAGCAAATTCAGGTAGCCGTCGCAACCTTGAGGTAGATTTCTTCGGAGGAGAGCCTCTTATGAACTGGCAGGTAGTTAAGGATTTAGTTGCCTATGGCCGTTCACTCGAAGAAGAGCATAACAAAAAATTTAGATTTACACTTACTACAAACGGAGTTCTTCTTAATGAAGAGGTTCAGGAGTTTGCAAATAAAGAGATGGGCAACGTAGTACTTAGCTGCGATGGCCGTCCAGAGATTCATAACCTTATGCGTCCATTTAGAAAGGGGGCACCAAGTTATGAGCTTATCATGCCAAAGTTCAAGGAGCTTGCTGAGTCAAGAAATCAGGATAGATACTACATCCGTGGTACATTTACTCGCAACAATCTTGATTTCTCAAAGGATGTTATCCATCTTGCAAACGAGGGCTTCAAGCAGATTTCTGTAGAGCCAGTAGTTGCACAGGAGACAGATGATTACGCTATCAGAGAAGAAGACTTACCACAGCTTTTCGAGGAATACGACAAGCTTGCTGCTGAGATGATGCGCAGACAGGGTACAGATGAAGACTTCAATTTCTTCCACTTCATGATTGATCTTGAGGGTGGCCCTTGCGTATACAAGCGTCTTTCAGGATGCGGTTCAGGAACAGAGTACTTGGCAGTTACACCTACTGGTGAGCTTTATCCATGTCATCAGTTCGTTGGAAACACAGACTTCTGTCTTGGAGATGTATGGAACGGAGTTAAAAAGAAAGAAATCGTTAACGAGTTCAAACATTGCAACGTATACGCAAAAGAAGAATGTAAAAATTGCTTTGCTAGATTCTATTGTAGTGGCGGTTGTGCCGCAAACGCTTACAACTTTACAGGAAGCATTCTTGGAAATTATCACGTTGGTTGTGAGTTACAAAAGAAACGTATTGAGTGTGCCATTGCTTTAAAGGTAAACGAGAGCGTTAAAAATGATAAAAAGGAAGCCTAGGCTTCCTTTGGCCGAAAGGCTATATATTGATACGATAGGAGAATAAACAATGAAACGTTTAAAAAAGGGACAGGGTATTGCCTGGCTTGTGGTTCTTGTTTTGTGCCTTTGTCTTTTAGGCTACTATGCAATGACTGTTATCCAGGGAACAATCAAGGCAAACAGCTCTAGTAAAAAGTACACAGAAGAGCAGGCTGCTCAGTACAAGGCAGACAGCTTAAAACTTGGTCTAGATCTTGCCGGCGGTGTCAGCATTACATATGAGGCAGTTGGGGACACACCTACAGATGAGCAGATGAATGACACTATCTTAAAGCTTCAGCAGCGTATTGAGAACGATCTTGGAGAAGAGAGTTCTACTACAGAAGCAAATGTTTATCGTGTAGGCGATAATCGAATTACAGTTGAAATTCCAGGTGTTACAGATGCAAATGCTCTTTTAGAGGAATTAGGTACTCCAGGTACTTTATACTTCATTTCACAGTATGATGCAGATGGAAATCCAAACTATACAATAAACGGATATGATGAAAATGGTGATATCGATGGAACACTTAATTATGATATCCAGACATTAATTGACAATGGTTCTGTTATTGCTACAGGTACAAATGTAAAGAGTGCACAGGGTGGCGCTCAGAAGAATCAGACAACACAGGCTACAGAGTATGTTGTTCAGCTTCAGTTTGATTCAGAAGGTACTGAGGCATTTTCGACTGCTACAACAGCAGCAGCTATTACAGGCGATTCAATCGCTATCTATTATGACGGAAAATTCGTTTCTGTTCCTACAGTAAAGAGTGCAATTACAGCAGGTAATTGCGTCATTGAGGGAATGGACTCTATGGAAGAGGCTGAAAAGCTTGCTTCATATATTCGTATCGGTGGACTTGATATTGAGCTTCAGGAGTTAGAGTCACAGGTTGTTGGTGCTCAGCTTGGTTCGGATGCTCTTAAAACATCACTCATTGCAGCTGGTGTTGGTCTTATCGTAGTAATGTTATTCCTTATTGCTATGTACTTAGTTCCAGGTTTTATTGCATCACTTGCACTTGCTCTTTACACAGCATTACTTATCTGCATCTTAAAGGCCTTCGATGTTACACTTACATTGCCAGGTATTGCAGGTATGATTCTTTCCATTGGTATGGCGGTGGATGCAAACGTTATTTGCTTTGCTCGTATACGTGAGGAAATCAAAAACGGTCGTCCAGTTATATCTGCGATTGAGACAGGCTTCTCAAAGGCTCTCTCAGCTATCCTTGATGGAAATATCACAACACTTATTGCAGCAGCAGTTCTTGGTGTTATCGGTTCAGGTACAGTAAAGGGATTTGCTATTACACTTGCACTTGGTGTTGTTTTATCAATGTTTACAGCACTTGTTATTACACGTATCCTTATGAATTCTTTCTATGCTATTGGTGTTCGTTCACCAAAGGCTTACGGAAAGGCAAAGGAGCCTACAAAGTTCGATTTTGTTAGCAAGAAGGCTATTTTCATGACAGTATCATGTGTTATCATTCTTGCCGGTCTCGTAACAATGGGCGTTCACAAGGCAACAGATGGACAGAGCCTCAATTACTCGCTTGAGTTCTTAGGTGGTACATCTACAACAGTTGATTTTGACAAGGCTTATACACTTACAGAATTAGATAATGAAGTAGTGCCAGTTATCTCAGATGCATTAGATATTTCTGAGGGTGCTATTCAGACAACAACAGTTGATGGTACAAACCAGGCAATCTTCAAGACACGTACTCTTTCACTTCAGGAGAGAGATACACTTAATGACACTCTTGAAAATTCATTTGGTGTTACTGAGGAATCTATTACATCACAGAGTATTGGTTCTACAATCTCTGGTGAGATGCGTAGAGAATCTACAATCGCTGTTCTTGTGGCAGTATTCTTTATGCTTATTTATATCTGGTTCAGATTCAAGGATATTAGATTTGCTTCATCAGCAATCATTGCCCTTGTACATGATGTACTTGTAGTACTTGCACTTTATGCAATTGCTCAGCTTTCAGTTGGTGCTGCATTTATCGCATGTATGCTTACAGTAATTGGTTACTCTGTAAACGATACTATCGTTGTATTTGACCGTATTAGAGAAAATGCAAAATCAGTACGTGTACAGACTCCAGAAACACTCAAGGCACTTGCTAACGAGTCATTGTCACAGACACTTTCTCGTAGTATTTCAACATCAATTACAACAGCAATCATGGTACTTATGCTTCTTATCTTAGGTGTTTCATCTATCAGAGAATTCGCATTACCACTTCTTGCTGGTGTTATTGCTGGTACATATTCTTCAATATTTATAGCAACACAATTGTGGTACATCTTTAAAGTTAAGTTTAACAAGAAAAACTAATTCTTAGATTAGGAGATAAAAAATGATAGACATTAAGTTTTTACGTGAGAATCCAGACGCAGTAAAAGAAAATATCAAAAAGAAGTTTCAGGAGCACAAGCTTGGCCTTGTTGATGAGGTTATCGAGCTTGATGACAAGCGTAGAGCTACACAGCAGGAAGCTGATGATCTTCGTGCAAAGATGAACCAGGCATCAAAGCAGATTGGTGCTCTTATGGGTCAGGGCAAGAAGGACGAGGCTGAGGCTGTAAAGGCTGAGGTTGCTGAATTAAAGCAGCGCATCAAGGACTTAGAGCCAGTTGAGAAAGAGCTTGCTGACAAGGTAGAAGAAATCATGATGAAGATTCCAAACATCATTGATCCTTCAGTTCCAATCGGTCCTGATGATTCTTGCAATGTTGAAATCGAAAAATTCGGTGAGCCAGTGGTTCCTGATTTTGAAATTCCATATCACACAGATATCATGGAGAGATTCAATGGTATTGATATGGACGCAGCTGGAAAGGTTGCAGGTAATGGTTTCTATTACCTTATGGGAGACATCGCTCGTCTTCATTCGGCAGTTATTTCTTACGCTCGTGATTTCATGATTGACAGAGGATTTACATATTGCATTCCTCCTTACATGATTCGTTCAAACGTAGTTACTGGTGTTATGTCATTTGAAGAGATGGATGCCATGATGTACAAAATTGAGGGTGAGGACCTTTACCTTATCGGTACATCAGAGCACTCTATGATTGGTAAATTCATCGATACTCTTAATGATGAGGCTAGCCTTCCTTATACACTTACAAGCTACAGCCCATGTTTCCGTAAGGAAAAGGGTGCTCACGGTATTGAGGAGCGTGGTGTATATCGTATTCATCAGTTCGAAAAGCAGGAGATGATCGTTGTATGTAAGCCTGAGGATTCAAAGAAGTTCTATGATATCTTATGGCAGAACACAGTAGATTTATTCCGCAGCATGGATATTCCAGTACGTACACTTGAGTGCTGTTCTGGTGACTTAGCTGATTTAAAGGTTAAGTCATGTGATGTAGAGGCATGGTCACCACGTCAGAAGAAATACTTCGAAGTTGGTAGCTGCTCAAATCTTGGAGATGCTCAGGCTAGACGTCTTAAGATTCGTGTTAAGGGCGAGGATGGCAAAAAGTACTTTGCTAACACACTTAACAACACAGTTGTTGCACCACCTCGTATGCTTATTGCATTCCTTGAGAATAACCTACGCGCAGACGGTAGCGTAGCTATTCCTGAGGCACTTCGTCCATACATGGGTGGAAAAGAAGTACTTGTTCCAATTAAATAATCGTTGTATACTACTCTTCTCATGAATAATGAGAGGAGTAGTATTTAAATGTAAGGGGTTTTTACTGTAACAGTTTTATCTGCAAGTTACTGGGGATGCAGATAAATCCTAATTTGTTTGCAGTAGAAAAGGAAAAAATATGTCAGTACAGAGTAGAGAAGATATTAGAAATATTGCTATTATTGCTCACGTAGATCACGGTAAAACTACACTTGTCGATGAGCTACTTAAGCAGTCTGGTGTATTCAGAGAGAATCAGGAAGTAGCAGAGCGTGTTATGGACTCAAATGATATCGAGCGTGAGCGTGGTATCACAATTCTTTCAAAGAATACAGCAGTTTATTACAAAGATACAAAGATTAACATTATCGATACACCAGGCCATGCCGATTTCGGTGGCGAGGTTGAGCGTGTACTTAAGATGGTTAATGGTGTTGTACTCGTAGTAGATGCTTTCGAGGGTGCTATGCCACAGACAAAGTTCGTTCTTATGAAGGCACTTGATCTTGATTTACCAGTTATCGTATGTATCAACAAAATCGATAGACCTGAGGCTCGTCCTAACGAGGTTATCGATGAAGTATTAGAGCTATTCATGGATCTTGATGCTTCTGATGAGCAGCTTGATTGTCCATTTATTTTTGCAAGTGCAAAAGAAGGCTATGCAATGAAGGACCTCAATGATGAGCGCAAGGATATGATGCCATTATTTGAGACAATCGTTGATTATATTCCAGCACCAACAGGTGATCCAGAAGCACCTACACAGGTTCTTATTTCTACAATCGATTACAACGAGTATGTTGGACGTATCGGTATTGGTAAGGTAGAAAATGGTTCTGTAAAGATCAACCAGGATGCAATCGTTGTAAATGCACACGATCCTGAAAAGAATAATAAAGTTCGTATTTCAAAGCTTTATGAGTTTGATGGACTTAACAAGGTGGATGTAGATGAAGCAAAGATTGGTTCAATTGTAGCTATCTCAGGTATTTCAAATATCCACATTGGAGATACAATTTGTGCAGTTGATGCACCAAACCCAATTCCATTCCAGAAGATTTCTGAGCCTACTATCTCAATGAATTTCATTGTAAACGATAGCCCACTTGCAGGTCAGGAAGGAAAGTTTGTTACATCACGTCATATCAGAGAAAGACTTATGAAGGAGTTAAACACAGACGTTTCGCTCCGTGTTGAGGATACAGATTCACCAGATTCACTTAAGGTTTCTGGTCGTGGTGAGCTTCACTTATCAGTTCTTATTGAGAACATGAGACGTGAAGGCTTTGAGTTCGCTGTTTCAAAGGCAGAGGTTCTTTATAAAGAGGACGAAAAGGGACGTAAGCTTGAGCCAATGGAGAGAGCTTATGTAGATGTCCCTGATGAGTTTACAGGTGCTGTTATCGAAAAGCTTTCACAGAGAAAGGGAGAGCTTCAGAACATGACACCTATCGCTGGTGGATATACACGTATCGAGTTCAAGATCCCTTCTAGAGGTCTTATTGGATATCGTGGAGATTTCATGACAGATACAAAGGGAAATGGTATAATCAATACAATTTTCGATGGTTATGAATTATACAAGGGTGACATTGCTTATCGTAAGCAGGGTTCACTTATCGCCTTCGAGACTGGTGAGTCTGTAACTTATGGACTTTTCTCAGCTCAGGAGCGTGGTACATTATTTATTGGACCAGGTGAAAAGGTTTACTCAGGTATGGTAATCGGACAGAGCTCTCGTTCAGAAGATATCGAGCTTAATGTATGTAAGAAGAAGCATCTTACAAATACTCGTACTTCATCAGCTGATGAAGCGCTTACACTTGTGCCACCTAGAGTACTTAGTCTTGAGCAGGCACTTGATTTCATTGATGTTGATGAGCTACTTGAAGTAACTCCAGAGTCTCTTAGAATCAGAAAGAGAATTCTTGATCCTCTTATGAGAAAGAGAGCAGGTATTAGAAAGTAGGATTTCATGGAAAAGGGAACTATCCAAATCTATCATGGATTGGGACAGGGAAAGTCTTCTGCAGCATTGGGACAGGCTCTCAGAAATGCTGAAGAAGGCAAGACTGCCATTATTATTCAGTTCATGAAGTGTCAGATAAATACAGATTATTTGAAAAAGTTAGAGCCTGAGGTAAAGATTTTTAGATTTGAGCGTACAGAAGAGGGCTTCAACGACCTTACTGACGAGCAAAAGGAAGAAGAAAAAATCAATATTCAAAACGGACTAAATTACGCAAAGAAAGTTTTGGGTACAGGCGAATGTGATCTTCTAATTTTAGATGAGGTTCTTGGAATCATAGATGAGGGAATCGTATCTGAACAGGATGTTTTAGATATTCTGGATGGAAAATCACTTTATACAAATGTAATTTTAACTGGCTACAAAATTACGCCAGGATTATTTGAAAAAGCTGATAGTGTACTTAATGTAAAGCCAGAGAAATAATTCTCTGGCTATTGCCTTAAGTAAAGATTTTTACGAGGAAATGTTATGATTGGGGGAAGTTTTGTTTTTGATGGTGCAACATATATGGCTGCACTTATAGGGGTTTCTATGCTACTCTTTATTACGAGTATGCGTTCGTTTGACTATATTCTACGTCAAAAATTCATTTTTATTTTTACAATATTATTGATTGCCTTAGCTAGTGTTACAGCTGATGAATACTTACAGGAAATGGGCAATACTGTAGCATTGCGCTATGTTACACGTATAGTGAAATTCATATGTGAAGGCTTTCTAGAAATGGAAGCTTTGATGATTATAGATACAAACAGAACCAAAAAGAAAACGATTCTGTATTCCATTCCTTTTATAGTGGCTAGTATCATAAAATGCTTGGCTCCATTGTCTGATAAAATATTTTATTTTGATGCCAACAATCAATATACAAGAGGAATTCTAGGAAATGTTATATTTATTGAAGGCGCTATATATGCTATTCTAATATTACTGATAAGTGCTAAAAAATGGCGCGATGGGTATACTAGAGATGCATTTATTATGACTGTGATAACATTTATGATTTTCATAGGTGTTGCACTTGAAGAAAAGAAAATTGTCTATAACGGCACGCTGTGTACCAGTGCGCTGGGATTAGTTTTTATATACATTTATATTTATGCCGAACGCTATAATGTGGACTCGGTATCTAAATGCTACAAGCGTCGTTGTTTTTACAGTGATGCTAGCAAATACTCCAAGACCAATCTTGCTATCATTTCAATGGATTTAAATGATCTAAAATACATAAATGATAATTTTGGTCATAAGGCAGGAGATATTGCTTTGCTAACATTTGCGGAGGTGGTTCGCAGTGTTAAAACAAATAAGTTCATTCTTTATCGCACAGGTGGCGATGAATTTATGATATTAGGTATTAGGGCTTCAAGAGAAGAGGCGGAGGAATTGGTAGAGGCTATTCGCAATAGACTAGACGACACCCCATATTCCAGCTCTTACGGAATTGCCATGTACAAGCCAGGTGATGACTTTGATGAGGTTGTTGTCAGAGCTGACAAGGCAATGTACACTGAAAAACGTGATTTCAAGGAGAACAGTACCAAAAGACGTCGTTCTAGAGAGGACGATTATGAGAAACTAGAGACATTTACTAAATCAATTGTATCGGAGTAGATTATGACAAAAATAGTTATGCACGGCTGCAATGGCCACATGGGAAGAGTTATAACAGATTTGTGTGAAAAAGATAATAATATAGAAATCGTTGCAGGAGTTGATAAATTCCAGGGCATCGACAATAAATATCCAGTTTTTGATTCAATAGAGAAGGTGGATGTAGATTTTGATGTAATTATTGATTTTTCCAATGCGGCTGCCGTTGATGGCTTGCTTTCATACGCAGAAAACAATAATAAGCCTGTAGTTCTTTGTACAACAGGTCTTACAGATGAAATGATTAATCATGTTGATTCTGCAAGCAAAAAGACAGCTATTTTACGTTCGGCAAATATGTCACTTGGTATCAATACACTTTTTGATTTATGCAAAAAGGCAACACAGGTTTTTGCTGATGCAGGATTTGATATCGAAATCGTAGAAAAGCATCACAATCAAAAGCTTGATGCACCTAGCGGCACAGCGCTTGCACTTGCTGATGCTTGTAACGAAGCATTAGATGAAGATTATGAATATTGCTATAATAGAGCTGATAGAAGAGAAAAGAGACCAAAGAACGAAATTGGCATCTCAGCTGTTCGTGGTGGAAACATCGTAGGAGAGCACGAGGTTATCTTTGCAGGTATGGATGAGGTTATCACTATCAAGCATACTGCATATTCAAAGGGTGTCTTTGCTCAGGGAGCTATTCAGGCAGCCAAGTTCCTTGCGGGGAAGCCAGCAGGATTATACGATATGAAAAATGTTATTGCTGAAAAGTAATATTGCTACTTATCAACATATAAAGAGGATTAATTATGTATATTCAACTTAATTCACAAGTAATATGCTATGAAAAGACCGGCGAGGGTTCGCCGGTTATTCTTATACATGGAAATAAAGGAGACCATCATACATTTGATGATTTGGCTCGCACCATGAGCCAGGAGCATACAGTCTATGCTATGGATTCACGAGGCTATGGTGAAAGTGCTACACCCAAGGAATATCATTACAATGATATGGCTGATGATGTTATCAATTTGATTAATGGGTTGGATATACATAAACCATACTTAGTAGGCTTTTCTGACGGTGGCATTATAGCTCTTATTGTAGCTATGAAGGCTAGCAATCTTTTGGGTGGTATTGTTGCTTGCGGAGCAAATCTTACTCCGGATGGTATAAAGCATCGTGATTTAAAAGAAATGAAAAAGGATTATAAAAAGACAAATGATCCTAAAACTCTCATGATGCTAACAGAGCCAAATATTGATCCAAGAGATTTAGGACGTATTACAGTGCCAGCTATGATTATTGCTGGTGAAGAAGACTGTATTAAGGAAAAAGAAACCCTGAAAATTGCGCAATCTATACAAAATGCCGGTATGCAAATAATACCAAGTCATAATCACTATAGTTATATTGTTAATACTGACCTATTATATCGTTATATTAGAGATTTTCTTAGATGATTTGAGATTGCATTGTAATGTAAAACCCTGTATAATTGTTACAGAATTGTGAACAGATGTAAATAGAGTATAAAATGTAACGTATTGTTACAGGGGAGTATTATCTTAATGAATAAAAAAAGTGTCAGCCAAAAGCAAAGGCTGATCGAGAGTATAAACTTAATAGCGCTGACACTACTTATCTGTGGGCTGATTATTTGCTATGTGCATACTAGCGGACAATATCAGCATCAATATCTTACAAGGGAAATCACTCCTTATGCAGTTACAGATTTGACAGATGGTTCCAAGGAATATTTCTTTAATATTTCAGGCTACGACCATAGATATACAGGACTTATGGTGTACACCTCTCATCAATTGGTGGAGGGCTACAACATGGGCCATCGTATTTATCAGTTCAATAAAACTGGCGGCATTTGGGGTTCTACACCAGGTTCCACTTATAATTTTATCGAAATAAATGAATCCATGACCAACGTGGCCATTGTAGTGACACCGGTATATGATGTGGTGGCGGACCAGTCACTTACATTTTATATAGGCTCTACATTTGAAATGTATGATGGACTTATTAGTGAGTCCATGCCACGATTTATGATCAGTCTTTTGATTATTATCATAGGAGTATTCCTATTTTTCTATTACCAATTTATGCATACAAAGCAAAATCTTAGTAAAGAGATTAGGTACCTATCATTTTTTACAATCATGGCTGGAGTATGGTCCTTGAATGAAACGGATGTTACTACCTTGATAGTTATCGACAAAGCATTTAATTCTTTGATTCCATATTTTACATTAATGCTTGTTGTACCAGCATTTGTGCTTTTCTTTGATTCCTATCTAAATTTTACTAACAAAATTTTTAAAAGAATCATGCTGATTGCATCCATGGTAGAAGTGGTTACATGCACTATACTTCATCTGACAAAGATAGCAGAATTTAGGGAGACATTGTGGGTAATGCAATTAATGCTTATTATTGCAGCTATCTACATGTTTGCTGGAGTATTATCTCAAATTATTAGACGTAAAATTACCAGACAGACCCAGATATGTGCAATAGGCTTGACCTTGTTTTTAGTGGCTGTTCTTGTGGATATTAGACAGTATTATATTGCACTGGGAGATACTGATAGAATTGGACGTTTTGCCTTCCTTATTTTCGTAATACTTTTGTCTTGGGATATGATAAAGGATGCAAATGAAATTATCGAAAAGGGACGACGTGCAAAGCAGTTAGAAATATTCGCCCTTACTGATAGCATGACAGGATTGTTTAATAGAAATGCATTCGAGAGTCATGCTGAGACAGAAAGTGAACTAAAAGGTTTGATAGCTGTTGTGGCTGATGCCAATGGACTAAAGGCTTGTAATGATACCTATGGTCATGAGGCAGGAGATGAATACATAACTACTGTGGCTGAAATTTTTAGTAGTGTATTCAGTAAATATGGCAACTGCTATAGAACTGGGGGAGACGAGTTCTGTTGTATAATTCCTAACGGCAACCAAGTCAACGTAGATCGATTGAAGAGACTTGTTATGACAAAGATTTATACAGCTAATATGGACGGTGAGCATAGATTCTCACTTGGTATGGCCATAGGATCGGCAAAATATGATGCTTCTATTGATACAGATTTTAGAGCAATTGTAAAAAGAGCTGATTCAGACATGTACGAAAACAAAAAGAAATTCAAACAGAGTGTATAAAAAAAGCCAACGTAAGCAAAGTGCTTAGGTTGGCTTTTTTATTTTTGAAATAATCTAAGAATGGATATGGTGCCAAGGTAATATCCATTTTTGGTCTGCCTGAGAGAATTATTGAATTCCACAGTTGAACCATCGTTATTTAAAACGGATAAATACATACCATAATTTCCAGTACCTATGTCAGATACATTAAAGGTGACAGGTACAGCGGTAATGGAGTTGGGGGACCAAAAACGTGTGTCGGTGGTGACCCCTATCATGGTAGGCTGATTTGATTTAGTGTTAATGAGTGTAAGGGCTACGTTGCAGTAATCAGGCGTACTTTCTGTGCCTAGGTTTGAGATGTTTATAGTGATGGTCACATCTGAGTTTGCCAGGGAGCCTATTGAACAGCTGGCAGAGGTAATTGAAAACTCATAAGGGGTGCTGTTGGAATAATTGGCACTCTTGTTAAGTGGCTGTAGCATCATGTGTATATTGAAATAAAAGCTATAAACAACTATGGCAAAAATACAGGCTGTTATAATTGAAAGTGTTAAAAGAACACGCACGGATCTTTTCATGAAAACCTCCTAGAGGGTGTCAGTAGAGTTCATCCAATCGACTAATGCTTGTAAACCTTCTTCTGTGAAATCTTCTATTCTTGAAAGCTTCTTTTCCTCTGGTGTATTTTCCGAGCTAAATGGTCCAGGCCAGATGGTGGCTTGAAGCTTTTTATCTTCTGTCTCATCGGGATTCTTTATAAGAACCTTTTCGATTTTATAATATTTATTGTGGTCGCTTCCTGTAAATGATGGTGCCTTGGCATAATAGCCTAAGGAAAGTAAACGACTGCGATCAATCATAATTGCCTCCAAAAATTCTAAATAGATATTATAATTGTAATAAATAAACACAATATTGTCACCAAAAATAACAGCCCATAACTTTTATGTGGAGGAGCATTTTGGTATACTTTTAGTATAACAACATGAGGGGAGATGATGTAATAATGACTAGGGGTAAAAAGTTAAGCATTATCAGTGGAGTTATGATTGCCATCATTGCGATAGCATTAATCTTTGTGCTAGTTGATGATGATAATCCTATAGAGACCGAACCATATGATACATCTATAGGATATACTGATACAGCCAATTGGATGTCGTATTTGGACGATAGCAAATATATTTCAGAAATCACTATTCCAGGAACACACGATAGCACCACTGAAAATATTGCCATGGGCTATATAATGCGATGCCAAAATACCAGTATCAATCAGCAATTATTAGATGGATATCGTTATTTGGATTTACGCTTAGCCATTGATTCGAGGGATGAGGGAGATGAGCTAAAGCTAGTGCACAATTTCCTTAATTGTCATGCTGGTAGTGGATTGTTTTCAGATAGCTTACATCTAGAGGATGTAACAAAGCAGATTTACAGTTTTTTGGATGAGCACCCAGATGAGACTGTTATCGTAAATACGAAAATCGAAGATGATGATCATTCTGTCAGCGAAATACAAAAGCTGTTAATTGAGGAAATTAATGAAAACCAGAATTACTGGTACACAGAGGAAACTATTCCTACTTTAGGAGAGGCTAGAGGAAAAATAGTGCTTATGACCAGATTTAAGGATGAGGCAGCCACAGGCACCACAGGTATTCAGACAATCTGGACAGAACAGGACAACAAAGATATTATAGATATTCCTTACGATTTATATGTAACAGACAATTGTAGACTTTGGGTACAGGATAGATTTAAATATTCTGTTGATGACAAGTATGATGCAGTAGTGGATGGACTTGAAAACTGTGAAGCAGATGAAAATACAATTTTTTTAAATTTTGTTAGCACCAGTGGAAGTGGACTTTTCGGTCATCCAAAGGGATATGCTAGAAAGCTAAACAACATGATAATGGATTATGAGTTTAAGCCAAATACAAGCTATGGTATTATTGTTGTTGACTTTGGAAACGAAGATTTGGCTAGACATATTTACATGTCAAACGGCTTTTGAAACATGGAGGTAGACTAAATGGAAAGACATGATGAGGGCGAAGTAAACCCAGTATTATTAGAATTCTTAGATACAGATTCTTTTGATGAAAAATATAAAATTCTAGTAGCAACTCCTACTAGTGATTTTGATGATTTGATGATAGATAACATGGCATCTTCAATTGATGTTGTTGTGGAGGATGGAGATATCGAATCTAGAATTCAGGACTTAAAGGTTTGTGTAAGAACTCGTGCAAAATACGAGACACTCAGATTGAGAAGATAATAAAAAGGCTGGCACAAAATGTGCTAGCCTTTTGTTTACTTAAAAGGATTCTCGAAAATCATGTTTGAATTGTGATAACGTCTATCCTCAGTCACTTCTTCACCAAACCAATCAGGAGGGTTAAAGGAATTGGCCTCTTCTATAGAAGGAAATTCTACCTCAGCCATAATTAATCCATCCATATGCCCAGAAAAAACATCTAGCTCTACAGTATATTTATTAAGTGGAATCAGATATCTGCGCTTTGTAATAGGATGACCATCAATTTTTTCAAGAAGATGTTCATAGGATTCTTTATCTAGTGCAGCTTCTAGCTCTTCACGAGCCATGAGACCGCCACCTTTATAGGTAAGGATATATCGATCATTCTTTTTTCTGATACGTACTACAGGAGATGTGCTAAGATATCCCTGTTGAATGTCTACATATTCATATTTAGTTAGATCAGGTAAATCTTTTATTAAAAATTTTTTTTCGATTTCCATAAGAGACCCCTTTCGTTTTTTCTAACCACGATGTTAGCACAAGCGTGGTTAATGCGCCATAATAAATAAGAACATTCTGTGGATATCTTTTGACATGTGGATAAATATCTTGAAATAATATGGAATTTGGAGTAGAATTGTGTATACGAGTGGCTATATGCCAAAGTAGATTAGGTTTACAGGTATGAAATATACCATTTATAAGGAGGATTTTATAATGATTACAGCCGGTGATTTTAGAAACGGTATGACAATCGAGATGGACAATCAGGTTTATCAGGTTATTGAATTCCAGCACGTAAAGCCAGGAAAGGGTGCAGCTTTCGTTCGTACAAAGCTTAAGAACATCAAGAATGGCGGTGTTACAGAGACATCTTTCCGTCCAACAGAGAAGTTCCCAGCAGCACGTATCGATCGTAAGGATATGCAGTATCTTTACAACGATGGTGATCTTTACAACTTCATGGACGTTGAGACATATGATCAGGTTGCTCTTACAGCAGACCAGATTGGTGATGCACTTAAGTTCGTTAAGGAAAATGAGATCGTAAAGATGCTTTCACATAATGGTTCTATCTTCTCAGTTGAGCCACCTATGTTCGTAGAGCTTCAGATTACAGATACAGAGCCAGGTTTCAAGGGTGATACAGCTACAGGTGCTACAAAGCCAGCTACAGTTGAGACTGGTGCAGTTGTATATGTTCCACTTTTCGTTGAAAATGGCGAGACAATCAAGATTGATACTAGAACAGGTGAGTACCTTTCTAGAGTATAATTTATACAGAACATATAACATTTATAAAATAGATATTGGTTGGGATTATCACAATCAATATCTATTTTATTTGAGCAATTAGTAAGGATTGATATTATGGATTATAGAGAATATCCGCTTTCGGAATTATTGAAAAATCGAAAAATATTTGCCGTATTTGACGAAGAGTTTCAAAAGGGCACATGGTTAGATGCTACTGCCCTCATTGGAAGCGAGAGTACTATAAATCAGCTTTATCGTGATGGAACAGTTCCACCAGAGACACTTGATAGAATTGTTACTAGACTATCTAAATAGTATCTTTACTGAGCCTTGTGTATTCAAGGCTCTTTTTTATTGAATTGATACATTTTATCAATATCTAAAAATTGTGTGTATTATTTTGACAGAGACTCTTTGGTTGGATATTATAAAGTTAACATAAAAGGAGGATTTTTAAGATGGACGTAAAAATTTCGGATTCAATAAAATATATTGGATGCAACGACAAAACATTAGACTTATTTGAAAGCCAATACCCTGTACCTAACGGGGTTTCATATAATTCATATGTGATTTTAGATGAAAAAATCGCAGTAATGGATACAGCAGATCCAAGAGTTAGCGATGAATGGTTAGCAAACCTTGAGAAGGAGTTAAATGGTCGTACTCCGGATTATTTAGTGGTTTCACATATGGAACCAGATCACTCAGGTACACTTAGATTATTTTTAGAGAAATATCCAGACACAGTTGTTGTTGGTAATGTAAAGACATTTAACATGATGTGTCAGTTTGCAGATGTTTGCCTCTTTGAAAATCGCAAGCATGTAGTTGCTGAGGGGGATGAGCTTTCTCTTGGTCAGCACAAGCTCACATTCTTCATGGCACCTATGGTTCATTGGCCAGAGGTAATGGTTGAGTATGAGTCTACCGAAAAGATTTTATTTACAGCAGACGGTTTTGGAAAGTTTGGTGCCCTTGATGTGGATGAGCCTTGGGTTGATGAGGCCCGCAGATATTATTTAAATATCGTTGGAAAATATGGTGCTTCTGTTCAGGCTTTATTAAAGAAGGCAGCAACACTTGATATTCAGACTATTTGTCCACTTCACGGACCAATTTTAAAAGAAAATATTCCATATTATATTGATTTATATAACACTTGGAGCAGCTACAAGCCAGAGGAGAAAGGCGTGTTAATCGCATGTGCTTCTATTCACGGCAATACAAAAAATGCTGCTTTAAAGTTAAAAGAAAAGTTGGATGCAGCAGGTGTTAAAAACATGTTCATCGACTTAACAAGAGAAAGTGTGTCAGAGGCAGTTGCCAGAGCATTTTATTACGATAAGATGGTATGCTGCGCTTGTACATATGATGGTGGATTATTCCCACCAATGGAGGACTTTCTTCACCATTTACGAGCAAAGGCATTCCAGGGTAGAACAGTAGCCTTTGTTGAAAATGGAACTTGGGCACCTCAGGCTGCCAAGTGTATGAAGGCTGTTCTTGAGCCATTGAAAAATATTGAATTTGTAGAGCCAGTGGTTACAATCAAGTCTACTTTAAGTGTAGAAAGTGAAGCCCAGCTTACTGAACTTGCCGCAAAGCTTCAGTAAAGTTTGCTTACAAAATAATATTTTATAAAGTAAATATTGCGGAACAAAATAGGAGGTGCTTATGGCAGTAGAAGTTAATCACAGGAAGGTTGCGATTATTGGGGCAGGTTTTGTGGGTTCTGCGACAGCATTTGCGTTGTCTCAGAGTGGTTTATTCTCCGAGATGGTTTTGATTGATGCTGATCATGAAAAGGCTGAAGGTGAAGCTATGGATATTTCTCATGGTGCACCATTTACAAAGCCAATGAAAATCTATGCTGGTGATTATGATGATGTTGCAGATGCAGCTATTTGCGTTGTAACAGCCGGCGCTGGTCAGAAGCCAGGCGAGACTCGTCTTGACTTGGTTCACAAAAATGTAGGCATTTTTAAGTCTATTATTCCAGAGATTTCAAAGCGCGACTTCGGAGGCATTCTCCTTGTAGTAGCAAACCCAGTTGATATCCTTACTCTTACAGCATTAAAGCTTTCTGGTCTTCCAGAAGAAAGAGTTATTGGATCTGGTACAGTTCTCGATTCTGCTCGTTTAAAGACAGAGCTTGGAGAGCATTTAGGCATTGATAGCCGAAGCGTACATGCATTTATTATTGGAGAGCATGGCGACAGTGAAATTGCTGCATTCTCTAGTGCAAATGTTTCAGGTATTCCTGTAAATGATTTCTGTGAGATGCGTGGTCATTATGATCACAAGAATTCAGAGAAGGCAATTGCAGAAAAGGTAAAGAATGCTGCATACGAAATTATTAAGAGAAAGCACGCTACATATTATGGTGTAGCAGTTGCAGTAAAGCGTATCTGTGAGGTAATCATTCGTGATGAGAAGTCTATTCTTCCTATATCACACATGATGCACGGCGAATATGGTATTGAAGGCGTATGCTTATCAATGCCAGCTGTAGTAGGTGCAGATGGTATGGAGACAAAGGTACCTATCTCTCTTGATGATGAGGAAATTAAGGCTTTACAGGAATCAGCAAAGACTCTTAAAGAGGTTGTTGATACTATAGAGTGGTAATCTTAAAATAGAAAATATGTTTGCTATTTATGGCCTACCAATGTAGAATAATTGGTAGGTCATTTTTATATAGAAAGAGTATTGTTATGAGCTTTGTACATTTACATACCCATACGGAGTATTCACTCCTAGATGGTTCCAACAAAATAAAATCATACGTTAAAAAATGCGTAGACATGGGCATGACAGCAGCTGCTATCACTGACCATGGAAATATGTACGGCGTTATTGATTTTTATAAAGAGTGCAAGTCAGCAGGAATAAACCCGGTACTTGGATGTGAGGTTTATGTGGCTCCAGGTTCCAGATTTGATAGAGAGCGAGTTCAGGGTGAGGATAGATATTATCACCTTATTTTGCTTGCAGAAAATAATGCCGGCTACCAAAACCTTATAAAAATAGTTTCAGCAGGATATGTAGATGGTTATTACTATAAGCCTCGTGTAGATTTCGAAATTTTGGAGAAATATCATGAAGGCATTATTTGCTTGTCAGCATGTTTGGCAGGAGAGGTGGCTAGAGCCCTTGCCAGAGGCAATTATGACGAGGCAAAGGCAGTTGCCATTAAATATCGCGATACCTTCGGAGAGGGCAATTATTTCCTTGAGATGCAGGATCACGGGATAGACGAGCAAAAGACAGTCAATCAGGGACTTCTTAGATTATCAAAGGAGACTGGTATTCCTTTGGTTGCCACCAACGATTGTCATTACACCAATAAAGAGGATGCAGCTAGCCATGATGTGCTTTTGTGTATTCAGACAGGCAAAAAGCTTGCCGATGTGGATAGAATGCGTTTTGAAACAGACGAGTTCTATGTAAAGAGTGAGGAGGAGATGCTTGCCCTTTTCCCATACGCAAAGGAGGCAGTAGCTCGCACACAGGATATTGCTGATAGATGTCACGTGGAAATCGAGTTCGGTGTTACCAAACTTCCACACTTCGAGGTTCCAGAGGGATATGATTCCTGGAGCTATCTAAACAAGCTTTGTTTTGATGGATTGGATCGTAGATATGGTGACAAGGCAGAGGAATTAAAGCCTAGACTAGAATACGAGCTAGGGGTTATCAAAAATATGGGATATGTTGATTATTTCCTTATTGTTTGGGATTTCATCAATTATGCCCGCACCCACGGTATTCCTGTTGGACCAGGACGTGGTTCTGCTGCCGGTTCACTTGTCAGCTACACCACAGGTATCACCAATATTGATCCTATTAAATACAACCTTGTATTCGAACGTTTCCTTAATCCAGAGCGTGTTTCCATGCCCGATATTGATATCGATTTCTGCTATGAGAGACGTTCAGAGGTTATTGATTATGTTATCGAAAAATACGGTAAAGACTGTGTCACACAGATTGTTACCTTTGGTACCCTAAAGGCTAGAGGTGTTATCAGAGATGTGGGCCGTGTTATGGATTTACCATACGGCTATGTGGATTCCATTGCAAAGATGATACCTATGGATTTAGGCATGACCTTGGACAAAGCACTTCAGGTCAATCATGAGCTAAAGTCATTATATGATTCGGATTCCCAGGTCAAAAACCTAATTGATGTGGCCCGCACCTTAGAGGGCTTGCCACGTAACACAGGTATGCATGCAGCAGGTGTTGTTATCGCCGGAAAGCCTATGGACGAATACGTTCCTCTTTCACGAGGCGGCGATGGCACCATTGTCACACAGTTTGTTATGACTACTATAGAAGAGCTTGGTCTATTAAAAATGGACTTCCTTGGTCTTAGAACCCTTACAGTTATAAATGATGCTGTAAAGCTAGTGGAGAAAAACCATGGCATCAAGCTCAACATGGATGAGATAGATTACAATGATCCAGGTGTTATGGAATTGATTTCATCTGGAAAATGTGAGGGTATATTCCAGCTGGAATCTACAGGTATGAAGAATTTCATGAAGGAATTAAAGCCTCATTCTATAGAGGATATCATTGCGGGTATTTCTCTTTATCGTCCAGGCCCAATGGACTTCATTCCGGATTACATAAAAGGAAAGAATAATCAGGATGGCATCGAATATGACTGTCCAGAGCTAGAGCCTATCCTTAACCAGACCTATGGCTGTATCGTATACCAGGAGCAGGTTATGCAGATTGTTCAGTCCTTGGCTGGATATTCTCTAGGTGGTGCCGATGAAATCCGTCGTGCCATGAGTAAGAAAAAACAATACGTCATCGAAGAAAACAGAGAGATTTTCGTAAATGGTGGACAGATTGAAAATCATATTACAGGAAAGATTACAAAGATTCCTGGATGCGTGTCTCAGGGTATTTCTGCTGATGTGGCCAACAAGATTTACGACCACATGGTTGATTTCGCCAAGTACGCATTTAATAAATCTCATGCAGCAGCCTATGCTGTAGTTGCCATTCAGACAGCATACCTTAAAAAATATTACCCAATAGAGTTCATGGCAGCTCTTATGACATCTGTTATTGATGCCAGTGGAAAGGTTGCAGAATATATTGGTGTATGCCGTAGCAATGGTATAGAGGTATTGCCACCAGATGTAAATCACGGAGACGGTCGTTTCTCTGTAGACAATGGAAAGATTAGATATGGTCTATACGCCATCAAATCAGTAGGAAGACCTACAATCGACGCTATTAAATACGATAGGGAAAAGCTAGGTCCTTATCGTGACATGGAGGATTTTATTAGTCGTGTTAGCAAATATGATGCTAATAAACGTACTATCGAAAATCTTATAAAAGCAGGCGCTTTGGATTCCATGGAAGGAAATAGAAAGCAAAAATGCATCGTTTTCCCTTCTATTTTGGAGTCAATAAACAGCAAAAAGAAAACAGAAATCGAAGGACAGATGTCACTGTTTGATTTTGCTACAGACGAGCAAAAGAAAGAGATGAAAATCTCTATGCCACAGGTAGAGGAATACGATAAGGAGCTGATGCTCAGCTTTGAAAAGGAGCTGATGGGAGTTTATGTCAGCGGTCATCCATTAGATGATTACATTTCTCTTTTAGACAAAAACACAACAGCTCACGCCAGTGAGTTTATAGTTGACGAGGAGACCGGCCAGGCCACTGTAAAGGACAACAGTGAGGTTGTTTTAGGCGGCATGATTACAGGTGTTACTATCAAATACACTAAAAATAACAAGACCATGGCCTTCCTTAATCTAGAAGATCTTACAGGTCAGGTGGAGGTTATTGTATTCCCTAACAGCTATGAGAGTGCCAAAAATCTCATCCTAGAGGGAAACAAGGTCTTTATAAAGGGCCGAGTGCAGGCAGAGGAAGAAAAGGATGCCAAAATTATCTGTCAGGATATAAAGGGCTTTGATGAATGCGGCAGAGAAATTTGGATTCAGTTTCCAAACAAGGATGCCTACACTGCAGCAGAGCCAGAAATGGAATCAGTTATCAAGGACATGGATGGAAACGATGGATTAGTCATTTATCTTTCCGCTGAAAAGGCTGTAAAACGCATGGGTGCCAACTGGTCAATCCTAGGCAATGTGCAAAATCTTTCTACGCTTGAGTCCAAATATGGTAAAGATAATGTAAGAGTTGTTGAGAAGAAGGTAGAGTTTGCGAATAAAAGATATTGAAAACGTTTGCAAAAGACTGTAAAATATATGGGAATTGTTTGAAGAGGGATTTAGTTAGGAGGAAACAGAAACAATGGCAGACACAATTAAGACAATTGGTGTCTTGACTTCTGGTGGTGATGCTCCAGGAATGAATGCAGCTATTCGTGCCGTAGTTCGTCAGGCTATCGCTAGAGGAAAGACAGTAAAAGGAATTAGAAGAGGTTACGCTGGATTATTATCTGGTGAGATTATAGATATGAATGCGCACAGCGTGTCTGAGACTATTCAGCGCGGTGGTACTATTCTACAGACAGCTCGTTGCTTAGAGATGCTCAACCCTGAGTACCAGGAAAAGGCAGCTATGAAGGCAAAAGAGGCTGGTATCGATGGTCTTGTAGTTATCGGTGGTGATGGTTCATTCAAGGGTGCTCAGAAAATTTCTAAGTACGGAATCAACACAATCGGACTTCCAGGAACAATCGATCTTGATATTGCATGTACAGAGTACACAATCGGTTTCGATACAGCTGTAAACACAGCCATGGAAGCTATCGATAAGGTACGTGATACATCTACATCACATGAGCGTTGTTCTATTATCGAGGTAATGGGACGTGGCGCTGGTTATATCGCTCTTTGGTGCGGTATTGCAAACGGTGCAGAGGATGTTCTTCTTCCAGAGAGATATGATTACGATGAGCAGAAGCTTGTAAATCACATCATCGAGGGACGTAAGAAAGGAAAGCAGCACCACATCATTATCAATGCTGAGGGTATTGGCCATTCTACATCTATGGCAAAGCGTATCGAGGCTGCTACAGGCATCGAGACACGTGCTACTATCCTTGGACACATGCAGCGTGGTGGTTCTCCTACATGTAAGGACCGTGTATATGCATCTACTATGGGTGCTATGGCAGTTGACCTTCTTTGCGAAGGAAAGTCAAACCGCGTAGTTGGATATCGTCATGGTGAGTTCGTTGATTTCGATATCGATGAGGCACTTGCTATGAAGAAGGATGTTGATGAGTATCAATACGAGATTTGTAGGTCATTAAACAATGATTACAGGTACTAATAATAAACAAATAAAAAATATTACATCATTAATCAAAAAAGCCAGAGAGCGTAAAGCTCAAAGGCTTTTTGTGGTTGAGGGCATACGAGCTGTTGGAGAGGTGCCAGTAGAGCTTTTAGAGTCTATCTATTATGTGGAGGGCTTTGGAGATTCTACAGAAGGACGCCAGCTTTTGGATGAGATTTCATCTAAAAAAGCTTCTATTGTTATGGAAGAGGTGGCGCGTCCTGTGTTCAATTCCATGAGCGATACAGTCACTCCACAGGGGGTGCTTGCGCTAGTTCGCATGCAGGATTATACCTTAGAGGATGTGTTAGGTGATGGCAGCAAAAAGCCACATATTATTATTCTAGAATCCTTACAGGATCCAGGTAATATGGGTACTATCATTCGTACTGCTGAGGGTGCAGGTGTCACAGGTATTATTATGAACAACACCACCGTGGATATTTATTCACCAAAGGTTGTTCGCTCTACCATGGGCAGTATTTTTAGAATGCCATTTGTTGTCACATCAGATTTATCAGAGACCATCACTTCTTTAAAGAAAGCTGGCATTAGCATTTATGCAGCTCATTTAAAGGGTGAAAAGTTCTACGATGAATTCGACTACACTCAGCCAGTAGGCTTTATGATTGGTAATGAAGGAAATGGTTTGACTGACGAAACTGCAGCTCTTGCTACTTCGTATTTACGTATTCCTATGGAGGGCCAGTTGGAGTCATTAAATGCGTCAGTTGCCGCCAGCATTTTAATGTACGAGACATACAGACAGAGGAGATAGTTAAACATATGAGAATATGGTTCAAGTCATGGAAGGACAATCATATGCTCCACGATTTAGTTGTGGAGGATGATTCTGACGAGACTCGCACACACAAGATATTTAATGCTGTAGACAAAGCGTGTTATGAATTTGATACTAGCAAACCAGTTTGGCTGGACTCCACCATCAGAGAGTTTAAAAAACATGGAAAGGCTAGATTTACAAAGGACAATTTCGTAGATGAGATTCCTTTTGATTTCTTAGAAATACATGTTTTGGATGAGGATTAAAAATACCACAAAGATATGATATTATAGTGGTATAAAGTAATGGGGAGGTGATTAATTGTGGATATGAACATGTTTCCGGATGATGGAGTAAATTCCTGGAACACAGTTATGTTAATATATGATTCTGCAATTAAAAAGATGCGCACAAAGGTAGAAATTCTCAATGACGAATTTCAACAGGTGCATCAATATAATCCAATAGAGTACACTAAAACTAGATTAAAAACACCAGAGAGCATTGTTAAAAAGCTAAAGAAAAATGGCTATGATGTCTCTATTCCTAGCATGATTGAGCATTGCAATGATATTGCAGGTGTACGTATAGTTTGTTCATTTACATCAGATATTTACCAGATTGCCGAGATGATTGGACGTCAGGCAGATATTACTGTTGTCTCTATAAAGGACTACATTAAAAATCCAAAGGAATCAGGCTACAAGAGCTACCATATGCTTGTTACCCTTCCAATCTATCTTTCAGACAGAGCTGTTGATACAAAGGTAGAAATCCAAATCCGCACCATCGGTATGGATTTCTGGGCCAGCCTGGAGCATAAAATCTACTACAAGTTTGAAGGAAATGCACCAGACTACATTAGTAGTGATCTACGTGAATGTTCCGAAATTGTATCAATGATGGATACAAAGATGCTTCAATTAAATGATGCTATCATGCGTACCAAGCTCGAGGAGGAAGAAAAGGAAAGAGTCCAAAAAGAGCGAATGGTCAACAATTGGAAAAACAACTTATAAAAAAACAACCTCTAATATGTTTCTTATTGAAACACATTAGAGGTTTTTATTTTCTCAAAATTACAACTGTGAAGTACAGTGTGGGCAACGTGTTGCCTTAATATTAATCTTGCTATAGCAATAAGGGCATTCCTTTTCTGTAGGCTCTGCAGCCTCAGCTTCCTCAGCGTTCTTCTTTACAAGAGCAGCAGCTCTTTCACTTAAGCGGTTAATAGCCTTAATAATTACAAAAATTACCAATGCAGTTATAAGGAAATTAATTACTGCAGTAATAAAGTTACCATAAGTAAGCGTAGGTGCAAGCTCACCAGATCCTAAAGTAACCTTCAACTCAGAAAAATCTGTACCACCAAATATTCCAAGCAAAGGAGTAAGAATATCTGCATTCAGCGAAGTAACAATGGCTGTAAAAGCTCCGCCGACGATAACACCTACTGCCATATCCATTACATTACCACGAAGTATAAATTCCTTAAATTCCGCAATAAAACCCTTCTTTTTATCCATGTTTACCTCCCTTAAAAAGTAAATAACAATAAAATCTAAAATTATTATATCCATTTTCCATCCCGAGATAAATAAAATTTATTGCTATTCACTCAAAAAAAGTGCTTGCTTTTTGGAAAGGAATGGTTTAGTATATAGAAAGTAGTTAATAACTACTTTAAAAGTGAATGAAATTTGCATAGAGATTTTGGTAATTTGGTATGTGGTGTTATTTTGACTAATTGTTAATTTTGCTAATAGATAGTAAAAATTTTTGAGATAATCTTGGCATTACGTAGAATTAAGGAAAATACACACGAGAAAAGTTGCGTTGTTAAATATAATGTGAGAAAATTATCAAGTCGAATTGTGTAAATTCGGACCAAGCATGTTGGCGTAGTGGTTGACTAGTTTATAGAGCGTCAGCATGTCAAAATATTATTATAAAGAGAAAAGGGAGAGAGAATATGTTTTGTGAGAATTGCGGAACAAAGCTCGAAGACGGTGCAGTATTTTGTACCAATTGCGGCGCTAAGCTCGCTCAGGATGTTGCTCCTGACTTCAAGCCAGAGGAGAATGTAGCTCCAGAGGCTCCAGCAACAGACGCTCCAGTAAATGGAGCACCAGTAGCAGGTGATGCTACAAATAATGCAGCTGGTCAGGTACCTCCAGTACCACCAGTACAGGGACAGGTTCCACCAATGCAGGGTCAGGTTCCACCAATGCAGGGTCAGGTTCCTCCTATGCAGGGCCAGCCAATGTATCAGGCTGCTCCACAGCAGAAGAAGCCATTCCCAGTTAAGCTTGCTGTTATCGGTGGTGTTGTTCTTGCAGCACTTATCGTTCTTATCGTTTTTGTTAAGATGCAGTCTGGCTCAATCAACCTCAACAAATATGTTACAGTTGATTTCGAAGGCTACGATACAGTTGGTAAGGCTGTTGTTACTATTGATCCTGAGTTCTATGATGACTTCCAGGACAAGGCAAAGAAGGGCTCATACGTAGATGAGTGGACTCTTCAGGATTACATTACATACACTACAGATCCAGAAGCAAACCTTTCAAATGGTGATGAGGTTTCTGTAAAGTGGGATGTAAATGCAAAATATCTCAAGAAGAAATATGGCGTAAACGTTAAATATAAGGATTCTACTTACAAGGTAAAGGATCTTGAGGAAGTTGATTTATTCTCACCATTCGACAACATCGAAGTAGTATTTACTGGTATTGATGGAAATGGTCAGTGTGAGATCACAGTTACAGGTAAGGATGCAGTTTACAAGCAGCTCGAGTTCCGCGCTGACAACTCATATGATCTTTCTGAAGGTGATGAAGTAGTTATCACAATGCAGAGCAAGGATTACTTATACGATCAGGAGCTTTCTGAGTGGATCGCTGATAAGTATGGTGTTGTTCCTGATATGACAGAGAAGACATACACAGTTGAGGGTCTTGGAAATTACGTAACAGAGGCTTCACAGATTACAGAGGAGAACATCCAGGATATCAAGAAGCACGCTGAGGACGTTCTTACACAGGAGTACAATGATTCTTCAGAAGGTATCTCATTAACAGAGTCTGTATTCAAGGGTGTATATGTTCTTACAGAAAAGACTTCAGGTGAGAACAAGGTTTACCTTGTATATCAGTTGACAAATCAGTTCGAGGATGAGGGACAGACAGATTCTTGCACATACTACACATATGTAGAGTATGATGACGTGGTAATCAACCCAGCAGGCGAGCTTAGCACAAACCTTTCATACTACAACAAGTGCTACAACTCATATAGATATACATCATCTATCGAGTCAGGATGGTGGGCAAATGCTTACTACCTCTATGGATATGAGACACTCGAGGAATTAAATGATGATGTTGTTACAGGAAATCTTGCAAACTACAATGCAGATAGCAGCGTAACAGAGTAATTTAATACTTTAGAATTTATGGCCACCAGCTAATGCTGGTGGCTTTTTTTATCAATCTCAGATATAATAAAAATTGTCCGTAAAGGATGAAAGGAGATTATGTTATGGGTTTATTTAACAAGAATAAAAACGCTGACGAAATTAATTCAGCTGAGAATACTGAGCTGTCTCAAGAAAGCACACAGGAGAGTACAGAAAAGACAGCTGCTAGCCGTCGCTTTTCATTAGTTGTAGAGGGTGTTACTTCTATGCTTGATGGTGACGGTGTTATTGTTTCTGGAGAGCTTTTTGGTACTGTAAATAAAGATGATGAGGTCTATATTTACATTCCTGGCACTGAGACTGTTACATGTCATGTCGTAGGTATCGAAACCAAAATCGACGATAGAATGACTATTGCAGACGAGGCATCAGATGCATTTACTACACTTCAGCTAGATATTAATGATACAAATCTAGTAAAGAAATATGCAGTTATTTCTAATGTACTTAGCGAAAAATTAGAGGTTGGAAAGCCTATTTTAAATCCAGCCTTAGAGGGCATTATTAATGGTATGGCAAAGTTTGGAAAGGATAATACCTTCCACGGTACAGTTGCTTATTGGCTTAGCCATGCACATTTAATTACACCTGTAAAAATGGAAAAGACAGAGGAAGAGAACAAGGCAAAGGTTGGCTTTTACATGCTCAAATCCAATGTCAGACTTGCAGGCGTTGAGGAAGGAAAGGATAGTCTAGTTCTTCCACTATTTACAGATGGATTGGCGCTTAGCAGATGGAAGGGATTATCAAAGGATGGAGAGCAGATCCGTACACAGATTTTGCGTTTCCAGGATGTGATTAGATTACTGAAAAATGGCAATGCTTATGCCGGTATTGTAGTAAATCCTTTCAACAAGGTTCCAGCTACACTTCCAATTCCATACCTTGACACTATTACATCTACACCAGGCTACAAGCGTGACTTTGGTGAGATGACAGAGACTGAATCAGAAGGTCACGTAAAGGAACAGCAGATTAAAAAGGACACAAAGATTCTTTTAGGTGCACCAAAGGACACTAAAGAGGTTAGAGAAATAAAAGACCTTTTGGCTGCCTATGGAGAGGATTCCGAAGACATCAAATCTATCAACTTAATGGTAAAGGTTGAGGAGGAAAAGAAAATTGTTAGATATCTAATCCTTTTAGAAATGGATGCTGAGGGTGATGCAGCGAAGGCTCATATGGAGTCTATTTACCAGCAGCTTAAGCCACTTGCAAATGAAATAAAGGCAATCGAGTATGCTATAAAGGGCCGCATCCCAGCTATCGACAAGGTGGCAGAGGAACACAAGGATCAGATGCTAGTATACGAGGCATAGGACTTATTTATAAAAGGGGAAGTAAATAGGTTAATGTAGGGGGGATATATTATGAAATTAGATGTTAAAAAGACAGTGCAAATGGGGTTCGCATTTCTTTCTATATGTGCTTTTTGGCAAATGTATAATTCCATTATACCTTTGATTCTTACAAACACATTCCATATGAATGAGACAATATCCGGGGCTATTATGGCTATGGATAATGTGTTGGCCTTGTTTTTGCTTCCTTTATTTGGAGGCATTTCAGATAGATGCAAGCATAGGCTTGGCCGACGCCGTCCATTTATTTTCTACGGTACTATAGCAGCAGTTATTCTGATGCTACTGTTACCTCTTGTTGATAACAGTTATTTTGCAAATCCTTCTACAGGAAAAGAAATTTTATTTATAGGGATTCTTGGTGCTCTTTTAATAGCCATGGGTACATACCGCAGTCCAGCCGTGGCTATGATGGCTGATTGTACCATCAAGCCGTTGCGTTCAAAGGCAAATGCCATTATTAATTTAATGGGTGCAGTAGGTGGAATTATTTATCTTGCAGTGGCAAAGATATTATATTCATCATCACGCACTGAAGGCTTAGAGCATGTTGATTATATGCTCTTATTTATGGTGGTTGCAGGCATAATGCTTGTTGGCTTATGCATTGTTATGGTTACCGTGGACGAGGTGGCTTTGTCAAAGCAGGTGGCTGATTATGAGCTATTGCATCCAGATGAGGTTTTGACTGAGGAGGATGCCAATGGTAATGAGGTTTTGCCAAAGGAGGTAAAGCAATCGCTCACCTTCCTTTTGATATCTGTTGCACTTTGGTTTATTGCGTATAACGGAATGGAAACCTGGTTTACCACCTATGCAGTTAAAATGTGGGGCATGGCTTTAGGCGATGCATCATTTTGTCTGCTTATTGCTACTGCAGGCGCCATTGTATTTTTTATTCCTTCGGGCGTGGTGGCATCTCGTATCGGAAGAAAGAAAACTATTTTAATGGGTATTGTTATAATGGGCGGAAGCTTCCTTGGTGGATTTATTTTCACATTACTTCACCCTAGCTTTTCACCATTTTTATATGTATTGTTTGCGTGCATAGGTATGGGATGGGCGTTTATAAATGTAAATTCTTTGCCTATGGTTGTGGAAATGTGTAAAGGTTCAGACATAGGAAAGTTCACTGGCTATTACTATACATTTTCCATGACTGCACAGATTGTCACTCCGATTCTTGCAGGATGGCTAATGTCACATATTAATTATTTGGCATTGTTCCCTTATGCTACTGCCTTTGCAGCCTTTGCATTTATTACCATGTTGTTTGTAAAACATGGAGATGGTAGCGTAGAAGCAAAGAAGGGCTTGGAAGCATTTGAAGATATGGATTAATAGTCATGAAACAAAAATTTTACAAAAGTAGATTATTATTAAAAAATATCAGAGTCAGATTATACAATTTGATTGGAATAAAAAGGAGAGGTCAAAAAATGAAAAGACCAGTAGTATGGGCTCACAGAGGAGCCAGTGGATATCTTCCAGAAAATACACTGGAGGCATTTCAAAAAGCTGTGGATATGGGGGCTGATGGAATAGAGCTAGATATCCACAAAACAAAGGATGGACAGCTGGTAGTTATCCACGATGAAAAGATTGATAGAACCTCTGATGGAACTGGATATGTAAAGGATTATACCTTAGAGGAATTGAGACGCTATAACTACAACGCTACCATGCCGGATAGCTGTAGCCATGCAAATATTCCTACCATGAGAGAGGTGTTTGAATTAATCAAGCCTACCAAGCTTTCTATAAATATTGAGATAAAAACGGGCATAGTTTTTTATGAGGGCATCGAAGAGGATATCGTTGCTCTTACAAAGGAATATGATATGGAAGACAGAGTTATATACTCATCCTTCAATCATTACAGTATTATGAAAATAAAAGAAATAGACCCAGAGGCCAAGACTGGATTCCTTTATATGGATGGAACTCTCGATATGCCAGAGTACGGACAAAAGCATGGGGTAAATGCATTACATCCAGCCCTATACAATGTTCAGTATCCTAATTATGTTGAGGACTGTCACAATAGAGGTTTGGCAATCAACACCTGGACAGTCAATTCAAAGAAATATATGAAAATGGCATGTGATATGGGGCTAGATGGAATAATTACAAATTATCCTGATGTGGCACTAGAAATTGTTGATGATTATAAATGGGATTAATTATGAATTCAATTGAGCAAATTATTATTAAAGAGCAGGACTTTACTAGTACTATGGCAAGTAAAGTGCTGCCTTTTATAAATGATAAAATTAAAGATGGATATTTCACAAATAGAGATGGAATGGATTTACATTATCAGGCGTTGATTTGTCCTGATGAAAAGGCTTCCATCGTTATTTCCCATGGGTATTGTGAGTTTACTACCAAGTTTTATGAGACCATATATTATTTTTACCAGATGGGATATTCTGTGTTTATTATAGATCATAGAGGACACGGTCTTTCTGAAAGACAGGTGCAGGGCTATTGCATGGTACATGTGGATAGCTTTTATGATTATATTTATGATTTTAATGAATTTATTGAAAAGGTTGTTAGAGGCATGAGCCCTACAGAACACCTGATTCTTTTTGGCCATTCTATGGGTGGGGCGATAGCTGCCTTATATCTAGAAATGTTTCCCGGAGTATTCGAAAAGGCGATACTTAGTTCACCAATGATAAAGCTAGATACTGGAAATGTTAATAGACTTGTCATTGCAGGATTAAAGCTTTTATCTCATACTCCTCTTTTTGGTAAAAGATATTTACCAGGGCAGCATGACTATGAGCATATTTTCAAATATCCAAGATGCTCGGCCATGTCAAAAGCTAGATATACCTATGCCTATAATGAGCGCGAAAAGAATAATCATTATCGCACTAGTGGGTGTAGCTATTCATGGATGAGAGAAGCCTTTAATGTTTATAAAAAAATTATTAAAAACGCCAATTCTGTGGAAATTCCTGTTATACTTATGCAAGCGTCACTTGATACACTAGTTGTACCAGAAGCACAAAACGAATTTGCATCATTGGCGCAGAATTGTCAGTTGGTTAGGTTTGAAGGCTGCAAACACGAAATATTTAATGCAACTGATGATATTATACTTGAATATTATGTTAAGCTCTTTGATTTTTTGGAGAGCTAGTGCTTTAGTTTTTGATAGTTAGGAGATGAGGTTTTATGTCAGATCAGGATTTTAAGGAAGTAGATATTTCTGATGACGTTATCAAAGAGGTAACCGGCGAAGAGGTTACAGATAAGGATTCAGATTCATCAAAGAAAGATAATACAGATAATAAAGATAACACAGTTGAGTTTTGCTATATCTGTCACAGACCAAGCAACGTGGTAGGTCCACTTATCAAGCTTGCACCAGGAATGAGTGTATGCCCAGAATGTATGCAGCACACATTTGATTCTATGAGCGGACTTGGATTTGGTGGAGGAGACAATTCCAAGAGCAATGTGGATATGAACAAGATTCCAAACATTAGCTTCTTAAATTTAGGTAGTCTTTTCAATGAGGGTCCAAAGGTCAAGAATGCCCACGGTGCAGCAGGTTCAAAATCAGAAGAAGACAGACCTGCTCCCGCTATTGATATCAACAATATTATCCCACCTCACAAAATCAAGGGAATGCTTGATGAGTATGTTGTAGGTCAGGATTATGCTAAAAAGGTAATGTCTGTTGCGGTTTACAACCACTACAAGCGTGTAGCTACAGGCACTATGGATGATATCGAAATTGAAAAATCTAATATGCTTATGCTTGGACCTACAGGTTCAGGAAAGACATATCTAGTTCGTACCTTAGCTAGACTACTTGATGTGCCTCTTGCTATTACAGATGCTACATCACTTACAGAGGCAGGCTACATTGGTGATGATATCGAGTCTGTTGTCAGCAAGCTTCTTGCAGCAGCCGGAAATGATGTAGAGAGATGCCAGCAGGGTATTATCTTCATCGATGAGATTGATAAGTTAGCTAAAAAGAAAAATACAAATCAAAGAGATGTTAGTGGTGAATCTGTGCAGCAGGGTATGTTAAAGCTCTTAGAGGGCGCAGATGTCGAGGTACCAGTTGGAGCATCCAGCAAAAATGCAATGGTTCCTACCACTACAATCAATACAAAGAACATTTTATTTATCTGCGGTGGTGCCTTCCCTGCTATGGATGAAATCATAAAGGCTCGTCTAAACAAGCATTCATCTATGGGATTCATGGCTGATCTAAAGGATAAATATGATGATGACAAAAACATTCTTCAAAAGGTTACAGTGGAGGACCTTAGAGAATTTGGAATGATTCCTGAGTTTATTGGTCGTCTTCCTGTTGTATTTGCTACAGAGTCTTTGGATGATGATATGTTAGTTCGTATCCTAAAGGAGCCAAAGAACGCAATTATCAAGCAATACCAAAAGCTTCTTGAATTAGATGAGGTAAAGCTTGAGTTTGAGGATGAGGCCTTATATGCCATTGCCAAAAAGGCAAAGGAAAAGGGCTTAGGCGCTAGAGGCCTTCGCTCTATTATCGAAGAATTTATGTTGGATATCATGTATGAGATTCCAAAGGATGAAAATATAGGACAGGTTATTATCACCGCTGATTATATTGAGAAAAAAGGTGGTCCTAGAATACTAATGAGAACTGCAGCAGCACTTCCAGAAAAAACTGCAAGTATGTAGAAAAATTTTTTAAAAATTTTCTGACATTTCCTTTACTTTGTTAAAGTGTTCTGTTACACTTAATCTTAGTTGGGGAATAATACCTGACAAGTAATATATTGGAGGTACTTTAGCATGAGCAAAGGTACAGTTAAGTGGTTCAACAATTCAAAGGGTTACGGTTTCATCTCTGATGAAGCAGGAAACGATGTATTCGTTCACTTCAGTGGCATCAATTCTGAGGGATTCAAGACTCTCGAAGAGGGCGCTACAGTAGAGTATGAAGTAACTGATGGGGCAAAGGGACCACAGGCTGTTAACGTAACAGTAGTACGTTAATCAAATCACATTAATCAAAAGTTTTGAATACCTTTGGTTGTGTTATGAAAAACAAGCTATAGGCAATACAAAAGTTGATTAAGGGGAGAGGCGGAGTATATTTTATATATACTCCGCTGATTTTTTGTAAGGGAAATATTTTATAAAAAAATTGGAGGCAACTTGAAAAAATTCCTAAGGTCATTATTGAGTTTTATCACAATAATCGTACTTCTTATATGCATTTTATTAGGTATATGCATGGTACTGAGCTTCACCGTTAAAGATTTTGACGTTGACGGCTTGTTTGCTTGTAGAAGTATCGATGATTTAAAGGAGTGGTATTCAGGGGAGGTTTCTGAAATCATAGTTGGAGAGGCTGTTGTTGTAGAAAGTGTTTCCTACGACAAATTTGCTTATCAGCATTTAGACGCTGAAACACAGCAGGCCTACGACCAGATTTTAGATTGTATTACTAACTTCAAAGAAAAAGTAACTATGTCCACAAAGGACAAAAACGTCCTTACAAAAGCATATGAGGCTGTTATGGCTGATTACGGCAATCTATTCTGGGTAAATGGCTATCAATACTATAGCTATCCTAGTGGAGATACTGTGGTTGGTCTTGAGTTTGCGCCTAAATACACCATGACTGAAGATCAGAGGGATGAATACCAGCTGGCAGTAGATCAGGTGGTGGATCAGTGGTTAGCAAATATTGACGAAAACGCTAGTGACTTTGACAAGGCACTATACGTTTTTGAAACAATAATAAATAATGCAGATTATGATACTGAGAGTATCGAAAACCAAAATATTCTCAGCGTATTTTTATATGGTTCTACTGTATGCCAAGGTTATGCAGATGCTGCTTGGTATATGTTAGATAGATTAGGAATCAACAGCACAATTATTACAGGTGTGGCCAACGGAGAAAATCATGCATGGAATCTGGTGTATTTAGATAATGCATATTACTTCATGGATGTTACCTGGGGAAATAGCAAATACATGGGTACAGATAACAGCGTTTCAAAGCGCGTTAACTATGCTTATCTAGCTATGACAACAGAGGAAATCAGCCAGACACATACAATAACCTCTTCCTTTGAGGTGCCAGAATGCATGTCTACTGCTGACAATTATTTTGTCCATAATGGATTGTATTTCGACCAGTTTGATACAGAATCCATTGGTACTTTGATGGCTAAATCCTATGAAAATGGAGATGAAGAGCTGTCCTTTAAAATGAGCAATTCGGATCTTTATAATCAGGTTATCAATTATTTCTTTAAGGAAAGTCATATTTCCGGCTATTGCCCATCATTAGAAACTATCAATTATCTAATGGATAGCAATGCAAATGTTATTACTATACAATGGAAATAGGCACATGTAGTTTTAAAAACTACATGATGGATTAATAAAAACTATTTACGTGACGATATAAGGGTGCTATAATCTTTTTATCGGAGGTTAATTATGTATAAAATTATCGTAGATAGCTGCGGAGAGCTTACACAGGAAATGAAAGATGATGGACATTTTGTCAATGTCCCACTTACTTTAGAGGTAGGAGACGAGCAGATTATTGATGATGAGACATTCGATCAGGCCCATTTCTTAAAGGCAGTTGAAGAGTGCGCTACATCACCTAAGTCAGCATGTCCTTCTCCAAACGCATATATGGTAGAGATGGAATGTGACGCAGAGCGTGTTTATGTTGTTACACTTTCAGCTCAGCTTTCAGGATCATATAATAGTGCATGTCTTGCAAAGGATTTATATCAGGAGGATGACGAGGAAAAGCAGATTCACATCTTCGATTCAAAGTCAGCATCTATAGGCGAGACACTTATAGCTATGAAGATTGCCGAGTGCGAGCAGGCAGGCATGTCGTTTGAAGAAGTAGTAGATACGGTTGATTCATATATAAAGGGACAGCATACATTCTTTGTACTAGAGTCTCTTGAGACACTTAGAAAAGCTGGACGTCTTTCAAATTTAAAAGCAGCTATTGCAGGTACACTTAATATAAAGCCAGTTATGGGTTCCACTGATGAGGGCAGCATTCAGCAGCTTGGTCAGGCCCGTGGTATGGTAAAGGCACTTGATAAGATGGGTCAGTGCTTGGTGGATGTTACAGAAAATTGCGAGGACAAGATTCTTGCTATTTCTCATTGCAACTGCGTTGAGCGTGCTTTATCATTAAAAGCAAAAATGGAGTCGATGGCCAATTTCAAAGATATTTTCATCGTTGATACCAGAGGTGTCAGCAGCATGTATGCAAATGATGGTGGAGTTATCATGGTCATCTAGTTGTGATATGACATACAATGAAGTAGTTTATACAATTGATAATAAACG
>JAILKL010000093.1 GCA_024693775.1 Pseudobutyrivibrio sp.
TTGTTAATCCAAAGATTTTAATTCAGTTAGGTTTTTATGTGGAGGATAAGGATAAATGGAAAAGGCATTATTAACCTTGGATGAATTCAGGGAATATTTAGGAATAGGAGAAAACAAGGCATTGGAACTTGTTAAACGACCTCGTAATGGGTTTAGCATGAAAATAGGAAATAAATGGTTCGTTCACAAATCACGGTTAGATAAATGGCTAGAGAGTGAATGTGACAAGTACTAATTTGGCATCATAGACGAAAGTATTGTAATTGCTTTTAATATATCCATAACAAGCGCTAGTTAAATAATAAGATGAAGGTAGGTGAAGTTATGGAAAAAGTATTATTAACATTACAGGAGTTCCGTGAGTATCTTGGCATTGGTGAGACCAAGGCTAGGGAATTGGTAAGAGATCCGCGTAATAACTTTAGTCTTATGATTGGCAATAAATGGTACGTAAATAAGAAAGAACTCGATGAGTGGATACAGATTAAATGTAGGAAATATAAACATTAGATTATGAAGGCAGGTAAAAGCAAATGGGTAGAAGTCTGAATGGTAAAGAATTAGGTAAAGGCATTAGCCAGCGTAAAGACGGAAGTTATATGGCTCGGTATGTTGACAAGTACGGGGTGAGAAAATCCTTATACGCTAGTACTATTAATGAAATAAGACTTAAATTAAAAGCAGCACAGTTCGAAGAAGAAAATCGTACTGTAAAATATTGTAATGTTACATTAACTAAATGGTTTGATACATGGATTGATGTATATAAGAAAAATGCTGTTAGAGCAGGAACTAAAGCTGGGTACATAAATGTTTTTGAAAAACATATTAAACCTTACCTGGGAGCTTATGAATTAAGTGAAATAAAAGCTAGTGATGTAAGAAAGTTAATAAATTTGTTGGAATCAAACGGGTTGGGATTTGCGACACAAAACAGAGTAAAAATAATGCTTACAGATATGTTTGATAAAGCATTAATGGATGATTTGATTGGAAAGAATCCAGCTAAGGGAGTTCGCGTAAAAAATCAGGAAGAATTTGAAAGAAGAGTTCTGACTAAGGAAGAACAGATTACTTTTTTTGATTGTTCAAAAGGTACATATTTTGACAACTTATTCGTAGTTGCTGTTAATACTGGAATGAGAATTGGCGAGATATGCGCTTTAACCTGGGATGATATTAATCTAAAGGAAAAAAAGATTTCTGTTACAAAAACACTTAGTTACAGAAAGCTTGAGGGAGATGACAAGCGTTCTTTTCACTTAGGTCCTCCTAAAACGAAAGCAAGTATAAGAGAGATTCCTATAAGCCCTAAATGTGAAGTGGCTTTGAAAAAACAATTTATACTTAGGAATAATATCATGTCACATCGTAGAAGCAAACCGATAGAGGGACTAGAGAATGTGCTGTTTGTATCTAGAATTGGTCGTCCTTTATGTGATCAGACCATAATAGATGGGATAGACAAGATTATAAATGAAATAAATTATAGTAGAGACGAAGCTGAGCTATTCCAGCGAATATCTCCTCATTGTTTCAGGCACACATTTGCTACCAGATGCTTTGAAGCTGGTATTCCACCTAAAACAGTTCAACACTTACTTGGTCATGCTAGTTTAGATATGACAATGAATCTTTATACTCATGTTATGGACGAGAAAAAGGATGAGGCTGTTATTGCACTTAATGATTACTACTTTGATATAGAGCAGCAAAAGGAAACAGTAATTGAAGATGATTTCAAAAGAGCGGTATTGGATACCCGAAAAGTAGTATCATTTGGATAAATAGTTATAAAGAGATATAAAGCCAAATAAGTACAGTTTTATAAATCTCTTATATAGTTGAGATTATAAAATCCCTGATTTATAAGGAAAAATCCTTGTATGGTCTGCAAAAGAAAAAGTTACCTCGAAAAATGGTGTAAAAATGGTGTATGAGAATCACTTTACACCATCAAGAATGCCGTATTAATGGGGTGGAGAAGTAAACGGAAAAATCCAATTAACCTCTTATTACGTGTACCAGAACACACCTTATGAGTGGAATAAGATTAGTGAGAAATAGGTGATGTAAGGAGCAATTGTCGAGAGATGATTGCTCTTTTGGATTAGTTGGGAAAATATGAAATATAATTTTAGAAAAATAGAAGAAAAAGACAATAAAGCTATAGCCAAAATAGTCAGGGACAATTTAGAGCAGGTTGGTCTTGATATACCTGGGACGGCTTATTTTGATGAGGGACTTGATCATTTAAGTGAGCTATATAAAAACGAGAACGGTAAATATTTCGTGCTTATAGATGAGCTTGATAATGTAGTCGGAGGTGTTGGCTTTTCACCATGTGATTTCATGGACGACACAGCTGAGCTTCAAAAGCTATATCTAAGTGATTCAGTAAAGGGCAGTGGTCTAGGCTATGAGATGCTTCATTTTATAGAGGACGAAATGAGAGCGTGTGGATTTAGGAAAGTTTACCTGGAAACCCACACTGTGCTAAAGGCTGCACTTCATATTTATGAGAAGACAGGATATTATCTGATTCCTAGGCCAAATGAGGTTATTCATAGCACTATGGACAGCTTCTATGTAAAGGATTTATAGGTCATTGATTTCATCAGAAAGGCAGAAATTTAAAAAAGGTCGAATTACAGCGCATTTAATCAATAAAGATTTTGGGCTAGAATAGAGTCCAATTTGCCAGGGGACAGGTTTAGATTGACCTGTCCTTTTTTTATATTAAAATAAAGTGAATTTTTACTTTTATTTACATAAATAAAGTATAATAAAAAATAAAGTAATAGGTATTTTGTTAAGGTTTTCAGTTTTATAAAAATAGTTGATAAAAAGGGAGGTCAGATGAAAAGGATGATGGTTTTTATTGGCATTATTGTTGTGTTTGCAATTGCTTTCTTTTTATATACAGCCCAAAATACTGGAGGTGAATCAATGACAGGATTTAAGTCAATAACAATGGATGAAGCAAAGGAGATTTTTAAAGCTCCAGGTGATTATATAATTTTAGATGTAAGAAGACCTGATGAATTTGCAGAGGGCCATGTTCCAAATGCTATTAATGTGGCAAATGAAACTATTGGAACTAGCGCTATTGCGGAGTTGCCAGATATGGATCAGGTGATTTACGTATATTGCAGAAGTGGTAATCGTAGTAAGGATGCTTCTAGAAAGCTGGCAGCTATCGGATATACGAATATCATTGAATGCGGTGGAATTATAGACTGGACAGGGGATATTGAGCGTTAGCTTTAAGCAAAAATAATGGCAGGAGAGGTGACCGTATGGAATACAAAAATATTGATGGGGTAAAAATGCCTGTATCAAGACTAGTTTTTGGTACAGCGTCAGATCCTTTTATTGAAGGCAAGGATCAGTCAGAGCTTTTAGATGCAGCTTTAGAGGCAGGAATCAACATAATAGATACTGCTAGAAAATATGGAGATTCAGAAAAATCTATTGGAAAATGGCTTCAAAGTAGAAATACTAGGGATAAGGTAGTTATTTTATCCAAATGTGCGCATCATAATATGCTTGGTATAAAGCGCGTTAATGAAAAGGCCATTCGCAATGACTTTGAGCTTTCATCTAAGGATTTGGGAACAGACTTCATCGATATTTATCTACTTCATAGAGATGATCCTGAAGTAGATGCCGGTGTGCCTGTAGAGATTTTTAATGCTATGCATGCTGAGGGAAAGATTGGTATTTTTGGTGCTTCCAACTGGACACATGAGAGAATAGAGGAGGCCAATGAATATGCTTACAAGCACAATTTGATTCCATTTACAATCTCAAGCCCACATTTTAGCTTAGCACGTCAGGTGGCAGACCCATGGGGAGGCGGATGTGTTTCCATTACTGGTGATGAAAATAAAGATGCGCGTCTTTGGTATCAGAAAAATCAGATGCCAGTGTTTGCTTATTCTTCATTAGGTAGAGGATTATTAACTGGAAAGTTAAAAAGTGAGGATGCGCTACATGCCAGTCAGGTACTGGATAAATTTGCATTGAAGGGATATGGCTGTGTAGACAATTATATCCGTCTTAAAAAATGCGAAGAGCTGGCCGATAAAAAAGGATGCACAGTTAGCCAGATAGCTATGGCATGGCTTTATCATCAGCCAGAAAATACATTTGCTATTGCAACAATGTCTTCGCCAAAAAGAATTCAGGAAAATGTAGATGCATTATCCATAGATTTAAGTGATGAAGAATGTGAGTACTTATTAGATGCAGAAGATTAGTTCTTCTAATTAGTTTTCACATCCGATTACAATTCCGCCACGCTCGCCATAGTAGCTTACTAGGCCTCGTGCTGGATATATAGACAAATCAATATTTGGATATAGCTTTTTAAGTGATTCGCCTAGCTGCTTAGCTAGGCTTTCATTTTCTATATGGCAAATACGAATCTTGCCACCCTTAAAGCCTGCCTCCTTGATATCGTCAATAAGCTTTGCAATTACCTTTTTAGTACCGCGGCATTTTGAGGTAGGTTCTACCTTTCCCTCGTCGCTGGCTGTTCCAAGAATGCTGATATTTAGGGTGCCAATTAATGAGGCAACAACCTTGTTGATTCTACCGTTTTGAGCCAAATTGTGAAGTGACTTGAAGGCAAAGAAGAGTCTAGTGTTTGATAGATAGTTATGAGCCATTTTATCTACCTCTTCAAAGGTCTTGCCAGCCTTTTTAAGGTCAATCATTTTCTCAATCATTAGGCGCATCTCAGGGCCAGTTGAGAGAGTGTCGATAATGCAGAATTTTGCATTAGGATGGCTTTCCAAATACATATCGCGGGCAATGCAGGCACTATTGTAGGTGCCTGAAAGCTGACTAGTCATAGTGACTACGTAGATTTCATCGCCTCCTTCGTATGCATCCAGCCAGCTTTGTGTGTCTGGGCAGGCTGTATAGGATCTGTCCTTATATGCTAAAAGATAGTCTAGCATTTCATGTATATCTAAATCGCTTGTATCAACGAATTCGCGCTCGTCTGTATATATTTTTAATGGAACTACTTCGATGGCTACATCCTGGTAGTTGATTGTGTCGCATGATGAATCAGTTACAAATTTAATCATTGTTTTAAATTCCTCCTTACTCATGTAGTTTTTAAAACTACATCCTATTGTAAAAGGAACCCTATTAGTATACAATTTACAAAAAGGCGTGTTTTGTTCACTTTATGAAATTGGAGCAGAAATGAAATTAGAGAATCTAAAAATAAATCAGAAAACAGAATTTACCAGACGCTGCATAGGGGAAGCGGTCATAGAGCTTCTTCAAAAGAAGGAATTTGGCAGTCTTAAAATCTCTGAGATAGCAAAGAGAGCTGGAGTGTCTAGAACCTCCTTCTATAATTATTACGTGGATGTCTACGGTGTGCTTACAGATTATCTAAAGATGATAATTGCAGAATATTTGGTAGAAGGAGAGAAGACTGGGAACAATGGATATTTCCAGTACAATCACATTGTATTTTCCTTTGAATTTTTTGATAGATATGCAAAATATTTTCTGACCCTTACTAGACATAGACTTCATTCCATTGTCTTTGAGGGCATTAATGATTTTGTTTTGAAATATATAAAATCAGAACGACATGCATCACTTTATGAGCTATATGCATATTCTGGAGCCTTGCTAAACAGCTTTCTTATGTGGGAAGAGGGCGGCAAAAAGGAGCCTGTTGATGTTATAGCAAAAAACTTAGAGCATATTATGTCCTATAATTAACAAAAATACCGCCAGATAACAAAACCTGAACTGAGATTTAGGGGTTTAGGGGTTTTAGTCCAAGCCTTGTTTCTGGCGGCATTTATGGTAAAAAGATTATTTAGTTAAAATGTTACATAGCTGGCATATCTGAATGTAACATTGGGGCAAGCATTTCTGTGAAGCCATCCACCTGTGTAGGGAATGCCCAGATTGTGCCCATCATCATTTCCATGGTCATTCGACCATTGATAATCATGGTGGCAACATTAATCATTTCAGCGGCTAAATCACCGTAAAGCTCAACGCCTACGAGATATTTATCCTGATCAAAAATTACAGTTGCCTCTGCATCTGTTTCATTTCTATATTCAAATGAAAGCATCTGACCATATGTGATCTTAGAGATTGTATATTTGTCAGGATTCTTTTTAGCTTCATTTACTGATACTCCTGCTGCAGCAATTCTAGGTAATGTAAATACTACGTTTGGAACTGCTGGATACTGGATAGGCTGTGGAGCCCCAAGTATTGCGAGTGCAATGTAGTTTGATTCAAATGTAGCAGTTGGTGTAAGACGTGGAATCGTCTTGTCAACTACGTCACCACTAGCATAGATGTTGCTTGTGCTAGTACGCATATGATCATCCACCTTAATGCCTCTAGGAGAATATTCTACACCTGCTTTTTCTAAATCAAGACCATCTACATTTGCTCGTCTACCTGTAGCAGCAAGAATGTAATCTGTCTCTACGCATAGACCGCTTTCAGTCTTCGCATAATATTTGTCACCATTTTTCTCAACAGAAGAAAGTGACTCATTGAAATGGAAGTCTACTCCAGCTGCCTCTAGCTTAGAAACGATTCTAGCTGAATACTCCTCGCTGTACTGCATGAGTGCTCTGTCAGCAAACTCAATTACAGTTGCCTTTACACCAAACTGAGTAAGGAGAGAAGCGAATTCCATAGAAATAATTCCGGCACCAATAAATGTGATGTGCTCTGGAAGCTCTGGTAAATCTAAAATCTCACGGCTAGTATGCATGTACTCGTTTCCAGGAATTGGAAGCTTGAAGTCATACTGACCTGTGGCGATAACAATGTTTTCCGCTGTAACACATTGATCCCCGATTTGAACAGTGTGCGCGTCTACAAACTTTGCATCACCATTGATAATTTTAAAACCAGCTCCTGTGAGCATACCTGTCATTGCGCCTGCAAGAGGATCAATTGACTGGTGCTTATATTCCATGAATTTTTTCCAATCCATTTTTATATCAGAAGTTACGCCTAAATCTTTATATCTCTCTAAAGCAGATACAAGCTCCGCTGGACCATCTAAAAGTGCCTTTGCATCGCACCCGTAATTTGTGCAGGTACCACCTGTGAGGTCGCGCTCAGCAAATGCAATCTTCTTTCCAGCACCAGCAAGGATTAAAGCTCCGTGCCATGCTGCGTGTCCAGTACCGATGTATAAAACATCGTAATCGAAATTAGCCATAAATTATACCTTCCTTTCGTTTTATAAATATTATTAATTTGTTTTGAAATAATTAATGTTGCATAATTTAATTGCGTGCAATTAAAATATCACTAAAGCTAAATCATGTCAACAAAATTCATAAAATTTTAATATTTGAGTAAGAAGTAAAGCAGTAAACTTATTGGAATTACAACATATTTTAGGTGTATTCCATATATGAATTATGCAGTATAATCACGGGGGTTCGTGCTATCATAGTATAGTTGAAAGGAAATTTTTTATGTTACTTACGTTATTTTTATTATTTGCCAAAATTGGTTTATTTACATTTGGTGGCGGTTACGCCATGATTTCTATCATTGAAAATATTTGTGTGGAACAAAAAAAGTGGATTACACATGATGAAATGATGGATGTTGCAGTTATTGCTGAGTCCACACCAGGTCCAATTGCTATAAATTGTGCCACCTATGTAGGATACAAGCAAAAAGGAATAGTAGGAGCCATTGTGGCTACCTTGGGAGTTGTTTTCCCTTCCTTTGTAGTTATTTTTGCAATTTCAATGTTTCTTGATAATTTTCTAGAGATTACGTGGATTGCCAGTGCCTTTAAAGGCATACGAATAGCCGTTGCTCTGCTTATTATTGACGCGGCTCTTAAGATGGTAAAGCAGATGTCTAAGAAGTTTGTGTCTATTGCTATTATGGTATGTTCTTTTATAGCGATGCTATTAATAGACTATTTTTCATGGAATTTTTCATCAATCAGCATGATGCTCATTGCAGCCATATTTAGTCTATCTCTTTTCATAATACAAAATATGATTGGAAAGAGCAATGAAATAGAAGAATAAGAAAGAGATATATATGATTTATTTAGAATTAATAGTTGGATTTTTAAAAGTAGGATTGTTTTCCTTTGGCGGAGCCTATGGTGCCATTTCACTTATAAGAGATGTGGTGCTAGATTATGGCTGGCTTAGCGAAGACTCTGTTATGAATATGATAGCTGTCAGCGAAAGTACACCAGGTTCCATTATGGTCAATCTGGCCACTTATGTAGGCAGTAGCCAGGGAGGCTTTTTGGGAGCGCTTCTAGCCACAATAGCAGTAGTTGTTCCAGCCTTTATTATTATTCTTACTGCTATGGTAATTTTGGATTCATTTTTAGATAATAAATATGTTCAGGCAGTATTATTTGGCCTAAAGCCTTGTATTATGGGCATTATCTTAGCCACTGGTATTTCTATGCTAACAAAAAATGCATTGCTCCCTGTTGTCCAGGAAACAATGCAATTAAAGCCTTTGATTGTTGCAGTTATTTTATCATTAATATATTTTGGCTCACGAAAATTTATGAAAAAGAAAATCTCGCCAATTATGTTAATTGTTATTTCTGCAATAGTAGGAATGGTTGCTTTTGGAATATAGTTTTAATGTTTATTGAATATCTATTTTGTTAAATTGAATAGTTACCTTGAATAAATCTCCATCGATGGAAATATTCATGGCGCCTCCCATTGATTCGGTAAGGCTGCGGGCAATTGAAAGTCCCAGACCGTTTCCATCGGTGTAGCGAGATTTATCACCTCTTACAAATCTCTCCATCAGCTCATCTGCTGAGATATTTAGCTCTTCCTTTGAAATATTTCTAAATCCAAATTCGATTTTGTTTTCAGCGTCCCTTAGATCAATATAAGCTCTGGTATTTGGCTGAGCATACTTTACGATATTTGACATAATATTATCGAATACTCTCCAAAGATATCTATTGTCAGCCTTTAAATAATAGTCCTTTTCTGGAAAATTTGTGACGATATTGATGTTGTTTTCTTTTAGTCTATCTGTAAATTCTCCAATGGACTGATTTAAAAGTACTACGGCGTTTATATCTTCAATATTGAATTTAATATTTCCTGTTGAAGCCTTTGAAGCCTCGATTAGATCCTCGATTAGCTTTTTCAACCTCTTTGACTGTCTATCTAATACTTCTAAGTATTCCTTTGCACGATTTCCAGAAATATTTTCCTTCTCTAATAAATCCACATAATTGATGATGGATGTGAGAGGAGTCTTGATGTCGTGGGACACATTTGTTATCAATTCCGTCTTCATGCGCTCACTTTTGGTACGTTCGTTTAAAGCAATGTTTAGACCATTTTGAATTTCATTCAAAGCCTTTGCATGCTCCTCCAAATATAAAGGCATTTTCTCCAATTCCACATGAGAATTTGTATCGCCTGCTGCAAGTGCAATGGTTGCAGATTTTATTTTTGCATATTCCTTTAGGAAGCGGTGAAGCAATACTGCAAGAATAATTTTTTCTATAAACCAGAAGAAAAATACATTGGTGCTGCTTGTGACAATTAGGAAGAATAATTCTATGATTGACACAAGTATATAAATAAATCGAATCCTTTTAGTATCCTTTATAGTAGAGCAAAGCTTTTTATATTCACTATTATATTTTGAAAAATTCTTTGCTAGAATTCTGCAAAGGCGCCAAATTATAGTGTTTTTGAATAATTGATGTAGCTTGATATTTACAGCTAAATTGCAGCTGATTAATAGGATAGTAATAACGCAAACAATATATAACGCAATTAGAAAAACAAAAATAAGAGTGTTAAAGCTATCATATATGTAGAATAAAGCAGTAATAATTAAAAATACTAAATAAAATGGCACGAAGGTAAGTAGTATAGCTAAGTCACATGGAATTTTATTTGTACCAGTGCAGAGGATTTCGTCGCTGTCATATCTGTGACCAGCTGCCAAAAGCAATAGTATGTAGGCAGCAAAAGCAATTAAAAATGATACTATAGCTACAATAGGCATAACAGTCTTAAGATGGAGGGCCGCATCAATAATTGAATCTGCCTGAGCATAAAAATCTCCGGCGGCTATGTAGTTTTCCTTAGGAAATACTACAACAGTGTAATATTTTAGTGATGGGTCTGACTCGTAGGTTCCGATGGTAGAAATCTTGTCCAAGGATACATAATTATTGTTATCAGCAAGCTCACTATGAATAGAAGAAAGATCTGCCACATTGCTAAGGTCTAGGATTCCATCGGCGCCATCATCTGTAATCAGTGAAAGAGTGTAGCCTTCTACAGAATCAGAAAGGGGAGCATAGGCATTGCCGTTTATGTATAGCTTGTTAGAATCTAGGGCTTCTGTTTCAGTTTCAGATGTGTTTTCTAGCGTTGTAAAATTATTTTCCCAAATCTTTTTATAAATGTTGTTGGTGTTTGGGGTGCCTGATGTATTGGTAGAGGTATAAGAATAATAGTCTTCCTCAATAGGATAGAAAGTGTCATTGGCATATACAAAGGCCTGCTGACCAACTAAATCGTAGCCTATTCCATCTACACTAAAGCTTCTGTAAATATCATCTGGAGTGCTGTGAAACTCGTTGCCATTATATAGATTAAATAGCTTAGGGCTTGTAGAAGAGTAGTTGGAATCACTATAATCAAATTCCTCTACATAAGCATCCTCAGGAACAGTAGTATCGAAATTACGATATTCATAAATGCTATCGTCGTTTAAATCAAGGTTGCTAGAATAATTGCTCTCTATAACTCCGTAATTGCAATTTAGTTTATTCAAGGTCTTGGCATTAAAATTGTCATTAGCCCCAGCCATGGCCCATACAGCGTAGGCGCTGCCTGCCTCATCATATATACTTTTTTTAAAGGTATCTGTGCTTGTATATAACCCGTAATTTGCCCAAAAGCAGGACAATATCAGGCTTGCAATAAATATTAATCCAAAGCCTGAGCAAAGTACGCCCAAAATAACTTTGCTGGATTTCTTGTATATTTTTCTCATATTATTCCTCCTGAGATGAAAACTATTTTATTGTTCCATCATCCATTTTGTAGCCGTGACCCCAAACGGCTTTTAAATATCTAGGGTTGGCGCTATCGTACTCAATTTTTTCTCTGAGATGGCGGATATGGACTGCAACAGTGCTTTCTGCACCAATTATTGATTCATTCCATACCTTCTCATATATTTCCTTAGGTGAAAGAACTTCTCCAGGGTGGCTCATCAAAAGCTTTAAAATGTCATACTCTAGTGGTGTCAATGACACAGAATTTCCATCTAATGTGACTTCCTTTGATCGATCATTTAATTCGATGCCTCCTATGGAAAGAAGATAATCATTCTTTTCACCTTCCACATTATGTAAAGAGCCTAAAAGAGTGTAGCGGCGCAGCTGAGATTTGACTCTGGCCAGCAATTCTACTGGATTAAAGGGCTTTGTCACATAGTCGTCGGCACCAATTGTCAAGCCCATTACCTTGTCTGTATCCTCACTTTTGGCAGTGAGCATAATTATAGGAACATTAGATGATTTACGAATTTCGGCCATGGCGGCAATTCCGTCCATAACAGGCATCATTACATCCATAAGAATGAGCTTGATGTCATCATTAGAATTCATAATGTCACAGGCCTCTTTTCCGTTAGAGGCAGATATCACAGAAAGGCCTTCGCTTTCCAAATATATTTGTAGCGCAGAAATGATATCTGGCTCATCATCGCAAATTAAAATCTTGTTCATGGTTTCTCCCTTTGTTTCTTATGATTAATCACAAGGCTATTGTAGTCTATATTATATTAAGTTCCAATGATGTAAAACATTAAGATTTGTTTAAGATATACCATTAAAAATAGATTTTGTGCAATAAAATTATACTCAATATATAAGTATGGTCAATTAGTACAAATGTGTGTATTAAATTATGTATTTTTTGTGAACAATTTGTGTCCTCTCTATTGACATAGAATATCTATCTTGGGTAAAATTCCTTATATTATTAATTTTTGAAATGGTTATATGTTATATGGAAGCTACATTGTTAGATCAAATGATTATGGCGATGGAAGCTTTTGAGCTTCAGGCATACTATCAGCCACAATATGATGCAAAGACTGGTGTTATTGGAGGCGCAGAAGCTTTGGTCCGTTGGGTAAAGGATGACGGCACCATTATTTCGCCTAATGATTTTATCCCTATTTTAGAGAAACAGAATAGCGTTTCGATAATTGATTGGTATGTTTGTGAGCAGGCATGCAAGACAATCAAAATGCTTGGCGACAAAGCTATTAAAATCAGTGTGAATTTTTCACGCAATCATGTTAGAGATGAGGAGTTCTTGCCAAAGCTAGAAGAGCTGGTAGGAGCATACGGAATCGACAGGTCTTTACTTGGTATCGAGATTACAGAGTCAGACGTGGCCAACTCTGGCCCAGCAGTTATTGATTGGGTTAAGAGCATTGTGGATGCCGGATATACAGTGGCCATCGATGATTTTGGCTATGGTATGTCATCGCTTTCTTTTGTAAAGGATGTGCCAGCCAAGGTTCTAAAGGTGGATCGTTCATTTTTAAATGACAACTGTCAGACTAAAAAGGGACGCGTCGCTTTGGAGACTATTTTCTATTTTGCCCACAGACTTCAGATGAAGACAGTGGTGGAGGGTGTAGAAAATTATCAGCAGATGTTATTTTTAAATACCTGCGAGTGTGACTATATTCAGGGATTCTTGTTTTCAAAGCCTGTGCCTCAGGAAAAGTTCCTTGAAATGGTGATGGAGAATAGACAGGTTGATACCTTATATGGTGATACCTTTGAAAATAATACTGTATTTGGAAAGCTTAGAGTTATCGTGGAGGCGGTTTACACCAGATTTCCACTTGTTATATACACTAATCTTACTCGCAACACCTACAGCGTCATGAGAAAGGAAAATTTCCTTGATTTGATTGTTCCTCAGACCGGTATGTATGAGGAGGGCTTTATGCGTGGAAAGGCCATTACATTGCCTCAGTATCATGCAGCTGTAGATGAGCACTTTAAAAAGGAAAAACTTATCGAGGCATACAATTCGGGAAAGAGATATGTGCGCCTTGTGGTAGAGCAGAGGGGCAAAGATGGTGAGATTTCACTGGTAGCTATAACAGATTATTTCTATAAGAGAAGCGGAACAGACGATTTATATATGGTTACATTCTTTGAGATTATTGATCGAGATGAGTTCAAGATGATTTCAGAGCAT
>JAILKL010000095.1 GCA_024693775.1 Pseudobutyrivibrio sp.
CTTGTGCCAATGCTTGATTTTATTCAAAGACTCGTTCATGTAATACCTCTTTTTAAACTAAAATAAAGTGCCTATGTTTCCACAGACACTTCATTATAACACAGTTTTCTATAGTTTTAACCCTGTAATTAACTTCTATAACTACTCAAAGCAAGCACGAATAACCTCGATGATTCTGTCCTGCTGCTCTGGAGTCATTTTATTGTCACTAGGTAAGCAAAGACCACGTGCAAAGATGTCGCTACCTCTGTCAAGAAGCTCTCCATCTGCACCTACTGCGCCGCCTGCAATGTAGGCGTTTGTCACAGCTCTACCATTTCCCTCACGGGTGATGAATGGATTGAGTCTGTAGATAGGCTGCATGTGCATAGGCTTCCAAATAGGACGACCCTCTGCATTGATGTCAGCGATGGCTGCAAGAATCTCTGTAGGGCAGCTCTTTCCATGCTCTGGTGTGAATAACACATCCTGCTCGCCACGAACCTGTGGACACATAGCATCCTTATCAATAATCATGCAGGATAACCAGTAGTTTGGCTCTGAATTTTCAAAGTCGATAGGATTCATCTGCACTGGAAGTCCCTTGAATCCATCGCGGTATCTCTCCCAGATAGCTTTTTTCTGAGCGATATGCTCCTCGAGATGAGGGAACTGACCGCGGACAACACCTGCAATAACATTGCTCATGCGGTAATTATATCCAAGCTCCTCGTGCTGGTACCATGCGGCTGCCTCACGAGCCTGTGTAGACCATTTGCGAACCTTTTCAGCGGCCTCTTTGCTATCTGTAAGGAAGCATCCACCGGCTGAGCCAGTGATGATCTTATTTCCATTAAATGAAATGGTATTGAACATACCAAATGAACCAGTCTGAACACCCTTATAAGTGGCACCAAGTGATTCTGCTGCATCCTCAACTAGGATAGCACCATGCTTTTCGATAATAGCGTTTAGCTCATCAATCTTTCCTGGTGTACCGTAAAGGTGTGCACAAACCACTACCTTTACCTCTGGGTAAATCTCGAAGGCCTTTTCCAAGGCTACTGGATCCATGTTCCAGGTATCATCCTCTGTATCGATGAAGACTGGGATACCACCCTCGTAAACTACTGGGTTTACTGTGGCATCAAAGGTCATATCTGTGCAGAATACCTTGTGTCCTTCTAGGGCGCCGTGGCCTACCTGTGGCATGCCGTATGCCTGGATACCTGCTAGCTTGCAGGATAGATGAAGTGATGCTGTACCTGCTGAAAGAGCTACTGCGTATTTTACTCCTACCTTTTCAGCTGCAAGGCGCTCCACCTCTGTAAGATTGGCCCCTACTGTAGACATCCAGTTGGTGTCATAGGCCTCCTGAATATATTTGATTTCCTCACCGTGCATAGTAGGTGATGAAAGCCATATTTTCTCATCAAATTTATCAAATGATTTTGTTAACATTTTTAATCTCCTATCATTCAACTAAAAAATGGTCGCGGCCGAAGCCACAACCACAATTATACAACATTTAAAATAATTAACAATGAAAGGAATGATAAAACCTAGTGCTCCTCGCTTCCAGGCAGAGGGCGACGCTTTGCAGAAAGCTCCTGCACATCTATGCGCATGACTGTAACTATGGACACCATGCGAGCATCAAACTCGTAATCATCGCTGCCAGTCTGAGTCATCATGAGAGCCTTTAAGGAAGATATCTTTTCCTCCACATCCTCTATGATATGAATCTGTCCAAAGCCCATGATACACTCATAGGTCATGCCATACTGGCAAGCCATGCGTCCTGTAAAGGGTGCCACATTTGTCTCCACTGTAAAGCAGCAATTAGGATTCTTTCTAATGATATCTAGCTTTCGTCCCTGATGTGCTCCGTGCAAATATAAAATATAGTGCCCATCCTCTGGATCCTTTACCACTCCATAATTCAGTGGCACCACATAAGGCATGCCGTCATCCACCAAGCCTAAGTGCAGATACTCTCCTGCATTTAAAATCTCATCTATCTGAGCTGGATCTGTAATTTCTCTTTCTCTGCGTCTCATGGTTTCTCCCTAAATTCGTGTTATTAATCTTCTTTTACATTACTATAATAATTTTAATATATAACTTTACAACAAGCTAAAACTTAAGCATAGAGTTTATGAAACAACTACCTTATATTTTTTCCTTAATTTTTTTGATAGTGGTGTAGTGTATGATATATACCCATCATTTTGTAATCTTCCTAAGACAATTCCTGGGTCACGATTTATTTCACTAGCAAACTTTCTTATTTTCTCTTCTGTAAAACTATATGAATCCACAAAACTAATATACTTTTCGGGATCAATTAATTTATCTTGGGCGTATTTATCCGCTGCATCCTCATTTCCTTTTTCATTATCAAAAGTCAAACCATAATCCCCATTAATTATATGCCCGCACTCATGTAATAACGTAAACCAAAAAGTATCAGAATATGCTCGTCTATCATTTACCATAAGCATCATTCTGTTACCGACTTTTTTAGTTGCACCATTTATACCTGAATTTTTCAGATTTGGTAATAAAACAAATACAACCCCCGCCTCTAAAAACCTATCGTAAATTTGCTTAACAAATGTTTTATGTTCCGTTGTGAGTGTTAACGCATATTCTATGGCTTCTTCAAAAAGTTTTTTATTATATCTTGGTGATTCTATTTCTAGTGTTTTGTTTACTGATATTTGAACCATAATATTTGAATTAATGATATTGGTCACACTAGGTTCTGAAGAATAGCTTCTATAACTAACCGCTAAATCATTATTTTTCAATACGTTTAATGTTGATATATTTAAAAATTCTCGTACATATCTAATTTGATCATCAACTTTTCGTGATAACTCTGGCGAATTAAAATTTTCTCTAAAATATTTATAATCTATATTTTTAAAAATCTCTCTCTCAAGAACAAGCTCATCCTGCGATTCAAATTCTGCTATTTTTGTGTCATATTTTTTTTGTAAGTTAAGCCAATATTCTACAGTAGTACCTAGCATTCTAGACAATTTCAACGCCATATCCCTAGATAGTCCCTGTTCTCCGTTTATAATCTTGCTCAGGTTTTTAGGTGTAGTATCTAATCTCTTTGAAAAATCTTCTTGTGTCAATCCACTATCATCTACTAACTCTTTTATATAATATCCTGGATGAAATGCTATTTGATTTCCATATTCAATATAATTACTCATAATGTTTGCTCACCTCACTGATTTCCACAATTCTTACCTTACCTGATATTTGATCAATATTGCATGGCATATATGGTTCTTCATTCTCATCTAATGGTTGAATTATTATTCTCCATGGTTCTTTATGTGTTTTAACATCTATTGCAAAATAACCTTCCCGATCACCATGTAATGCATGAAATCTTAAATTTTTTATTGTTATAATATCACGTAAAATAACAGCTTCCTCCAGTTGGTTAACTCTAGCATGAAGCTTTATTGCTAACTGTTTATTCCCTCCAAATAACTTTGTTGCAGCTCTTGTATCCGTGCATACCTCTTTAATTCTTTTATCGCTGTATATTAATTCCAACGCTATTCTCCTTTTCCCAAATTACCAATTTGGTAATTTTATTATATTTGCTTCCTACTTCCATGTCAAATATCGCTTGCTAAAATAGTGACTATAGAAATATCCTATTATACGGATTGTATATCTAAAAAAAACACTCCTATTTTTTTAGGAGTGCATTTACATACAATTCCATTCTTTTTTTATTTTCTATATCCATATTATTATATGAATTTATAATATTCCCAATTTCTGTATCCTTAGATATAACGAAAAAATCTGTTTTTTTCGAACGGTTTCCATCCTCTTCTATTCCCGACAATAACCACTCTGGAGAAACATTTAAAACCTTACATATAATAAGTATTTTATCTGATGCTGGATTTGTTTTTTTCTTTCTCCAATCACTAATAGTAGTTTGTGGTATACCTGTTTTAATCGAAAACTCCTTCTGAGAAATTTTTCTTTCATCTAATATTTCTAACACTCTCTCACTTATAGTCATTTTTCTTCCTCATGTATATTTAATCCTATTATACGTATTTTATTATCATACGCATATATTGTCAAAACCTTTACTCTTCCTAGAAATCACTTTCTTTAAAATGCTAGGCATATTTCATGTGTGACATGATTTTCTTTCTCAAACATGAGTTTCGAAAATCTAATTTCATGTTTGCTAAAATTATATTCTATAAACATGATTTAAATTTAGGAATTTTCATGTTTAAAGATTTATTATTACTAAAACATGATTTTCAATTTTTTTAAATCATGTTTCGAAGAATTATTTATCTTACACATGATTTGATTTTTATTTTTTTATGTTTAATTTGATTTTAATCCGGAAACATGATTGAGCTCCAAAAATTTTCATGTTTAATATATTTTTTTCTCTTACACATGATTTGAATCCGAGAAACATCATGTTTCATAGTTATTTTCTTTTTAAACATGAAATTGCTCACAAGAACCACAAAGTCCAAAGACTATCTTAAAAAATTCCCTCCTAGTGCTTCACTACTGAAATCTTGTCAACAATTACCTCTGGCTGGTCTGGGTTTTCTAGCTGTATGCAGAAATCCTCGACAGTATTTGTAATCTCAACATTCCATATCTGTGTGGTATCATCTACGGATACATTGGCACTGTAAATATCCTCATTGTTTTGATCTGATACAAATGTGGTCTGCAGATTGGCTAAATTGCTGCCCTCTACTGTAATGGTGTAATTACCCTTTTCTGCAATAGAGTATGGTCCACGAACTACGCCACCTGGATAAAATGTGAACTGGTCTGCAAGGTCATCCGCATATACGGACCAATTGTAGTAGGTATCTCGGACAGATATTCTGCCATCTGCTATACCATCTGAAATCTTCTTTGCAAGATCAAAATTATAAATGTATACCACCAAGTTAGATGGACTATAGGTAAAGTTGAATCCATCAAAAGCGTAAGCATTTGGTATAACAAATTTTTCCACAGGTGGCTCAATATAATTATCGATAAACTCCTGAGCCTCGGCATTTTCACTTTCTGTTAAAACTAGTGCTGTCTGGCAATCCTCTATCTGATAGATGTCTGTATCATTGTTCCATAGCCATCCATCGAAACGTACACCGTGGGCATCAACCTCACCAAATCGTATATCGCCATTGGAGTATGCCTCGTACATGTAGGATGTCCAATAGGTACCGTAGCCTTTACGAATGCCTCTGTTTTCTAGCTCTGCTACTACGCTCTGGTGAGATGCAATTATGTCCTTGTACCCTGAAACAGAGCGAAGCAAGAATGCAGACTCTAACATGACAGCGAGGGCAAAGCATACTGTGATAACTGCTGCAAACCTATCTCTCTTTTCAATCCAATAGATCCAAATATATCTGGAAGAAATAATAATGCAAACATAAATGGTGCTGAGGCAGTATCTCTCTTGGCATTTACCAAAGAGGATAACTACTGACATTAGGGCTACATTGTGTGCAAAACCAAATAAACTAAAGAACTGTACTGCCTTATTTTCACGTGGTATCTTTAGTAGCTGTAGCACAGGAACGACAAAACATACCAATGTACAAACAACTATAGACACGATATTTCTAGCATTGGTCAGGCCTATCATGCTGGCTCCACCAGTGTAGCCAAAGCAATGGTAGATAGTGGATAGTGCACTCTTTATCAGTGATGGCAATAAATCAAAGCCGACAAAACGAAGTGAATCTGTTCTGCCTGAATTCATCAAATGCCAGCTGCATATCCATTTATAAGTGCCATAGCCTAGGATGGCAGGAATAATGATTGTGGCAACCATGATGGATAGCTTTTTAACCGCAGCCCGTAACTCTAGCTCATGTCGGATAAAGAAATCAAAGAACATAATACCAGCACAAGCACATATCATAGGCAGTACCTGCTCAGCAAAATATCTAGAACCACCTAGGGTCATAATGAATACGACAATGTCATAAAATAAGGTATCACGCACAGCTAATTTTGAGTCCAGAGAAACGTAAATACGATACATCAATGTAGCGCCTAGAGTAACACCCAGCATCTCACTCATATATGTGCCCTCTGTGAGGATCATATTGCGTGACTCTGTACCACCTAAAAACAATATAAAAAGCGGTGCAGCTATCAGCCAAAAATTACTCTGAAACATCTTTTTGCTACAAAAGATAATCCCAGCAATAACCATAAGCATAAATATGAAAGTAGCCAGCATTCTGGCGAATATTTGATTATGAAAAAACGGTGTGATAAGCGCTGCTAATGATGTAACTCGAAATGTATAAATCTCTGAATTTACAAAGTTCCATGATGATGGAAATAAGCTCTTGTTCTCTACCATAGACCAGCCATAGCGATTGGCTATGGCTGTATCAGAATGAACATAGGCCTGTCCATAGGTGAATATAAATATAGTGACAGCCAGCAAGGATGCTGCTGCAAGTATGATAAATGTGATATCAATTTTCTTGTTTTTCATTAACTCATTTTCTCCCGTCGATTGTGAGTCCATTTACTCCAAATACTCCTGTATCTCGTCTCTAATTTGTAAATACTCCCATTCAGAATCCTCGTCCATACCAATCCCCTGCTCCTCTGCTGCATCGGTAAGGTCCTCTACCATTTTCTCCATGAGTCTGTATCTGCGATCATCAGAGAGCTTCCTAGCCTGTTCAAAAAGCAATGAGGATGTATCTCTCAGTAGCTCTGCTGCCTTAGGATTCTTTTCATCATTTAATGTAGAAACCTGCTGCATCACCTGCTCCCAAGCAGCCTTTAGCTCCTCTATACTAAAATCATAGTCACTAGCATTTAGCACGAATAGCTCCAGTGGAAAATATCCTGCATCACTATAGCTAACTAATAGCTCTACTAGCTCCTCTTTGCTCATCGATTCCAATACATGTTCGTAATTCATATAAGTCCCTCCAATCCCCATAGGGTAAATCACTACATCCATAATACTAATCTAAAGCATATTTGTATAGCAATTCTAATAACATAATAAAAGACTGAACCCAGATTTACACCAGATTCAGTCTCGTAAAATCAAACTCTTAATTTAATATGGCAATCATGATATTCAAGTACCCAGCAAATGTACTCCACAGAATATATGGTACCAATAAGAATGTGGCAATCTTTGAAACCTTGAAGGAATGATACATGGTTAACAAGATAAAGAACCACATGATGCACAGCCAAACAAATGAAAATACATGTACCTGTAGTCTGAAGAAAAAGATGCTCCATCCAAAGTTGAAAATTAGCTGCACCAAATAATACGTAATTGCGTTAACTCGACACTTCTTTCCCTCCACTGTCTCGGGCTGTGCGGTATAGATGTAAAAACTAGCCAGCCCCATCAGCAAATAAAGAATAGTCCATGCAATTGGAAACAGCCATCCTGGTGGTGATAGTGGTGGCTGATTGAATTCACTAAACTGGCTCATGGCTTCGCCTGAAATGAGTGATGATATCACACCAACTATCAGCGGCAGCAGAACACACACAAAGAAAGTAACACCTGTACGCACATCGATTTTTTTCATAAGAACCCCTCCGTTTATTAGCAAATCTGTTAATAAAGTATCTTTGTTAGTTTATCTTTCATTATCCTCCATCAGTAGTTTTACTAGCTCCATCACATCAGTTCTAGGATTGCACTCTACCGAAGGCCAAATTTCATTAGAAAAGAAAGTACCAAGTTCTTTCCACTTTTTTAACTTCTAACCTTCTAGCCATTATAACTTGTATGATTAATTCAGAAGCAAATTAATCTACTTTCCTTTCTTTTTGATAACTGTGCAATAATACATTCAGATACTGCGGACTTTTAATTTATTTTTTGTAGCTTTGACTACTAGTCAGGAGTGTATTGCCATTACCT
>JAILKL010000099.1 GCA_024693775.1 Pseudobutyrivibrio sp.
TAAGGAAATTGAATTAGATCCAAATCTAATAGAAATGTCATTTGGTATATACGAAAAGAGAAACATGAACGAAGAAAATCCTAAATTTTTGACAGAGTGTTTCGATAGACCAGAGGGCTATAATCCACCTGTTGACGGAGAATGCTACGACGAGGTAGTGGCCCGTGCAGGCAAGGTAATAGAAAAGATGAGAGAGCGAATCTATAATAATGAATTCGCAGAAGACGATATAGTTATGCTAGTGAGCCACGGAGCTTTAAGCCATGGCATATTCGAATACCTAAAGAAAACTCCACGCAGCCAATACTGGGACGTGGACTTCAACAACTGCGCCATAGCCGAGCTCTTCCTATCAAGGGACGGAAAAGAAGACGATTACACCTTCCTTTCCACAGGATTTGAGAAGAATTGGTAGAAAAGAAAAAATATCAAATTTTTTCTTTTCGTATTTGGCATCAACTTCGCTTCTATTAAGAAGAGAAGTTGATGTCTGACGAAGTCAGATTAAAATATTGCTTCCTTAGCAAGATTTTAACCTAAAGAAAAAAATATCAATTTTTTTCATTTCGTATCTGGCATCAAATTCGCTTCTATTAAGAAGAGAAGTTGATGTCTGACGAAGTCAGATTAAAATGTTGCTTCCTTAGCAAGATTTTAACCTAAAGAAAAAAATATCAAATTTTTTCTTTTCGTATTTGGCATCAACTTCGCTTCTTTTAAGAAGTGAAGTTGATGTCTGACTTTATTAAGGGGGATTAAAATGCAAAAAGAAGTACTAACCGTAGATGTCAACATCACAGGTGCCACGGAGGTAAAGGGGGATAATGCTGAGGTGTGCATGATCAGCTTTGATGGCAGTGCAACAGGACCATATTTTAATGGGAAGATATTGCCGGGAGGAATCGATACCCAAAAGGAATTTAAAGGATTGGGACGACAGCTGTCCGCCCGATATGTTTTAGAGGGGGTGGATTACAAAGGTAATTCCTGCAAGATATTTATTGAAAACAATGGCAGGTTTGATGAAAATGGCAATATTATAACGGAGCCACTGATTATTACTGATAGCGAAGAATTAGAGTTTTTGACCAAGAAGGACCTTAAAGGTACAGTTGAGGGAAAAGCCTCTGGCGGGGTTTTAATTCACATTTACGAATAAAATATTGTTTAAAAAAAGTTACTATTCACTGACAACAGAGAGAATGGTAACTTTTTTTAAACAAATTGTTAGAATTGTGTGAAAACTCACACCTGCAAAAAAAATTATGATAATGTAATACTGTTACATGGGGTTTATAGGAGGAGTTCTTATGCAAATTTCAATTGGTACATCAGAAAAAGCAAACGTTCAGGCTGCAGTTGATGAAGTAGTAGCAAAGGCTGGCAACCCAAATTTACTAGTATTACTATGCGCGTATGAGCACTTGAAAGATGCATCATCAATGATTTCCAAGCAGTTTCCAAATGTACCTTTTATTGGAACTAGCGTAACATCTTACTATGATACGGTGTCTTCTGATAAAAGAATGATTTTGATGGCTTTTGGAAAGGACGTTGATGCAGAGGTTGGTGTTTTACGAAATCTGTCAACATCACCAATGGAAGATATTGCTTATATGGAGAGGGTTATTCAGAAAGTTGGCCCTGGAAAAGATAATACGATTTGTATTGAGTTCTGCACAAATGATGAGGAAAGATTAGTTTCTACTATGAATGTTGCCCTTGAAAAGGGAAATATTCCTCTTGTTGGTGGAACAATATTTGGTCTACCAGAGGGTGCCACAGCATATGCAATGGTTAACGGAGTTTTATATCCAGACGCATGTTGCTATGCAATTATAAAAAATAAATCAGGAAAGATTCGTACATACTCAGAGTTAATTTACGGACCAAAAGAATGTCCAGTTTCTCATATTGCTACCAAGGTAGATTTGGAGCACAAGGGACTTGTTTCTTTGGATGGTAGACCAGCTGCTGATATTTACTGCGAGGACGCAGGAGTTAGCAGAAGTGAAATCGTAAACAACGTATTAGTTAATCCATTCGGACGAGTTGTAGGTGATGAAATATTCATTAGTAGTCCATATGAGGTTGGCGCTAACGGATCACTTTTAAGTTATAAGAAGATAAATGAGAACGATACCATTCAAGTCCTTGAATTAAAAGACTACGAGGCAATTGGTGCACAAACAAGAAAACAGATTCGTGATGAGAATTCGAAGATTTCGCTAGTATTTAGTGTAAATTGTATATATAGACATTTGCTATATACAAACAAGAATTATTTAACACAATTCTTGAGTGAGATGAAAAATGTAGGATTACATGTTGGCGTTGTTGGCGGTGGCGAGCAGCATAATAAACAGCATGTAAATCAGACTATGGTTTGCGCAGTATTTGAGTAGCCTGGATAGGAGGACAGTATGGGATTATTTGGTAAGAAAAAGGTTGTAGAGGCAGAGCAAGTAGCTGCCGTTCCTGTTGGACAAAAACAGGCTGATTTACAGGATAAAATGGTGGCTTTACAGGAAGTTGGACGTTTCGCCATTGAACAAAAAGAAAAGCTACAGCAGGAGGAATCAAATACAATACAGGGTATTGAGACTATTAGTGAATCCTTCTCAACTGTAGAAGAAAAGTATGGCCATATTTCTGATTCAGTGTCAAGCTTCCAAGAGCAGTTTAGTACTATCGAGGAGATTACTCAGGCATTTGAGACTATTGTAAAAAAACTAGTAGAGACTGCTGATAATTCTCATGAGGGTATGGAAAACGTTGATAGGAGCTCAGGAGATGTTTCAGATACTATCGCAGAGGTAGAGAAGGTATTTGATGCATTCCAGAAGAGCTTTGATGATATCAGAGGAAAGGTAGAGCTCATTGGTGGATTTGCAAAGCAGACAAATCTTCTTGCGTTAAACGCTTCTATTGAGGCTGCAAGAGCTGGTGAGGCTGGACGAGGATTTGCCGTTGTTGCTGATGAGGTAACAAATCTTTCTACAGAGATTCAGAGCGTTGTTACATCTATTTTTGATAGTATGAAGGAATTGGATGAGAACAATAACAGACTGGTTGAATCAGTAGATCATACAAAGCAGGCTATCAAGGCGTCACATGATAGAGTTGTTGAGACTCAGGAAGTTGTTGGAGAAATCAAAAATGTTGCTGATGAGGTAACAGATCAGAGCAAGCAGATGGCTGGCGTCTTTAAGAAATGCGAGGAATCTATTGATAGAATTTCTGATAATATTGAAGACTCTCAGAGATACTTTGACAATGTTACAAATGATATTGAAGATATCAAAGTACTTATTACAAGAAAAGGATTTATGTTTGAGGATATGCATAATGTATTAGAGCAGATTGCACCTCTTACAAAGAAATAGTAAAAAAGCTAGCTAAAAGGCTTTCCAAGTGTAGTGCTTGGGGAGCCTTTTTTTATATTTTTGAAAAATTGGGTAAAAACTGTTGACTTACTATGTCTGTCGTAGTATATTTACTTCAACAGATATAGTACGACAGTCGTAGTACGATAGACGTAGGAGGAAAGCATGATAGAAATTAGTAGTGATGTTATCCGTGGATACAACGATACGATGATTCTATCTATTTTATTGAAGGCTCCATCCTATGGTTATGAGATTTCAAAGGAAATAAAGCAAATCTCAGATGGCAAATATGTAATAAAGGAAACCACCCTTTATTCAGCCTTTACTAGGATGGAAAAAAATGGATATATAGAATCATTTGTTGCTAATCCAGATCCGGAAGGAAACGGAAAGAAACGCACCTATTACAGGGTGACAGCAGCTGGTGAGGATTATTATCATCAGAAATGTGAGGAATGGGAGCTCACAAAAGAGGTAATTCAGAAATTTATTAATAATTAGTATTTTTATAGGAGATTTGATTATGGAAACTATAAAGCAATATTTAAATGCAATGTTTGCAAGTATGCCAAATACACCTGAGGTACAGAAGGCCAGATTAGAATTACTTCAGATGATGGAGGACAAGTATAGCGAGTTAATCGAGGAGGGAGCTAGCGAGAATGCAGCAGTTGGCACAGTTATTTCTGAGTTTGGAAATCTAGATGAGCTGGCAGAGAGTCTGGGATTAACAAAGGTTGTAGAAGAGGTTCACGAGCGAGAGCAGGAAAGACCTACTAGATTTGTTTCTTTTGAAGAGGTAAAGGGATTTCTTGCAAATGAAGTTCGCAGTGCTTGGATGATTGCTGTGGGAGTTTTCCTTTGCATTACCAGTGTTATTTATCCAATGGTGTTTGAATACATTGGAAACGGCAAATGGGCTGACAACATTGGCCCTGCATGTATGTTCATCTCTATTGTCATTGGGGTTTGCCTATTTATTTTCAATACCATGACTAACAAGGAGTGGGAGTACATTAAAAGAGAAAACTGTCATATAGATATGAATACTACTCAATATGTAAAAGATCAGAAGAGAAGCTTTAAAAATACAAATATCATTTGTCACACAGTAGGCGTAGCACTTTGTATTCTTTGGATGGTTCCAGCTACCATATTTGATGATGATTTATTATCAGGTGGCACCTTATTCATATTTGTAGGTATCGGTGTTTTACTATTAATCTATGGAAGCATCGTTGAGGGCAGCTTTGATAAGGTTTTAAAGATAAATGATGTAAATACAGTTGGGGGACAATATGCCATGGAAAACGGAAAGAAATATAAGAGCATGAAAGCAAAGATGGTTGTTGAATTATTCTGGCCTACAGTTACATGCTTATATTTAATCGTAAGCTTTTTGACCTTTAGATGGGATATTACATGGATCGTCTGGGTTATTGGTGCAGTATCATTCAAGGCTGTTGAAATGAATTGCTTGGCTGAGGAGGAATAATATGAATAAAAAATCGTATACACTTTATTACACTATCTTAACTGTTGTTACAGTTGCAGCCATTTTAATTGGCCTGTATATAAATGTATGGACTAATATAGGACATATTTTTTCTAAAAAACAAAATGTAGTTGAGGATACAGTGGAGATTAATGGTAGCTTTGAAAATTTAGTAGTGGACATGGATGCAGTGGATTTGGACATCAGCTACGGCAAAAATGCATCTGTTAGCTACAGAATTTATGAAAGCTGTGTTCCTGAGGTTAGCGTAGAAAATAACACTCTTGTGATAGAGTCAAAATGTGAAGAAAGCCTAGGACGAATTGGTATAAATAGTATAGGCAAGGATTTCAAGGTTAGTATTGTAATTCCAGAGGGAACTCAAATCAAAAACGCATCAATCCTTGCTGACGCTGGAAACCTTCAGTTGAAGGCTTTAGAAATAGAAAATGCAGAGGTTGAAGCAGATCTTGGAAATATTGAAATCCATGATGGAGTTATGTCCAAGCTAGATATAACAGCTGATTGCGGAAATATTGAGCTTTATAACAGTACAGTAAATTCTATTGTTGGCCATGCAGATTTAGGGAATTTAGAAGCGCATAATTCTAAAATTGCTAGCGGCAAATGTACTGCAGACATGGGAAATGTAATATTAGAAGGTGAAATCGGAGATGTTGATGTTTCCTGCGAAGTTGGAAATGCACAGATAAAATAATTGTATTTTTTTAAGTTATATCTTGGACATTGGTAAAAAACCTGCTATAGTATACAAAGATGCGCAAAAAAAATCAAAAACAATCACAAAAGCGCAATCAAGGTTATAAGGAGTACTATGAAGAAACTTGAAAGTATACTTAAAGGATTTTACCAAGGAAAGAATTTAAAGAAGCAGATGCCTATAATGATATTGGGAGTTTTTATGATGGGCTTTGCACTATCATGGTTACGACTTGTTGATATGGGTACTGACACTTTTACAAATATGAACCTTGCTATTAGTAGTAGAATCGGTTTATCTTTTGGTAATTGGCAGATGATCCTCAATACTTTGCTATTTATAGCAGTTATAATTTGGGGCGCTGAGTACATTGGCTTCGGAACTGTAATCAACATGATTTTTGTAGGTTACATATGTGATTTCTTCATCTGGGTATGGGGCTTTGTTCTACCTGATGGATTTTTTGACAGCATGGCTGTTAGAATTATCGTTTTCATTCTTAGCCTTTTAGTGTTTGTTTTCTCTGCAGCAGTTTATATGAACTCAGGCTTAGGCGTATCACCTTGTGATGCTGTTCCATTTATTGTTCAGTCAAAGATAAAGGTTCTTTCTATAAAGGTCGTTAGAATGCTTTATGACGCAACACTTATTGTTATTGGATTATTATTCGGTAGCAAATTATACATTGTCAGTGTTATGATGGCATTTACACTTGGACCTACAGTAGAATATGTTGGAAAAAATCTTAAAAAATGGGTTAATCCAGCAGAAGAAGTAGTAGAAGTAAAGCTAGAAGCAGAGCTAGAAGCGTAATATTGCTAATTTAAATATAAAACATACTATAAAAGAGAGCTCAGGGCATATTGATATGCCTTGAGCTCTTTTGATTTACCAATAATTTGCGAATCCTAATTCAAGGAGTCGATTTGTTTCAGTATAACGTGTAGATTTAGTGGTGCCGTCAGTCATAAGTCTATTACGTCCTCCCTGGACAACAGAGATAACTGTCTTGCCTTCTTTTTGAGCTACAGTAACAAGACACTGACCTGCACGATTTGCTGTACCTGTCTTTCCGCCAATTACAGATGGATTGTAATATGCACTGCCAGGTATCATAAGAGCATCAGTATTTACAAGTGCTCTAGGAGCTGGACAAAGGTTTGTGGCTGGTAATGTGGTACTAGCCATGCCAAAGAACTGATTAAACATAGGATGCTTAATAGCTGTGGCAGTAATCAAATACAAACTGTAAGGATTGGTATACATGTTTTTATCAGGATAACCTGATGGATTGGTAAAGTTTGTGTTTACGCAACCAATCTGAGCTGCTCTAGTGTTCATAAGTGCAGCGAAGTTTGGAACAGATCCTGCAATCAATTCTGCCAAAACATTACAAGCCTGGCAATCAGAGCTAATCATAACAGCTGAAAGCAGTTGCTCTACTGTAAGCACCTCTCCGGCCTGTAATCTAGGATTTACATGGCTGGCATCAGAAGGTAGTGAAGCCACGGCAGTAGCAGAAACTGCAACAGGTGTCTGCAATGTAAACTGTCCAGCCTCGATAGCTTCTATAGTAAGCAAAGCTGTCATAATCTTTGTAGTGCTGGCTGGCTCCAGCTTATCTGTGGCAGCCTGTGAATATATGATTTTCCCTGTGGCGGCATTTGCAACCAAAGCACCGGACACATCATAGGTAGCCAGACGATACGCTGTAGTATTAGGTGTAGCAGAAAGGGCCTGCTGTGACACATAATAGGTACTATTATTCATAGCAATCTGCCAGAACCCATTATTAGTACGGCCAGTCACCTGAACAGGCGTATTTCCAGCCAAAGAGGTAACATAGGTAGATGCATCAGCATCGGCGAACACTTCAGCACCATTTCCTGCCAACAAGGTTCCAACCTCTGGAGTAACAGTATAATAGGCAGCCTTAGCCGAAATTGTGTTACACATAATACCACTAGAAATAACAGCGGTAACAGCTAAAAGTGATATACCTCGTTTTAAAATCGTATTAAATTTTTTGAATTTCAATAATAATTCCTCCCCTTATATTTTAATTAAATTCTAACAGACAGGCGTACTGTTCATCAATTGGAAATATAGTAATGGTAAAATTTTTTCATAAAAAGTATTGACAAATAAAATTCAATTGCGTACAATCAAATCATAAAAAAGATTGCGTACAATTTAATTTTAAAAGATTTAGGAGGAATCAAAAAATGGGATTTTATGAGTTAACAGTAGAGCAGACAAATGGTGAGCTTCTACCTATGATGGATTTTCAGGGAAAGGTTGTTATGGTAGTTAACACTGCTACAGGATGCGGTTTCACACCACAGTACAAGGATATCGAGAGCATCTATGAGAAATTCCACGAGAAAGGACTAGAAATTGTCGATGTCCCTTGTAATCAGTTTGCAGGACAGACACCTGGAGACGATGAGGAAATTCATGAGTTCTGCCAGCTTCACTACAATACACAGTTTCCTCAGATGAAGAAGGCTGATGTAAACGGTGAGACAGCTATCGAGCTTTTCAAATACCTTAAGTCACAGAAGGGCTTTGAGGGCTTTGGAAAGGGTGCAAAGGCACTCGCTATGAGCGCATTACTCAAGAAGGTTGACAAGGACTACAAGAACAACCCAGAAATCAAATGGAACTTTACAAAGTTCATCATTGATCGCGACGGAAATGTAGTAGCTCGTTTTGAACCAACAGCTGACATGAAGGACGTAGAGAAGTGCATCGCTTCCCTTATTTAATTTAATGTAAACTTAACCAAGAAAGAGGCCTGGTGGATCCCCACCAAGGCCTCTTTCTCTTTTTTCTCATGCCCCAGCCTCTATTTATATTCTTTTGCCGTCGCCCCCTCAGCCCCCAGACCCTGCCGCCACCTTTAAAACTCTCAAAAAATTTGGATTTTCTAAATGGGCAATCGAGTAGGTCTATTCATAGGTGTTCTTCTGACGGTTTTACAATTCTGGCGGGACTGTTCGTACTAAGGAGACACACTCAACATAAATTTAGAAGTTTCAAGAAGGTATGCACCACACAGGCTCTTGATTTTAAGTGAAGCTCTAGAAGCACAGAAGTGAATTACATAGCCAACTGGCATGCCGAGCCATGGACGGCGAGGCAAATGCCAGCTGAACATGGACGTGAATCTGGCATGGTGCCAGTTGGCTAAGTAATTTACTTCGTCTTGCTTCTTGG
>JAILKL010000105.1 GCA_024693775.1 Pseudobutyrivibrio sp.
TCCATAGCTTCCTGTCCCTTTGATACGATGAAATCAGCAACACCCTGTGTAGCCTTTCCTACTGTAAAGAAATTCATACGGTTGGTTCCTGCGCCAACCTTTCCACGAAGACCTGCTGTACCAAATGAAAGGTCCTGATAAAATCTATCTTCCTTTTCCTTTTCATCACCAGCAATATCCTTTAGCTCAGCCTTTAAAGGATCTGTATCCTCCAGCTGCTTGAGCCACTCTTCATATCTTGAATTATAATCCATATTTACCTCCAAAATTAATCACTTAAATCTATATCCATATTAATATCAAATACTATATCAGGATATTTTTCCTCAAGCTTTTTAACTGCATCTGCAAATACCCTTTTGATATCTCCAGCTGCAAAATCTATTACCAAATCAAAGCTGACTCTGTTAGAAAGCTCGTCATAGTAAAATCCATGTATTTGTTTGACGTACTCAATACGTCTAGCATAATTGGCAATATCATTTCTGAGCTTGCCTGCCTTTGTGTCATTGGCATTTCTTGAATAAATACCTACAGACTCAAGCATAACACCATGTTTGCTATATACCTCGTGAGTAATCTCACGCTCCAGCTGATCTAGACGTGCTATTGTCATATCCTCTGGCACCTCGATATGTATAGAGCCCACATATCTATCTGGGCCATAGCTGTGAAGTGTCAAATCATATGCACCGTGAACCTCTGGAAACTGTGATACAGTTCTTTTGATATCATGTGAAAGCTCTGCCCCAACACGCTCACCAAGAATATGTGAAACAGTGTCTGACAGCATATCATAGCCGGCCTTGATAATTATTATAGAAATAATAGCACCGAGCCATGCCTCCAATGATATTCCCCATACAATGAATATACCTGCTGCAACTAAAGTAGATGCAGAGATAATGGAATCTAATTTGGCATCCTCACCTGAGGCTATTAAGGAACCTGAGTTTACCTCTTCTCCTGTCTTTTTAACATAAGTGCCAAGCACAATCTTAACTACGACAGCCACCGCTACAATAATTAGGCCAAATGATGTGTACTCTGGTGTAACAGGATGAACGATTTCCTTTACTGACTCTATAAAAGAAGTAATACCTGCATATAAAACAACCATGGAAATCAAAGCAGAGCTGATATACTCTACTCTACCATGTCCCATAGGGTGTTTTTTGTCTGGAGCTTTTCCAGCAAGCTTTGTACCTATGATAGTTATGACAGACGAAAAAGCATCGCTAAGATTATTAACCGCATCAAGAACGATAGCGATTGAACCACTGATTGTCCCTACAATGGCCTTAAACAACGCCAAAAGGCAGTTTGCCATAATACCTATGATACTTGTTCTAATTATTATTTTATCTCTGTTCTTCATACTACCTATAATAACATTTTTAATAGTTTCTAGCATCCTATTAATACCATTAATTGTTTGAATAGTTTTTGTCTATTAAGCCCTTCTTTGTCAATTGTGCATACTTTTGTGTATTTGTTTTTGTATATTTTGTACATTTGATTCATGGAATTATTTTCAAAACATGATAATCTATAGACACGATTAAAGTAATAATTAGATATGAAGATTTCAGGAGGTATTACAATGAATCTTTTCAAAGAGTTATTTGACAGCGAAAACGGTAAGCTCATTACTATCGTAGACTACTTAAAGAGCGGTTACATGGGCTAATACATACACATGATAAATATAAAAGCTAGTTGGTAATGTTTACCAACTAGCTTTTTTTATACCGCACACTCTTCTTCAATTACTGAAGCTGGCGTGGTTGTAATGTTTTCTGGGATGGTTGATTCCTTTTTCAATAAAGAATTGACCACAATGAGCATTGTCACAAAGCAAGCGAGTCCACCTACCACATTACTGACTGGCTCTGCTAAAAACACTCCATCTGTTCCCATATGGAATACATATGGGAGCAAGTATGTAAGTGAAACCACGATTACTACCTTTCTAAACAATGAGAAGAACATAGCATGGACCTTCTTCCCTAGTGATTTAAACACAACCTGTCCAATGTGTTGAAAGGTCATAAATATAAATGTTGAAAAATACATGTTAAAGGCTGGAATTGTGTCATCTATAATTCCCTTGTCTGATGTAAATATGCCTATAACCGTACCTGGAAATAATCTAATAAACAGCCAGATTACTAGTGCATAGCTAAACACTAATGCAAACATTATGACTATTGATTTTTTCACCCTATCGAAATTTCTAGAGCCATAATTGTAGCTAACCACAGGAGATGCTCCCTCGGTGATTGCCACAAGAGGTGTTTCCATCATCTGACGAGCACTGTTTACTATGGTCATAATGGATACAAACAAATCTCCGCCCACATCTGCAAGTACATTGTTGCATGAAATCTGAACTAATGCATTTGTAAGCTGCGTCATAAATGCTGCCATACCTAAGCCTATGATATTTTGGGCTGTAGGCCCACATTTTTTTATTTCATCCACACTCATAATATGGAGCCTGTGAGTGCATTTATTTCCAAATAAAAATCTAATTACATAAGCTGCTGATAAAGCCTGGGAAATAACGGTGGCAATGGCTGCCCCCTGAGATCCCATACCTAAAACAAATATAAAAATCGGATCCAACACTATGTTTGCAGCTGCGCCGACAATAACTGTCATCATTCCAATGGTGGAAAAGCCTTGTGCATTAATAAATGGATTCATACCAGTTGCAATCATAGTAAATACGGTACCGATAAGATAAATTCTAAGGTATGGCAGTGCATAAACCATAGACGACTGAGATGTACCAAACAATGTAAGAATCTGTGGGCAAAAAAGCTCTCCCACAATTGTTAGTACTATAGCTGTAACAATTAAGAGAAGGAACGATGTATTTTGGATTCCGACTGCCTCATTGTCATCATTGCGCCCACGTGCGATGGAGAAAAGTGGTGTGCCGCCGCTGCCATACATATTTGTAAACGCAGTAACCAGAATTACTACGGGGAAGCATAGCCCTACCGCTCCAAGTGCTGCAGTTCCAATAACAGGTATTCGGGCTATATATATTCTATCTACTATGTTGTATAGTAGATTCAAAATTTGTGCCACCAACATAGGGAGTGCTGTGGCAACTATGATATTTAGCGTTTTTCCTTTTTCAAAATCTACTTTTTTCATTTCTTTCTTTAACCACATGCCCTGTAGGCATTCAACGCCAAATAGTGTATACTCATATTTACTATATGTAAAATATCAATTTTATAGGTTAGCCATATATTTTTTATATAAGTAATGGAGTATGTATGGAATTAAAACAAATGGAGTATTTTAAAACTATTGTAGATTGTGGAAGCATTAGTGAAGCTGCCCGCATTCTTCATATGAGCCAGCCACCTTTATCCATGTCTATGAAAAAGCTGGAGGCAGAGCTGGATGCCACCTTATTTGTCAGAGGCAACAAACACATTAATCTTACTGAAGCAGGGGCTATTTTTTATCAACGTATTTGCGGTATATTGCAGCTCACAGACAACACTATTAGTGAGGTCACTAGAGCCAGCATGGGTAAAACCATTGCTCTTGGTCTTACTCCGTCTACTATTCCCTTTGTTTCTGATATGCTGGCAAAATTTGCTCTTGATAATCCAGATTTGCATTTTGATATTTACGATGGTTCTACCTTTGAAATGGAACACCTTTTGGATACAAAGACAATTGATGCAGCATTTTTAAGAAGTCCCTTTGCCCCTGGCAATCTTATTACCAGAGAAATAAAAAAAGAGCCTATGATGGCAGCCATACCATCAGCCCTTTTAGACTCATCCTCAAAAATAAAAAATGGAAGGCCTATTTCAGTTAAGGAATTAGGCAAATTTCCACTTTCCATATACCGTCGCTATCAGTCCACACTAACAAGCTTGTTTTCAAAGGAAAATCTTATTCCAAACTACTTTAGTATATGTGACGACACCCGAACTACTTTACTGTGGACCAGAAATAACCAGGCAGTATCTGTGGTGCCAAAATCTCTAATAGATAATGAGAACGAATTTATTATCTGTCCTATTAAATCAAAGGAATTAGAAACCTCAATCATGTTTGTTCACCCTATGGGTATAGGATCACCGCCTCCTGCCATTGCACAATTAATTCCTTATTTGGATCTGCTATAAATAAAAAATCTCCACAGCTTTACAATACGTAATGCTGTGGAGATATATTTTGTCGTTTATTTTTTGTTCTTTACGTTCTTAACATAGGTGGCAACTTCAGCTTTTGTCTTTTTATTAAGCTTTTCCATCTTTTTAAGAACATCATATTCTGGAGTACCCTGACTAGCAATGAGGAAATCTACCTCTCCTGCTCCCTTTGAAGGAATTGTATCCTGCAAAACATCAAATGGAGAAACATCTAAAACTCCGCAAATAGCCATGATTTTATCTGCAGATGGATTTGTCTTTTTGCGCTTCCAATCACTGATTGTGCTCTGTGCAATGCCAGTTTGAGATGCTAGCTCTAGCTGAGTAATCCCCTTTGTTTCCATTATCTTGAATATTCGTTCACTGATAATCATTCTCTAACCCCCCATAATTGTGATTTGTATATACGATAATTATATCGCATTATCGAACTACTCACAATGAAATTGTTGGACATAAATGTGAATTTTCCAAATATTCTTACATTCCATGATGTTTCATCTTATTTTCATACATTAATGTATCAATTATTTCCTGGAATTGCTCTGCTGATATATCAGAATCCTTGTCATATATTTCCATACCACAGCTAATGTCAAGATTCTCTGACCAGCCATTTTTCTTGCATAGTCTGTATATTGCCGTTCTGATTTCTAGGATTTTAGCCTTGTTCTCTCTTACTGATGTGCAGCTTGTGATAACACAAAACTCATCACCGCCAAATCGCCCTATACTGGTATTATCACCGAATACATTTACGATTATATCTGCTATAGCCTTGATGGCTCTATCCCCGGTCTCATGCCCATAATGGTCATTGATATCCTTGAAGTTGTCCACATCCATCATAATTGCCGTGAAGTTTTTCCCGGTGCTAATGCTGTTTTTTACCATCTCCTGCATCTTCATATCCAGGCCTCGACGATTGAGTACACCCGTTAGATAATCCATATTTACATCCTTGCTTTGGAAGAAAAAGAACAAAATCATGCAGCCCCAGGAAATACCTGCATAGGTTGTATTTAAATTAGCCACAAATATCTGCAATATTGCTCCTAGTAAGGATAACAATGGTAGGAATAAGATGGCATTTTTATACTCACTCATTATGTCCTTTTTGAACATAAAAGCATATACAAACAGCAATGAAATAAAAATTAATACAAAAATTGCCCTATATACAAAATACTCTCCACGATAGTAGACTCCGTCTGAGAAATAGAAAAACCATTTTAAGCCTAATAGCTCAGAAAGTGTCACAGTTGCAATATTAAAAACTGCAAAAATTAAAAATGCAGCTCTAAAAATATTTCTACGCTTTTGATTTTCATTGTCCATCCAGCAGTCTATATAATTGAGAGCATATAATACATCCAAGGGGTCTAATAAAAATATCAAATAATAGCCTATATGAGCTAAAACTATATATTTATCTGGATAAGTTTCTCCTATTCTGCCTATGGATTCCGCAATAATTAAAACTAGTGTACACACTAATATTGCAGAATATCGCTTACCCCTTTGTAATCTAGAGGTATTCTTCTGAAATACCAATAAAAGAACAAGCAAAAATATAGTAAATAAATTTAATACCACCCATGCTGGAAGCTCTAACATAATGACTCCTTATATAAACGGACAATTTAACAATGATATGTTATCACTATTTATTTATCAAATTGTGAATCAAATTTTATTCTTCTACAAACATCCCTGTAAATTTAGGCACGTTAAATCGATTTATAAACAAATCACATTTGCATAGGAATAAGAAGAAGGCATGATTTCCCTCTCCTGCAAAGGATTCATAATTTCCCTGTCCCTTTGATAATATAACATCCGCCGAATCCACTGCATTTTGGGCCTCCTCAGAGAGTCTGCTATAAACAGTTCCTGCAATCTGAGAACCATTTGTAATCACCTTAAAATGCTCTGTCATACCGATATATTGGGCATCCTCAACAGTGGCATCATTTAAAACATCTCCGCCGCGAACCATAACAGTGATATTCATATTAGGGAATCTTTCACTAAGCTGCTCTAGCATCAGTTTATCAATAACCACCTCTCCGCAATTATCTGTAAGCAAAAGGAAGCTATTAGCTTTTTCACATTTTTTGCAGAAGGAATCATAGGTTTTCAACTCATCCTGACGCATTTCAACATTTTCAAATAAAGAAAGAAACTCCTCTTCATTTACATCGTCAAGGGCACCAAAATCGATATAATTGCCTATTCTAGCCATTACCATAGCTGTAGCAAGAGGGTCCTTACTATCTTTTATTTTTTTACGAAGTGTATCCTCCATGCTAAGGACCAAATCATTAAATCTCTTTTTGTCATCGGCATAGCTAGGAAATGATCCAAAATATTTTTCATGAACCTTGTTAAAGGCGTAGCTGATTTCTGGACTGGTAATAGTCTCACTTCTGTTGTCCAGGATAGCCTTTATTTCCCCTAAATACTGTGTGTTATCAGTCTTTTGCTCCTGTCTTTTGTACATGCAATCCGCACAGCTACTAGTAAACCTCATATTAAATACCTTTCTTTATTTATTATTCTTTATAGTTAAAAATGACATGAAAATATTCACTATCAAATTATCAATTAAATATGCTGCTATGGTTGAAATAATCATGGTGATTAACGCGGACACAATTAGTCCTAGCCCATGATACATAACAGATGAAATAGGAACCAGCTTTCTGGTAACAAAATAAAGTGCCCACATATGGATAAGCATGATGCTGTAGCTATATTTATTGATGATTCTGAGAATATAATTGTCCTTTAAGCAATGCTTTAGCTTTATGAATAATGAAAAAATACCTAGGCAAATACCTAGTCTTAATATAGAGAGATTATGTACAAGTGGTTCAAAGTAGGCAAATTCATCTTTCATTTTAAACATGATACCTGAGCAGGCTACACCTATAATAATCAACTCAATATCGTATTTACGGCTTTCTTCTCTTGTTACCCAATATCCCAATATTGCCACGAAGATATAGCCTATCAATGTAATTATCGAATATCCGAATATAGGTGTAAAAATTCCAACAGCTGAAAATACAAAAATAGCAAACACTAGGCCTGTTAACTGGGCATAGCTAAGCTTTTTTAGCCAGCCTCTAAGAAATGGTACAGTCACATAAATGAGAAGCATCATATAAATAATCCAAAAATGATTTACATTTGAATTATCCACATCCGCTGTACATATACTAACCACTACTTCCCAAGGAGTCATGGCTTTTAGCTTATCATACTGCCACAAATACCATATGAAATAAACTATTAAAGGAATAGCTATTCTGATCAAACGCTTTTTATAAAACTCTATTACGCTTTCTTCCTTATATGGTAAAAGCAAAGCACCGGAAATCATAATGAATAAAGCATTGCAAACAAGTGTCCACCAGCGCAGGCTATCAAGACCCATATAAAGGCCAGTTCCGCTAAGGTCTGCTGCCTCATTTAAATCCCAGTTTAGGGTATGAAAAACCACAACCAATATTACCGCAAGACATCTAATATAATCGTAAACTGGTATGCGATTAGAAGGCTTTATGGCCAATGAATATTGAATAAACTCTGGATTCTTTTTAGATTTTACTATGGAGATAATCGCTCCAATTGAAATAATCGGCAGGACAACAAGCCAATTAATAGAAATATTTGCCGTAAATAAGATGCTAAAGGATAAAAGCACTGCCATAAGCACCCAATAGATAACACTAATCATCTTTCTCTCTCCATAAATCTCTATTAAGATTCATTAATTTCAAACATGATAATAAGTTTATCTATATATCCAGCTAATATCAAGAAATAATAAGATAATGGCCCCGTAACATAATAATATCTAGTCCCCGTGACTAGACACTATTACATTAAAAAACATTTTTCATATACTCAAGATTCGATTATATAAAACCAAATCATTCAATAACTCAATATACAACCAAACTTCTCATAGCCCCGAATTGCTGACTATACCGCTTAGTCTATCTGTACAAGGAAATGACGTGGCGAAATGAATAACCTCTGCCACCAAAAGCGATAAAATAGAATTGTTTTCCAAAACTCGCAGACTAATATAGCGCCTGATGCAAAATTTGTCAACTGTAAACCTGCAACAGGCTTATATGTTCATTTATGGAAATTAAGAGCTAAAATTTTGATTTTTGCGATATTCACTAGGGCTAATGCCATAGATTTGGTGGAAGCAGCGACTAAAATATAGCGGATCCTTAAAGCCTAGCTTTTCGCTAGTTTCTGTTACTGTAATACCTGTAAAGCTCAGAATATGAGCTGCGCGCTGCATTCTCACTCTGTTATGATACTGCTGCATGCTAATCCCCTTTTCTTTTTTGAAGGTAGCAGCCAGATGCTTGTAGCTAAGAAAGAATTCGGCCGCAATTTCATCTGCATTAAAGCTTGAATCTACATGCTTTACCAAGTATTGAGCTATCCTGTCGGATAGAGTGACCTCCGTTTGAATTTTTCTATTCCAGACAGCTATATCGTTTAATATCTCTGCAGTCTTTTGATTTATTTTCCAGCCCTTGTAGGGATCGTCTGATTTTGCCAATGCTGCTACATCCTCTATTTTGGAGGTAATCTCAGAATTTTTCATATCAAAGAGCTGCTTGGGTAATTCCAGGTAGGACTCTAGCCTTGCGCAGGTGCTAAGAGGCTGCACATTTTCCCTATATTCAGATAATCCGTCGATATCCTGATCCATGTAAAAATGGATAAACCTCCATTCTGTGCCTGGCTCTATAAATTGCGTTCCACAATGATGGAGCCCTGCCTTCATAAAAAATATGCTTCCAGAGGATATTTCGTAATCTATATTTTCCTCTGTAACATAGAAGGTTCCATTTTTTACATATAAAAGCACATGAAATGGCAAGCAGCGACTGGGATGTATAAATCCCTTTGTAGTTTTAAAGCCATTGCTCTCACATACAACTGGCATTTTATTATTGCTAATAATTATTTCATTCATATTCCCACCCACATTTATAAATGCTTTATACATTTTTGCAAAGGATAATTGTCCATATAATTCCGTATTTTCTCTATATTATATCATCTTTTATGCGACTATAATACATGCTATAGCATAAAATGATAGTTTAAGGCTAAATAATACTGTAAAAATTTAAAAGGATTAAGACATGAAATACGAAACAAAAAGACAGATAAAATTATTCTTTCCTATATGCTTAGAAACACTATGCTTTATGTTAGCTGGCATGGTGGATACTCTTATGCTTTCTTCTGTTAGTGATGAAGCTGTAGGTGCTGTGGGAACCGCCAATACCTACATAAATATGTTTATTATGATGTTTGCCGTTATTACAACAGGTATGAATGCTGTAATGGCTCAATATATAGGCGCCGGCAGACCTGGTGTAGCTTTCCAGGCCAAGCAAATCGGTCTCACCTTTAATATTATCTTAGGAACTGGGCTATCACTTTTCATGTTCTTCTTTTCTGGAAATCTGCTGGATGCCATTGGCATCGCCAGCGGATTGCACGAATATGCCAAAGGGTATTTGGAAATTGTAGGAAGCTTTACCTTTATAAATGCTTCATTACAGATTTATTCTGGCTATCTGAGATCCTTTGGCCACACAAAGCAGCCACTGCTTGGAACACTTTCTGCCAATATTTTAAATATTATTTTGAATTCCATTTTCCTATTCTATTTTCACTACGGTGTCATTGGGGTTGCCATTGCTACAGTTATTTCGCGCATACTAAACCTCACAATAGTAGTTATCTGCTCTAAAAAATTGATTCACGCCGGTGAAAATCCTGAGAGAATAAAAAATTTGGATATAGTAAAAATGATTTTAAAGGTAGGCCTGCCTTCTGCCATGGAAAGCTTTATGTACAGCCTATCCATGACATTGATTGTAAAATTCTTGAACACCTTAGGAGACAGTGGCATCCATGTAACAGCCAGGGCCTACGCCATTCAAATATGTAATTTTGCAAATATTATCAGTCTAGGTCTGGCCCAGGCCAATGCCATTATGACAGGCTGGAGAATTGGCGCAAAACAATTTGAAGAATGCGACAAGGCCACAAAGAAATCTGCCATTTTGGCTGTATGTATTTCTGCTGGTGTCGAGACTGTATTTGCCCTGTTAAGTGGAATTATAGTGGGAATATTCACTGATGATCCTATGATGATAAGCCTTGTTTCAAAGCTTTTATATATTGATATTATTCTAGAAATTGGACGCGCCACAAACATTGTTTATGTGAATGCTCTAAAGGCCAGCGGCGATGCAATTTTCCCATCTGTAATGGGAATGATATTTATGCTTTCTGTTGCTGCAGGAGGCACATGGATTTTTGGAGTGCAAATGGGTATGGGCGCTGTGGGTGCTTATATTGGTATGGCCTCTGATGAATGTATCCGAGCCGTGGCCATGTATTTCCGCTGGAAAACAGGTAAATGGCGCAATCACGGTCTAGTTAAACCATCTATCAACCAAACATCAAATGCCCCTGCTGCATAGCAACAGAGGCATTTACTTACATTGATATTTTTAAAGTATCTGGAGTAACCCTGCAGGTCAAAAACAATATATCAACACCGGCCTTTCTAGCCTCGGCCATTGCCTGACCAAACTCAGGATGAGTGTCCACATTAGGTCTAACCTCAGTTACACCTTCCATTTGAATGACAAAGGCAAGCATTGCATTAAAGCCCTTTTCCTTTGCTTTAATCAATTCATGAATATGCTTTATACCTCTTTCTGTAGGCGCGTCAGGAAAATACCCCATACCATCAATTTCAAGGGTGCAGCCCTTTACTTCCATCAGGTATTTTTCCTGGCCCCTCTCCATATAAAAATCGATTCTAGAATCTCCATATTTATATTCTGGCTTTATATACGTGTACTCTCCTGATTCCTCTAACCATTCCTTTGCCACCTTGTTAGGTGCTTGGCTATCTATATTAAAGAGAATTCCATTGTCCTTTTTTACAGCCACAAGATCATACTTTGTTTTTCTCCCTGGTGTGCCTGGCGCAGTAAGCCAAACCTCACATCCAGGAATCAAAAGCTCCTTGCATCTGCCAGTATTTTTAACATGAACAACCTCTGTATGACCATCCACCTCTACTTCTGCAATAAAACGATTTGGACGCTTTAAAAAAGTAGCCTTTGTAATATTGTCGTATCTCATGCATCCTCCTAAAACATTTACACGTTGATACTAAATCCAACCTCAAAGGCTTCCCCTGCTTTTAGGCTGTTGCCATATTCGCGTTCTTCTAATTTTTGATTGAAGCCTACTCTATCACATCTACCAAACCATGGCTCAATGCAGACAAATGGTGCATGCTTTCCAACTGGTGACCAAATGCCATATAAAGGTGCATCAAATGAAACTGATAACACATCCTGGCCATTTTCATCCACTAGTGTCACCTTATCTGACTGCTGGTCTTCCATAATAAGAGCATCTCTGCTAAAAAGCTCATCTGACATTTTAAGTACGCCATCGCAAAGTGAAAGCTTGCTCTGTTCATTTGAAAGACATCCGCTTCCATCTGCTGCAATGATATTCGCTGTAAGCTCTGTGTTTACTCTGCCATTTTTTTCAAAACGAAGTGAGTAAGTGTTTAAATCGCAATTGAATGCTGGATGCCCTCCAATTGAAAAATACATTGTTGAATCATTTGTATTTTCCACCTTCCAGCCTACCTTCACGGTATCATCTGAAAGAATGTAATTAATAATAAGGACAAAATCAAAAGGATATTTTGCCTTTGTTTCAGCATTTTCTGTAAGCTTAAAAACAAGCTCATTTTCTGTCTGACTAACCAACTCGAAATCCATATCTCTGGCAAAGCCATGCTGTCCCATCTCATATGTTTTTCCATCAAAAACAGATTTCTTTTCATAATAATTTCCAACTAAAGGAAATAAAACAGGCGCTGTACGGCCCCAATATGCACTATCTGCCTGCCACATATACTCGGTTCCATCTGCCTTTTTTATCAATGATTTAATCTCAGCTCCATGTTCAGAAACTGTTAACTTTAACTTTGAATTTTCAATAATATAGTTCATCTTTTCCTCTTTTCTATACAACACTAAAAGCAATGATAAGCTACAAAAAAATCACTGTCAAATAAACTTTATCCACAGAAGACACTATATGGTAACAATATTTCTCTATAATTAAGAAAAATATTATTAAAAAGGATGATATATGCCAAACGACACATCAATGGAAGCTTTAGCCGCACAGGGTGATGAAGCTATTATCAGCTACGATATTTCGTTTTTTGATTTGGCTGACTGCTCTCCAAAATCAGAAAAAACTATAGAAGAAACCGCTCCTCCTGAATTTTCTGAGGATGAGGAAGAAGAAGGATTCTTCCATAAGATAGGAAACTACTTCAAGGGCGGATTTGATAGATTATTTGGTGGTTTCTTTAATGATGACGAAACAAGTGAAGATACCGAAGATACTGAAGAATAGAAATATAATTTTAAGATATATTCCGAAAGAAATAACTTGTGTTTAAAAAAAGAGTATTCTCCATGATATTTTCCTCCTTGAAATATCTAGAGAATACTCTTTTATATATTCGAATTTTAAAAGCCCTCTTGGCGTCTTTCTAGGCGCATTTCTTTTCTCTTTAGAGCTGCATCCCACTCTGCTTTTTCTCCTGGATTGGATAATTCCAGACCATAAGGAACCTTTACTGGTCTACCATCCTCTCCTACAGCAACCTCTGTAAAATACGCACGATTTACCACATATCTAAGTCCAGTTTTTAGCTCCTCACGATACACGTCCACACGTACTTCCATTGATTTGTTTCCAACATAAGTAAGCTTTGCTCTAAGAACTAAAATATCACCTAAATGCACGCTCTTTTTGAACTGTAGATTGTCAACTGCCGCTGTTGTAACAGCAAGTCCAGCATGGCGCATAGCTACAACACCTGCAATTTCATCCATCCACGCCATCAATTGTCCACCGAATAAATTTTCCGATGGATTTATATCAGCATACTGTATAACTCGTAAAATTTCTCCCTCTGAATCTGAAACCTTTTTATTTTGCATAATACACTCCGTCTATTAATTATCTTTGGCCATTATACCATAAGATGTCAAATAGACCTTTAATTATGACAAAACATTTATTTTATTCAGTAAAAAGTGCTGTAGAATAATATCTATCGCCGCTGTCAGGTAGTAAAGCAACAATTGTCTTTCCTTTATTCTCAGGTCTATTGGAAAGCTCAATTGCAGCATATAGCGCAGCACCAGATGAAATTCCAACAGATATTCCTTCCTTCTTAGAAAGAAGCTTTGCTGTATCAAAGGCGTCCTGATTTGAAACCTTGAAGATTTCATCATAAACCTTTGTATTTAAAGTATTGGGAACAAATCCTGCGCCAATTCCCTGAATCTTGTGAGCACCAGCTCTTCCTTCAGATAATACTGGAGAATCCTCTGGCTCTACTGCAACGATTTGAACATCATTTTTCTGTGACTTTAGGTATTCTCCTACACCTGTAATAGTTCCACCTGTTCCAACGCCTGCAATAAAGATATCCACCTTTCCATCGGTATCATTCCAGATTTCTGGACCAGTAGTGCTTTTATGAATAGCTGGATTTGCAGGATTATCAAACTGAAGTGGAACAAAGCTGTTTGGAATTTCCTCAGCTAGCTCTTGAGCCTTTGCGATTGCACCCTTCATTCCCTTTGAGCCCTCAGTCAATACTATTTCTGCACCGTAGGCCCTAATAATATTTCTTCTTTCAACACTCATTGTCTCTGGCATTGTGATAATTACTCTATAGCCCTTTGATGCTCCAATAGACGCTAATCCAATTCCTGTATTTCCAGATGTTGGCTCGATAATTACTGAGCCTTCCTTTAAAATACCAGCCTTTTCAGCCTCCTCTATCATAGATTTTGCAATTCTATCCTTTACACTTCCGGATGGATTGAAATACTCTAACTTTGCAAGAATTGTTGCGTTTTCCCCCACCTCTTTTTCTATATTTGTAACCTCTACTAAAGGTGTATTTCCTATTAATCCTGTTGTTCCCTTATAAATGTTTGACATAATAATCTTCCTTTCTTATAACGCTGCAAATCCATTTTCAAGATCTGCAATAATATCATCTATATGCTCTGTACCAATTGATAATCGTATTGTGTTTTCCTTGATTCCCTGATCTAAAAGCTCCTCAGCTGATAGCTGTGAATGTGTAGTGGAAGCTGGATGAATCACCAAGCTTTTCACATCAGCAACATTTGCCAGCAATGAAAAGATTTTTAGGTTATCAATAAATTTCCATGCTGCGGCTCTATCTCCCTTAATTTCAAATGTGAATATTGAAGCGCCACCATTTGGGAAATATCTTTCATAGAGCTCGTGGTCTGGATGATCCTTTAAGGATGGGTGATTTACCTTTTCTACTAAAGGATGGTTTTGTAAGTATTCCACAACCTTCTTTGTATTTTCAGCATGTCTATCTAGTCTAAGTGAAAGTGTTTCTACACCCTGTAGTAGCAAAAATGCGTTAAATGGTGAGATTGTAGCACCTGTATCCCTCAATAGTATTGCTCTGATGTAGGTAACAAAGGCTGCAGGTCCCACTGCATCATAGAATGATATTCCGTGATAGCTAGGATTTGGCTCAGCGATATTTTTGTACTTTCCGCTTTCCTTCCAATTGAATTTGCCCGATTCTACTATTATTCCACCAAGTGTTGTACCATGGCCCCCAATGAACTTTGTGGCTGAGTGAACAACAATATCAGCCCCATGCTCAAATGGTCTGATTAAATAAGGTGTTCCAAAAGTGTTGTCCACAACTACTGGCAAGCCATGCTTATGTGCTATTTCTGAAATGGCATCGATATCTGGAATATCGCTATTGGGATTTCCTAGAGTTTCTAGGTAGATTGCTCTGGTATTGTCCTGAATAGCTGCCTCTACTTCTGAAAGGTTATGCGCATCTACAAATGTTGTTGTAATTCCGTACTGTGGAAGTGTGTGCTCTAGCAAATTGAAGCTTCCACCGTAAATGGTTTTCTGAGCCACAATATGACCACCGTTTGCTGCAAGGGCCTCAATTGTATATGTAATGGCTGCCGATCCTGATGCCAAGGCCAATGCTGCACTACCACCTTCTAGAGCAGCAATTCTTTTTTCTAAAACCTCCTGAGTTGAATTAGTGAGTCTTCCATATATATTTCCTGCATCCGCAAGACCAAATCGATCTGATGCATGCTTGCTGTTATGAAAAACATAAGATGTGGTCTGATAAATTGGAACCGCTCTTGAATCTGTCGCGCTATCTGCCTGCTCTTGTCCAACATGTAACTGTAATGTTTCAAATTTGTAATCACCCATATGTTATTCTCCTTTTCTATTTGTTGGTAATATGCTATCACCAGGCTCATGCTTTGAAAATTTCCAAGATTTTATCGTGGGTGATAACCTTAGCTTATCACAAAAAGAGCTCCCGAAACTGGGAGCTCAATTGATGAATTATATTAAGTTTTCCTATATTTCCTTGAACTTTAGCAATTCTTCAACATAATCATTACCATAGCTTGATAGATATCCACCTTTTCTTAGAATATATCCAATAGTCAGTGGATCCTCTTCTTTTAATTTGATAGAAACCAATCCCTTTAAAATTGCATTATCTCCAGACAGCATTCCAGAACCAATTGAATATCCACCTAATTCTGCGATGATTTCCATTGTTGTAGCTCGGTCATCGGATTTGATAAGCTTTGGAAAATCGTAATCCGCCATTGCCTCCTCAGTAAGATAAAAATTGCTGTCGTCACTTTGATCAAAGGTGATGCATGGATAGTCTGCTAGCTCTTCAATGGAAATTTCCTTTCTGTTGGCAAGCTCATGATTCTTCCATACATAGATATAGGTTTCCCTTATCATAAGCGGTGTAAATTCCAGATTATATTCCTTTATGAGCTTTTTAATTACATCTTCATTGGCTCCGGAATATGATATTATTCCCACCTCGCTCTTTAGATTTCGCACATCTTCTAGGACCTCACGCGTCTTTGTTTCATGTATCGAAAATACGAATTTTTCTGGGTCGTTCTTTTTTATAACATTAGTAAACGCTCTTATAGAAAAATTGTAATGCTGAGTGGAAACAGAAAATCTGTCCTTATGGGCATCCTTTGAAAAATATCTATCTTCCATTATTTCATACTGACTATTTACTTTTTTAGCGTATGTAACAAATTCTCGTCCTTCCTCTGTAAGGACGATTCCTTTGTTTGTTCTTTCAAAAATAAGAATACCTAGCTCCTCCTCAAGCTCACGAATGCTTGATGAAAGTGCAGGCTGTGAAATATAAAGCTTTGTAGCGGCTTCACGAATTGAAGAAGAATTTGCTACCTGTAAAATATATCGTATTTGCGAAATATTCATGCTATATCCCCCTTTTAACATTATCTAGTAATCTATTTCATCCAACTGTTTACTGTGGCTATTTCTTCGATATATCCTTGGTCATCATTAGGTGTCTCCAAGATAAATGGAAGATTTTGAAGCACTGGATGCATTGCAATTCTTTTCATAGCATCCATGCCTATACAACCCTGTCCTAGTTTTTCGTGACGGTCTTTTGCAGCGCCACATTCATTTTTACTATCATTAAAATGAATTGCTTTTAAACGATCCAAACCTATTATCTTGTCGAATTCTGTCAGTACACCATCTAAATCACCTGCCACGTCATATCCACCGTCCCACACGTGACAAGTATCCAGGCACACACCCAGCTTATCATTTAATTCTACTCTATCAATAATTTCTCTAAGCTCTTCAAAGGTCTTTCCAACTTCCGACCCTTTTCCTGCCATTGTTTCCAATAAAACTGTGGTTTGCATTTTGGGCCACAGTGATTTATTAAGCCCATCGGAAATTTGTTGTATTGCAATTTCTGGTCCCTGGCCTGTATGAGAACCAGGATGAAAATTATAAAGCTGACCCGGAATTTGCTCCATTCTCTGCAAATCCTGCTGCAGCATATCTAAAGCATTTGCCCTAGTCTCAGGCTTTGATGAACACAAATTCATGGTGTAGCTTGCATGGGCAACAAGCTTTCCGAAATGCTCATTTTTTAGAATTTCCTGCAATTTACTCATATCAGCTGGGTCAATATCCTTGGCCCTTCCACCTCTGGGATTCCTGGTAAACCAGGCAAATGTATTGCCTCCAAACTCCATCATCTGATGGCCCATGGCCTCATATCCATTAGTCACTGAAAGGTGACATCCTATATTTATCATTATCTAGTAACTCCTGTTTATCGAATTTTAAATATACTATCACTTCCAAAGCCCTATTTCCATTTTGTTTTACATTAAATTCCAAAGTATTTAAAAATTTTGAATTATATAGTATCATCATTAAAAATCAACATATCTTTGAAAGGAACGAAAATGCAACCATATATACATCATGTACACTACTATGAAACTGACAAAATGGGAATCACCCATCATTCCAATTACATTCGATGGATGGAAGAGGCCCGAATAGATTTCCTTGAGCAAATGGGATGGCCAATGACAAAGCTAGAGTCTATGGGATTGGTTTCACCTGTTTTAAACGTAAATTGCGACTACAAAAAGACCACCACATTTTCCGATACCATATCTATAATGGTTTCTGTAACGGAATTCAAGGGTGTAAAGCTGCATTTAGCCTATGAAATGAAAAACCAAGATGGCGATATAGTAAGTATCGGCACCTCATCACACGCCTTTCTAGATATGAATGGTAGACCTGTAAAAATGAAAAAGGATTATCCTGAATTTTTTGAAGTGCTTAATAGTGTTCAACAATAAATATTCTGCGTAAACACTGCTAAAAATGCAAGCGTAACACCTATTAAACTAGCAATATTTCTGTAGTGTGTCTTTGCCTTTATTTTTTCGATTTATTGTTTGTATATTGTTTTTACTGATACTGTCATGCCATATTTATGCAGGTCAACTCTGCCACCTATTACCTCTATTCCGTCGGCTTCCAGCAGCTTTTTTTGAGCCCACTCGCCTCCAAAAGCATACTCTCCAGCCAACTCACCTTTTGAGTTAACCACACGATAGCATGGTATATTTTCAAAATCCGGATTCTTGTGAAGTGCATTTCCCACAGCCCTACTCATCTTAGGATTACCTGCCATTGCTGCCACCTGTCCATAGGTTGCGACCTTGCCCCTTGGTATTTTTTTCACTGCATCGTATATACGTTTTGATGGAGAATCTGTTACCAAATCATAGCTTTCTGCTATCATTCTTTTTATGTCATCATCTGGAATTGAGCCATCTAAAATAACAGTGTTCCAATGCTCTTTATTTTGATGATAGCCAGGAATTACTGACTCATAGGTGCGTCTCCAAAAATCTCTCCACTCTGGGTCGCATTTTACATTAATGCAGATATTCCCATTCATTTCGTATGTCCACAGGAAGGCCTTCTTCCCCGGTCTCACTCTCACAAGCTGCCAGTTCTGATCATGAAATGGCGCCTCCTGATATGTATATGGAAATGTAAGTCCGAAAGCTAGTGCTTCTTCTCTTGTGTTCATAGTTTTCCTCCAAAATTAAGAAAATAACCATCCAAAAATCGGTGACATAATTATCATGACCACCGAAAACGTGAATGCATTTATAGACATCAATGTGGCTCTTTGATTGGATGGAATCATGTTATTTAACACAATATCCGTGCGAACCTCTAGAAAATCATCTGCAAAAGCTCCAATAAATCCCCCAATAATCATAGCACATACATTGTGAGTAAACACAGACGAAAAAGCTAAGACAACTCCCACCATGCTAAAAATACAAATATTTCTGTAGCGTACATTTGGAAAATGGTCTATAGCCTTTGCCCCAACTGCCGCTCCAAGCCCCATACCAAAAAGCGCTGGTCCTAAAAGCATTTTACTCAGTCCCATTTCTGGCAACTTGGCCTGAAGAAAAAACAGTATCAAAATATCAACCGCTCCAATCAGAGCATTAAATACAATTATAAGTCTTGCGCGTGAATTTTCCCTGATAAACTCAATGCTATTTGCAGCCACCTCTTTGAAGCGTTTTTTAATACTGCTCTCGTTATGTATTTTCATTTTAACCTCCATAAGAGAACAGGCTATTATCAGGGCAAATATCCCTACAAGAACATCTAGGATATAAGCCTTTTTATAACCTATCATCAGAGCAAACCCCGTGAGAAGTGTGGCTGCTGAGCTTGTTATCTCATAAATCACCATATCAGTCGAAGCGAATTTATCGTACTCTTTTTCAATTCCTGCTTCTTTTAAGCTGTCGTATGCCAATGCTTCTCTCGTGCCTGACGCTAGATTATAACTAAGTGCACTAGTAATCATAGCAATTGAAATTGTAGCAAAGGAATCTGAAAGTACCATTATGATTGAAGAAATAATACTCATAACACTGCTGGCTACCATAATTTTCTTTCGTCCAAATACATCAGCCAAAGCTCCCGATGGCACCTCAAAAATCATACTGGCCACATGAAATATACTCTCAATGAATCCTATTTCCACCGTGGAATATCCCCTTGCAGCAAGCAGTGCCACCCAGGATGCCCCAGCTATCATTATGGAACCAACTCCATCCAGCAAATATAGCTTTCTAATCTGTGCCCTTGCTCTATTCATTGCTGTATCTTTTATCTTCATATTATTTTTATTCATAAAAAAATCTCCTTAATCTAATATTTTTAAATTAAGGAGATAGTGTAATCTTTTTAGTTTATGTACATGACATCATTATCAAAAATTCCTAAAAAAGAGCGCACTATCCCCATCAACGCCAAAAATCGAACCTTTCATGAGGTGAATTGTTGATGTTTTCCAGGTCATCTATGTGCTCCTTTCTTCTCTTTATTACTAAATGCATTATAGCAATGGTATAGCTTTCTGTCCATCTCTACAGCAAAAACTCACGTATTTTCTCTTCAACGAGTTTAACATCTATTGGAGCATCCTCCGACTCCATGGTTATAATTAAGTCTCTGCCTAGCACGTAGCCACTTTTTTCATAGGCTTGTAATTTTTTAAAATTCTTTGCCGCATATTCTATATCTGATACTAAACCTAAATGCTCCCAATAAATGGTTTTTCTCGTCCTTATGTTAAGTGCCACAAAATCAGGATAAATAGTATTATATCCAAGTTCTAGCATAGGCTCATATTGATATGTAACATTATACTTTTCCAAGGCATCGGCAATTATTTTTTCAGACTTTGAACGTACCATCTCACCATGATTTGTCTGATAAATACCTTCTTCTGGGAATGGATTACGACCTCCAGCATATTGCTCCTTCCATTTTTCTATAAAATACGCATCAGTCTTAATTAATGGTTTAATCAATGCCTTCTTTGCGTCTGAAAAACTATTATAATCGTCTAAAAAGCTTAGATCATATTCGTCAAGGAAAGCACGTAGCTTTCGTTCAAATGCTTTTAGTTTTAAGTTCATGCTTACTTCATAATCCCTTTGGGCAAACTTTGATATATTTTTAATATCGCTCTTCTTGATATACTTTCTAGATTCAAATTCTTTTTTTAAATAGTACTGCGGACATCCATTACTATTAGAAATATAGACATGCGAATTAGGCAAATCCTGATATTTCTTTATATTTCTATTGGATTTTTTCAGTAATCCCGATATTTCTTGTAATTGATTTTCTAACTCTTTTCTATAATCTTGAATCTTCATTACCTCCTAACTTTTATGTATAGAATCTTGTTTTTCATCAGAAAAACAGGAATCGTATCTGACCAACTTTTACATGTAGTGGAAAAGTTGTCCTGTGAAGCAGGATTCTTGCTGACGATTTCATTATTTAATCAGCAAGAAGTCATGACTTTTTACGGAATAATCACTATATATACAATCTGATTCCGTAGTCACTTTTAACCTTAATCACTTGATTACGGCAAATTGCAATTTTTAATATGATTGTTCCGTAGTTTAATAGATGAATTCCTTTTCTAATCTAAACAAATACCTCTTATCTACATTTGAACTACGGAATAATTAATATCCAACATGATTTTTTCCGTAATTTAATTGTTTTACATAAAAACAAGATAAGAAAACTACGGAATAAAGGCGAAAACATTTAAACTGTTCCGTAAAACAGGAGTGTTCACCATTTTTTTCTTCATAAACTTCCTTAAATCAATAATAAAAAAAAGGAAAACTATGGCGAGTCGCCATAAAAGTGATAAAAGCAGAATATTTTTCATTACTCAGCTGATAATATAACGTCTTGCCTATTATTTGTCAACCTTATTATGTGAATATGACACTCCAAACTTTTACTTTCTGACAGCGCATTTACTGGCGCCTAATCTGTATCATTTTATTGCACAAGCCAACTAGTAATTGCTCCGCTTCGCGGCGCATTTACTGGCGCCTAGCGGCGCCCAATAAAAAAAGAGAGCCTGGTAACATAGGATGCAAGCATCCTAGTTATCAGGCTCTCTTTTTTTATTCGGCTTGTGCTTTATAGGCTTTACTCCATCTCGGTAGTTTCAAATCTGATTCTCATGGTAAACCATGTTAAATACGACATTTTTTATCTCCAAAATTCTTTGAAATGCCTTGTATTTCCTGTGTTTTTCGAAGAAATAGTTTCATTACAGTATCACATCTTCTAATGTGATACTACTCACTGTTCTCTTAGCTATAATTTCTTGACCAGTTCTTCAATCAGCCGATTTACAATTTCCGGTGCATCTGTATTAGAATTATGTCCCGCGCCTTTTATCCATTCTATAGGAATTCCGGTATTTTTATTCCATGCCTTATTATATCTGATGCATGAACCGGCATGATCTTTTTCTCCGCAAATTAAAATGGCCGGGCACTTAATTTCGTAAGGCAAATTTTCCTCCATTGCCTCTGCCAATATGCGAAATCCATGACCTGCTATTTTTGCATATCGTTCTTGATTGCCATCATAGGTCATCATCATATTATGCATTATTTTTCTTCCATAGCCCGACGTAGCAACACCATTCGTTCCCGTCCTCAAAAGAGACTTCCATGGATAATGTCGATACACCGGCTCCATTCGTTTTAACAACCAAATTTCTAACCCAGTCACATATCTACGCTGTAAAGGCGCCGAATCCACAGAAACAAATCCCTTTAACTTTTCAGGAAATAACTGTGCATACGCCTGCCCCACGTAACCACCCATAGACTGACCAATAATGACAGGATGGTCAAATCCTTCTTTTACCAGGATTTTGTCTAGCCATCTTGCCTTATCCATCAAATTAAAATCAAAGCGAAACGGCCATGAAGTAGCATGTCCCGGTGCGTCCCATACGAAAACAGGATACTTACCTTCAAAGTACTCGATCTGCTTTTCAAACAATCTGTGGTCCGCAGTAAGTCCCGGCAAAAAAATCAACTGAACCGTAGGATTTATCGCCTCTTTATTTATCCAATAATGTATATCACCGCATTGGGTTCCATAAATTTGTTCTGTCATAATTTCCCCTATTAATGCATCCTGTTAAAAATCTAAACTATCACTATTTAAAAGAAAATACTTCATTCCCATAATTACATATCCCTCATCGTTTCTCCATGGTTTTGATGTCCCATTTACGATTACGATTTTTTTGAAAGAATCGGGAATATTTCTAAATGAATTATATTCCTGATTCTGTTTTTCTTCTGTGGAAAAATCATATGCGACCTGAATATAGTAACGTTGGCTTCCCATATTGGTAACAAAGTCTACTTCTAATTGTTTTCGCACATTTTTACCTTCACTGTTTCTCTGAT
>JAILKL010000125.1 GCA_024693775.1 Pseudobutyrivibrio sp.
CTCTACAGTAAAGAATAAAAATATGGCATATTTACTGTAATTTAGCTCTCTCTGGAGAACTGCTTTTACAGTAAAAAAAGAGGACATTCTTTTCTTACTGTAGCGGTCCTAGAATCCTTACAGTAAATTTAAAAATCTGCAATTTTTACTGTAGGAACCAACAAAAATGGCTACAGTAAATTTTGGGGGTTATTATTTTTACTGTAATTATAAAAATCTCTACAGTAAAGTTTAGATTTGAGCAATTCTTACTGTAATTTGGAAATGACTACAGTAGATTTTTATTTTATTGTTTGGTCAGCAAGAATCCTGCTTCACAGGACAAGATAATAGATAAATCATTTAGCATACTACTTGTTAAGTTGAAAAATAGGAAATTTCAAATAAACTTAACAGCCTAAAAAAATTGTTAAGTTGGAAAATGGAAAAATTCGAATTAACTTAACATGAAAAATAGCAGTTAAGTGAGAAAAATGAAATTCAAAATAAAACTTAACATCAATTAAGTTTTTTATTGCAATTTTTGAATTCCACTTAACACGCCAAAGTTAGCTGTTAAGTGAAATCCGAAAAAATGCTTTTCCAACTTAACAAAAAAATTTTCATGTTAAGTTTTTTTGAAAAACGCCATATGCAACTTAACAAATTTTAAAGGCTGTTAAGTTTATTTGAAAAAATGAAAATAAAAACTTATGTGGCCAAAATACTGTTAAGTGAAAATAGAAAAAGTGATTTTTTAACTTAACTCCCCAAATTTCATGTTAAGTTTTTTTGGAAAAGAGCATATACAACTTAACTTTTAATTTAATAGGGGAATTGTAAGGCCCATGCGGGGCTGCCTATTCAGATTTTTCATAAATATCCTGTAGGAACAACCTAGAATCACTACAGTAAATTTTGAAATTTATTATTCTTACTGTAATTATAAAAATCTCTACAGTAAAATATGAAATATGGCATATTTACTGTACTTTAGCTCTCTCTAGAGAACTGCTTTTATAAAAAAAGAGGCAGCGCAAGCTGCCTCATACTATTATAAAATAAAATCCTCACTTATTTAATCTCATAAGTCTTCCCAAAGATATCGCGTTCAATAATATAAACATCAGATGCATCATTATATGATACAGCCATGTAGTCGCCTGGTCGGCCTAGGTAGTAGCGCTCTGGGTCCCAGCGGGTGAAAACCTTGGTGCGGGAGGTGAGCTCGCGGGCGTATATCTGACCGGTGCCTGTGGATAGGCAGCTCTTTGCAAATGGCAGGATGTTGATACTCATGCCATCGGCAATATTTTTGATAGATGGTGCGTACTCGCCAGGGTAGGTATATTTTTCATCCAGCATTTTGTAAGAAGAGTTAAATTTGTCCAGGTTCACAGGATAAATCTCACCGCGGATACCAATCATGATGATTGTATCTTCCTCGATGGCAATATTCACGTCACCCTCTAGAGTACGGATGATGGTCTTGGTGCCGGCTGGTACCACGTCGGTTCCCTTTACATATCCCAGGTGAATCTGCTTCTTTTTATAAACATTCATTGTAGACAAATCAGCCTTGTATTTGTCAGCATAAATGATTATATTATCGCGGAAGTATTGCTTCATGCGAGTGCGGAAAAATTGCTGAATAGTAGCTGGAGTGTAATCCATCTCCTGCTTTTCTAGTAGTGAACGTCTAATTGAGCCGCCAGCCTTTATGTTGTGGCCGCCGCCGTCACCTACACCCTGGCAAATAAATTTGGCCAGCTCGTCGGCCTTTACTTCCTTTACGCAGCTGCGGACAGAGATTTTTACGCCACCCTCGTGAATGGAATAAACCAGACAGCACTCCACATCCTCTACCTCTAACAGCATGTCAGAAATGATGCCAAGAACATTAGGGTCGCATGGATCCGACTTTACGATAGAGTAGTGGTTGTCTGCATAGTATTCTGAGCCAAGCAGAGCGATACCAGCTATGCGTAGCTCTGCCTGAGAAATATTAGAATTTTTGAATTTGGTAACAATGGATGGGCTATACTTTAGTTCATCACGCATATCCAAATCCAGTGGATGATGCAATTCAGAAAAATTGTTACTGTCTGTCATAAGACCATAATAAAGTGCTGTGGACAGCTTTAAATCGTCATCCACATAAAAGCCCTCCTGGCGAAGAAGATCCCAAACCACCGTGGCACAGCTGGCCTGATATGAGCGCACCTCAGAGAGCTCTGGCAGATTTCCAGATACCTGATGGTGGTCGATGATGGCAATATTTTTGGCATCGAAATGCTGAATATTTCCCTCACCGTATTGGCTATCTACAGTTATTAGAAGATCAGGTAAATCCTCGCGACCGATTCCCAGCAGCTCATTTAGCTGATCCTGATATCGTACGTAATGAATCTTTACGGATAAATCCTCTACCATAAGCTTGAGATTACTTTTGGCAATCTCAAAATTTCCACCATAAACAAAGCGAACATTTTTGCCGTGTTGCTTTAAGAATTGTGTTATTGCATGTCCAGATGCAAGCGCGTCAGCATCAGGATTGTTATGGCATTGAACTATAATATTCTCGTATTTTAATAACTGGGATAATCGCATAGCCTTCTCCTTTATTATAATTACGTTAATTATAAAACACCCATTTCTAAATTAGAAGACTGACCTTTTACTATTGTGCCCAATTATAGGAACAATTCTTAGATAAATATTTACATTGCCTACAATTAAATTTGGAGAAATCATGTTGATTATATGGGGAAGGTGTAGTATATTATAAGTAAATAAAGAATCTTCAGGGCAAGGTGCGAGGCAGAGCCTCAATTCCTGACCGGCGGTATAGTCCGCGAGTCCTACGGGACCGAACTGGTGTGATTCCAGTACCGACAGTATAGTCTGGATGGAAGAAGATAAACGTATAGTTTATATTTTTTTGCGTATATGCCCTGAGTTTAGCTCAGGGCTTTTTGTTATGTAAAAATGAAGATTCCTTATTAATTTAAAGTTTTTTATTTTAAGGAGGAAGATATGGATTCAACAGAAATGACAGGAGTTCACATGAACACAACAAAGAAAAGAGTTACAAATGTAAGAAACATGACAGTTACAGCGATGCTTTCAGCAATTGCCTTTGTCCTTATGTTTCTAGACACAGCGGTACCTTTCATGCCTAACTTTATCAAGCTAGATGTGTCAGAGTTACCAGCACTTATTGCTTCATTTGCACTTGGCCCTGTATATGGCGTTATTGTTTGCCTGGTAAAGAATCTAATCCACCTACTAATGTCTCAGACAGGTGGTATCGGAGAGCTTTCAAACTTTGTGCTTGGTGTGGCATTTGTATTGCCAGCAGGCCTTATTTATCATCACAAAAAGTCAAAAAAGTCAGCTATTATCGGCGCTTTTGTAGGAGCATTGGTTATGGCCATCATCAGCTTCCCATCAAACCTTTTTGTGGTTTACCCAGTGTATTACAACTTCATGCCAAAGGATGTAATTATCAATACTTACCAGCTTCTTTTACCAGCTGTTAAAATTGATACTATTGAAAAGTGCTTACTTTACTTCAATGTTCCATTTACATTCCTAAAGGGTCTTATTTCAGCGGTAGTTACAATATTTATCTACCAGCCAATCAGACCACTTTTAAAGGGCAATAACTAAAATTTAATAAGCTATAGAGACTTTAATTTCTCCCACTAACATCTAAACTTTGTCAGTAGATGTTGGTGGGAGATTTTTTTATTATTTATATATGTAGGAGACTATATAACAAAGAATTATTAAAGGGGAAATAATTATGGAACTATTAAGACCAGACAGTGAGGTAATGGAATTTTTGGGAAAGGTGACAGACATGATAATTATCAATCTGCTATGCGTGCTTTGTTCTATTCCAATCATCACCATAGGGGCGGCCTTTACAGCAAAGTATTACACCTCTATGAAATTGGTTCGTGGGGAAGAGCCAAATGTTTGTAAAAGTTATTTTAAATCCTTTAGAGAAAATTTTGTGCAGATTACACCTGTGTGGTTTGTGGAATTGATTATAGCTTTGGTGCTAATCTTTGATTGGTACAATGTGATTTATGGACTGGGAGCAACCATGCCATTTGTTTTAAAGGTAATGCTGGCGGTGGTTAGCTTTATAGTGTGGTCGGTAATCTACTGCATGTTTCCATTCATGGCTAGATTCCAGGTGTCCACAAAGGAGCTGGTAAAGGCATCCATATTGATGGCGCTTTTGAATTTTCCAAGAATGGTACTAATATTTATAGTTACATTTTTACCATATATAATTTGCCTGTGGTACATAAAATGGGGGCTTGGAATATGGATTTTATGTACCACAGTTTCGCTTTATTACATTAGTAAAGAGTTTAATACACAACTAGAAATGCTTGTAAACAAGGGAGAAGGAAATGAATCAGAAAACACTGAAGCGTGCTAAGGAATTAGTCAGCCAGATGACTATTGAAGAAAAAATGGGACAGATGCTACATCATGCACAGGCCATCGACAGATTAGGAATTCCAGCTTATTGTTGGTGGAATGAGGCTTTGCATGGAGTGGCCAGAGCGGGAGATGCCACAGTATTTCCACAGGCCATTGGACTAGGAGCTACCTTTGATGAAAATCTGGTAAAAAAGGTGGCTGACGTCACATCTACAGAGGGTCGTGCCAAATACAATGAGTTTATTAAACACGGTGACAGAGACATTTACAAGGGTCTCACCTATTGGGCACCAAATGTAAATATTTTCAGAGATCCAAGATGGGGCAGAGGCCATGAAACCTACGGCGAGGATCCATATCTTACAGGTCAGCTTGGAATGGCATTTGTAGAGGGCTTGCAGGGAGATGATTTGGACAATCCAAAGGCTGCAGCCTGCGCCAAGCACTTTGCAGTGCACTCAGGTCCAGAGGCTGAGAGACATCATTTTGATGCAAAGGTTTCAGACCAGGATTTATATGACACATATTTATATGCATTTAAAAGATTAGTTAAGGACGCCCATGTGGAGGCAGTTATGGGCGCCTACAATAGAGTAAACGGCGAGCCAGCCTGCGGTAGCAAAAGACTTTTAAAGGACATCCTCAGAAAGGATTGGGGATTTGAGGGTCACGTGGTTTCAGATTGCTGGGCCATCAGAGATTTCCACGAAAATCACAAGGTCACAGGCTGCGAGGTGGAATCTGCAGCAATGGCTGTGAATAACGGCTGTGATTTGAACTGCGGCTGTGTATTCGAGAAATTAATCTACGCCTACAAGGCAGGCCTGGTTACAGAGGAAACAATCGATGAAGCTGTGGTTCGTTTGATGGAAATAAGACTTCGTCTGGGTACCTTGCCAGAGCGTGGCAGCAAATATGATGACATTCCATATGAGGTGGTAGAGTGCAAGGAGCATATCAATTTAGCTCTCGATGCTGCTCAAAGCAGCTTTGTTCTTCTTAAAAACGATGGATTATTGCCACTTAAAAAGGACAGCATAAAGACAATAGGCGTAATTGGACCTAACTCAAATTCTCGTCCAGCCCTTGTGGGAAATTACGAGGGAATTTCCTCTGAATATATTACAGTTCTTGAGGGCATCCAAAGCTATGTAGGTGATGATGTGCGAGTATTCCATGCAGATGGCACTCATCTATGGAAGGATAGAATGCATGTACTTAGCGAGGCCAGAGATGATTTCGCCGAGGCCATGACAGTGGCAGAGCATTCTGATGTGGTGGTAATGTGCTTAGGACTAGACGCCACCATTGAAGGTGAGGAGGGCGATGCAGGCAATGAATTTGGTAGCGGCGACAAAAAGGGGTTAAAGCTACCTGGATTGCAGCAGGAGCTTTTGGAGAAAATCACAGCCACAGGAAAGCCAGTTGTTTTATTGATTTTGGCAGGCTCTGCACTGGATTTATCCTGGGCAAATGAAAACGTAAATGCGATAATGCACTGCTGGTACCCAGGTGCCAGAGGTGGAAAAGCTATAGCAGAGGTGTTGTTTGGAGATAGAGCACCAGGAGGAAAGCTTCCTTTGACCTTCTACGCATCAGATGCTGATTTGCCTCCATTTGAGGATTACTCAATGAACAACAGAACCTACAGATATTTCAAGGGCACACCACTCTATCCATTTGGCTATGGCCTAGGATATTCAAAGATAAAATACGGCAAGGCCACTATTGATAAAACAAGTGGAAATGTGGGAGATTCTGTAAAGCTTTCTGTGGATGTGGAAAATGCAGGAATATTGCAGCAAAAGGAAATTGTGCAGGTGTATGTAAAGGATATGGAGGCTAGCACCAGAGTGCCACTTTGGTCACTAAAAAAGGTAAAGACCATCACACTATCCGCAGGAGAAAAACAGACTGTAGACTTTGAGATTAATCCAAGAGATTTTGCAATTATAGACGAGAAGGGCAACTGCATTATTGAGCCGGGAGAGTTCAAGATTGCAGTGGGCGGTCAGCAGCCAGATGCCAGAAGCGAAGAGCTTACAGGTGATAGCTGCCAGATTTTTGATATTAATTTAGAGGGTCAGGTAACAGCGGTAGAATTTTAACAGACCCTATTGGGAGGTAATAAAATGGAGATTGTAAAGGCCCCTACGGACCCAGAAAAGAACCGTCCTTATTTTTACATTATCAAGGACAAGGAATTATTCACAGGGGATGATCCTGATGGTAGAGGAGTCAGCTTTCTCTACCAAAGCGATGGACGACTTACTAGCAGCGCAGGCTTTACAGGAAATGTTACAGACGAAAACATCCTAAAGCTTTTAGAGACAGTGGATGGATTCAAAAAGCTGGTGCACAGCGTAGGTGTTACTTTGGAAATGGACGAAAGCCAGGAATGTGATTTTGTTTTTCAGATGTATGGCAAAAAGGATTTGTACCATGGCGGAGCCAATCTGGAGAGTGTGCAAAAGGCAGACGGCAGCGAAAAGCGCATTTACCTAAGGGACATTCACTGGACAGAGGATGACGATATCCCAGGCCAAATCAGGGTGTACACTCCAAAGCCAGAGCAGTTGGCATATCTTTCTGTAAGGCTATATTTAAATGATGGCTATGAGGCCCCAGAGCAGCTGGAGGAAAAGCCAGTGGACACGGAATCAGCCCAGTACAAAAGCATGATTCAAAATTCCCTGATACAAAAGGGCAATACCTATAGAATGGCAAGGCTAATCGAAAGGGCAAAGGCCGGCGAGGATGTAACCATAGCCTACATTGGTGGCTCCATAACACAGGGAGCAGGAGCTGTACCTATCAACACCGAATGCTATGCCTACAAGTCATTTAATCAGATAAAAAAGCTTCTAGGAAATGGGGACAATATCCATTATATAAAAGCAGGCGTAGGCGGCACTCCATCAGAGCTTGGCATGGTCAGATTTGATAGAGATGTGTTGCGAGATGGGGCGGTGACACCAGATTTAGTCATAGTAGAGTTTGCGGTAAATGATGAGGGAGATGAAACAAAGGGGGATTGCTACGAAAGCTTGGTTAGAAAAATTCTAAAGCTTCCAAATGAGCCAGCGGTCATTTTATTGTTCTCCGTATTTACGGATGACTACAATCTCCAGGATAGATTGATGCCAGTGGGCACTCGCTACGACCTTCCTATGGTGAGCATCAAAAATGCTGTGACACCACAGTTTTATGACAGGGACAATAGAATTGTCACAAAGCACCAGTTCTTTTATGACATGTTCCATCCTACAAATTTAGGACATAGCATTATGGCGGACTGCATCAGCTATTTGTTTGAGACAGTGATGCAGCAAGAAAAGGACGAGAGCTTTGAGCCTGATTTTGAGAGGACACCAGCCATCGGAAATACCTTTGATAAGGTGGTCCTGTTGGATAAGAGGGACAACACAAATCTGGGAAAAATAAATCCAGGGGGATTCGTATATACGGATTCAGTTTTGCAGTCAGTGGAAATGGACATGGATTTAAATGTTACACCGGAATTTCCATATAACTGGATGTATGACGGTGCAGCAGGTGGAGAAAACAGATTTACACTGGACATTAGCTGCAAAGCACTGGTGGTCATCATGAAGGATTCCGGCGAGGTGGATGCGGCCACAGCAAAGGCCTATGTGGACAAAGAATTTGTACGTGACCTGGACCCATATGTAAATAGATGGTGCCACTGCAATCCACTGATTTTAATAAAGGACACTGAGACAAAAAACCATCACGTGGAAATAGTGGTGGACGAAGATGATACAAGAAATAAATTTACAATTCTAGGTTTTGGAGTTGTGAGATAGGAGAAGACACAAATGACAATAGCGCACAACCCAATTCTAAAAGGGTTTTATCCAGATCCATCCATCTGTAGAGTGGGGGATGATTTTTACATAGTTTGCTCTAGCTTTGTATATGCGCCAGGAGTACCTATTTTTCATAGTAAGGATTTGGCGCACTGGGAGCAGATAGGACATGTTCTTGATAGAGAAAGCCAGCTTCCAGTAACAGGAGAAATTTCCAGAGGAATTTTTGCTCCTACCATCAGAGAGCACGATGGTGTATTTTACATGATTACCACAAATGTCAGCCACGGCGGCAATTTTATTGTAAAGGCCACAGATCCAAAGGGCCCATGGTCAGAGCCATATTATTTGGGAGCTGAGGAATGCCCAGGCATTGATCCATCGCTATTTTTTGATGATGATGGACGCTGCTATTATGTGGGCACCAGACCAAATCCAGAGGGGGTGCGCTACAATGGCGACTGGGAAATCTGGGTACAGGAATTAAATCTAAAAACCATGAAGCTCACAGGCGAATCCATGGCTATTTGGAAGGGCGCCGTAAAGGATGTCATCTGGCCAGAGGGACCACATCTTTATAAAAAGGACGGTTATTACTATCTTTTACATGCAGAAGGTGGCACCGGTCCTGAGCATGCCATATCTGTGGCTCGCTCAAAGGAGCTTTTCAAATGGTTTGAAGGCTGCCCTAGAAATCCAATTTTCACCCACAGAAATCTAGGCAAGGATTATCCTATTATCTATGCTGGACATGGGGATTTGGTAGACGACAAGAATGGCAATTATTACATTGTTATGCTGGCATCTCGCCCATGCAAAAAGCATTGCAGCCTGGGCAGAGAGACCTTCCTTGCAAAGGTTGCTTGGGAGGATGGCTGGCCAGTAATCAATCCTGGAGTTGGAAGGCTGACAGATGAGGTGGAGCTTCCATTTGAGGAGCACCCATTTGCACAGGAAAATACCTGGAATGATACCCTGCATTTTAATAGCACTCAGCTGGATGACAGATTTGTAGGTATAGAAAAAAGAGATGAGGAAATTTATTCCCTCACTAAAAATCCAGGTAGACTCACCCTCTTTACACGACCAGAAAAATTAGAAGAAAAGGGATATCCTTCATATTTGGGATTGCGTCAAAAGGATTATTCGTTTAAGGTTAATTGTGGGGTGGATTTCACACCAAATAATCAGCAGGAATGTGGAGGAATTGTCCTTTATCAAAATCATGAAAATCATCTGGCTATGGAAATTGTCGGTTCTGGCAGCGATAAAAAGCTACAGGTGAGAACAGTAATAAAGGGTGAGGAAAAAGTAATTGCATACCACGGACTAAATAGTGGTATAGTGGAGATTGAGTTACAGGCTAAGAACCAAGAGGCTGAGATATTTTTGGTGGAAAATAATAAATACATTTCCGTTGCAAAGAATGTGGATTTGATTCCATACACCACCGAGGAAGCAGGGGGCTTTGTAGGATGCACAGTGGGAATGTACACTTCATCAAATGGTGCAGCCAGCGACAATGAATGTTCATTCGCTTGGATTAGCATGGGAGAAATGGTTTAGGTAATGTATTATGGCTAGGTTAGACAAGTTTGGAATTAGACGTAAATTAGTTTTATTGTATGTATTGTTTGTGGTTATTCCCATAATTTTAACAGATGGTTTCGTATTTACGTCTATCGTTAGGGCCGAGAGAACAGCCCACGAGCACCAAATGGAAAATGAGGCCAATGCCGTTCGTTATACTTTTTTTAGTCAAGTTGATCAGGCTGCTAAATTGGGCAGTGCACTTTATAGCAGCCTGTATGTTCATAGATTTCTACACAAGGAATATGCATCTGAGCTAGATTACTACAATGCATATCAAAAATTCTTTGATGATACCTTGCTTCATTTAGTGACTGGTCAGTCAGGCATGGAGTATCGTATTTATCTTGATAATCCCACCATTACAAATGGTGCGGAGTTTCAGCAGTTGTCAAAGGCTGAGGGGACAGACTGGTATCAATACATTCTGGATTCCAACTACAACAAGGGACTGTATTTTGATATAACCATATGTCCCGATGGTTCGCCGGAGAGAACAATATATTTTTTCCAGAAACTAAATTATTATGAATATGAATCACCCAATATTATGCTGATAAAGCTGGATTACACAAAGTGTGCCGAGCTTTTGGAAAACCTAAACTATGAGGACAAGGCATATATTTGTGATGATTCGCGAGTTTTGATTTCCAATAGTCGTTACAGTAATGTAAAGAAAAACTATGCTACAATTGATTCATTGAAATCTGAAAGATACGAGCAAAATTTTGAGGTTTATGGTCAAAAGCTCACCATTCAGGTGGCAGGCCATGACTATAGCATGTTAGATATTTTTAAGCGTAGATGGTATCAGTTTTTCTTTATGCTACTCATAAATATTTCGTTGCCTCTATATGTCAGCAGCCTTATGCATGCTTCGTATAGGAATAAGATAAAAGAACAGGAAATGACTGTGGCACAAAAGAATGCGGAGCTTTTAGCTCTTCAAAGTCAGATAAATCCACATTTCCTCTTTAATGCATTGGAAAGTATCAGAATGCATTCCATCCTAAAGCAGGAATCGGAGACGGCCAAAATGGTGGAGCATTTGGCCAAGCTACAGAGACAATACACCGAGTGGCAGCAGGACAATATACGCTTAGAAAATGAATTAGAATTTGTGGAGGCTTATTTACAGCTTCAGAAATATAGATTTGGAGACAGGCTTTCCTTTGAGCTAGATGTGGATGAGGAGTGCAAGAAGCTGTGCATTCCAAAGCTTACGCTTGTTACCTTTGTGGAAAACGCTTGTGTTCACGGAATTGAGAGCAAAACTTCTCCAGGATGGATTTTTCTTAGAGCTAATATCAAGGAGGAAAATCTTATTCTTGAAATAGAGGATACGGGAAATGGTATTCCTGATCAGGTGGTAAAGGAACTCCTAGAAAAAATGAGGGGCGCCAATATCGACATGCTAAAGGAGAAAGGAAGAGTGGGAATTGTAAACGCTTGCTTGCGTTTGAAGATGCTTACTGAGGACAAGGTCAAATTTGATTTTGAATCAGAGCTGGGGGCTGGAACTCTTATACAGATTACTATTCCTACTAAATATTTGAAGGGGTTATTGTGATGTTAAAGGTATTGTTAGTAGATGATGAGCCATTCATTCTACAGGGGTTACAGGTATTGGTAGATTGGGCGGCAGAAGGATACGAAATCCATACAGCCTGCAATGGACTAGAGGCGCTGGATTATATCAATAATAATCTGGTGGATTTAGTTATTGCAGATATAAAAATGCCAGTTATGTCAGGACTGGAGCTTTTGAGGGAGCTGAGAGAAACCAACAATAGCGATGTTTATTTTGTGATTCTCAGCGGATTCGCGGAGTTTAGCTATGCCCAGGAGGCTCTTAGATATAATTGCACAGAATATATTTTAAAGCCTGTGGAGGCAGACCAGCTTTTGGCGATTCTTAGAAAGGTGGCATCCTTAAATCAGCAGAAGGAGTATCAGCTTCAGGACCGTGCCAAAAAGGAAAGAGCATATATGGATAGAAATCTCATGGCTTTACTCAGCGGTAAATATGATGGAGCCAATGTGGATTTCCTTTCTGACAAGATGAATATAAATGATGAGATGTGCTATGTGGAAATCCAGCTGGATGAGGCTACCTTGTCAGAGGATTATTCCGATGAGGACAAAAAAGAACAGCTAAGAAAGCTTTATGCTGCCTCAGAGGATTTTTTAAAAAATGATTTTTCAATGTGCATTATGGATGTGTCAGACAGCGAAAAGATTTTTGATATTGGGTTTATCTATACAGAGTCCATGGGACAGCGTCTGTCGCTGACAGAAAAAGAATACCTGGAAGAATTTCTAGATTATCTTATCGCAAATACGAATTTATCCTTGACCATGCTGGTGGGTAAAAGGGTGGCTGGTATCAAGAATATTTCCAAATCCTATGGCACTGCCAATATGCTTAGATCTCTCCAGGGCTTCAGAGAAAAGAAGCCAGTATATTATTACGAGGAAGAATATCGTATTTGCGAATGCGGAATTATCATCTGCAAAAAGCAATTGGACGAATTAATAGAAGCCATAGAGCGTGGCGAGCATGTGGAAATTCATGAAAAGGTGGAT
>JAILKL010000026.1 GCA_024693775.1 Pseudobutyrivibrio sp.
TACACTTAACGGACTTCACATTAGACTTCCACATATGATTGGATCTTCTATGAGAATGGCTCACATTGTTACCGAAATGAGCGCCTTTTCCACAAACTGCACATTTTGCCATGATTGCACCTCCTTGTAAAATATTTCAAATCCAAGTGTGCGTGATTACGCAACAAATGGATTATAACAAAGCAAATTAGAAATTGCAATGACTTTTTAAAGATAATCTACAAAAAACTATCTAAAATACGAATCAAAAACCTTTGATGCAAGAGGTGCCGCATATTTACTACCGTAGCCTGCACCTTCCATGATAACTGCAACCGCTAATTTCTTCCCACTCTCATTCATAGCATAACCTACAAACCATGAATGAGTCAAACTTTTATCTGAAGTATATTCAGCAGTACCAGTTTTGCCATACACTGTCAAATCGCCAAAATCCACCTTTTTAGCCGTTCCATCCATCACAACGGATTCCATATAGGAATTTAGGAGTTCTGTCTCCTCTTGGGACATTATTCTGCCATATTCGGTAGGCTTGTATTCTGTGACAGTCTCATTTTCTGCATTAACAATTTTATCACCAATATATGGCTCCATTAAAATACCGTCATTGGCAATTGCAGAAACAAGCATACACATATAAATAGGCGAAACTGAGGTTTGTCCCTGCCCTATGGCTGTCTGTGCAACAATTGATTCTTCCGTATCCTCATCTATAGAAAATTTAGGAGATTTTACATTGCTAAGCTTTGTTGGAAGCTCACCATTCATAAGTAAATCCTCTGCTGTCTGCACATATTTTTGTCTATCGAGATTTACACCTATGTTTGCATAGGCACTATTGCAGGAATTAGAAAATGCAGCCATCAAATCCTCGCTACCATGAGCCTTGTTACCGCTACAATGTATTCTGTAATCCTCAACATCAAAATATCCCTTACAATTGAAGGAATAGTCAGGATTGCCCTCATGCTGTCTTAAATAAGCTATAGTTGTAACAATCTTAAAGGTAGAGCCTGGTGGGTATGCCGCCGAAGTAGCCCTATTTAAAAGTACAGAGGAGGTACTATCCTCTCCTGTCATATCATCCCAATATTTATCAATTGTATTAGGATCATAATCTGGCTTTGAAACCATGGCAACGACTTTACCAGTATCTGGCTCTATAGCAATAACAGCGCCATCATATAGTCCCATACCAGAAAATGCAGCCTTTTGAGTTTCATAATCCAATGTGGTAACCAAGCTATCGCCCTGGCTTTTTGTGCCAGTGAGGCTGTTATTTATCTGTTCTTCCAAAGTGCTGTGAGAGCGCAATAAATCAAAGGAATATTGCGACTCTAAGCCAGCCATGCCCTTACCTACATAGCCTACGGCATGGCAAAACAGTCTTTCATCTGGATATAATCTAATTTCATTTCCCTCATCATCATGACCTGTTGTAGCAATTGTTTTGCCGTCAGCAGTAAGTATGTTTCCTCGAACTATTTCATCCGAAAATACAGAAAATCTAGAATTATATTTATTGTAAATAAAATCCTTTGAACCATTATTTAAAAAATCCACATAGGAATAAATCATTACTCCAAATATGAGAACAAATAGGAAAGCAATTAAATAAATTTCTTTGCGGACTTTTCTTTTTTTGTGAGAACTATTCGTATCTGCGTGTTTTTTCATAGCGAGTTCTATTCTCCTTTTTTCGAGTCCTTATCTCCCTTTTTCTATTTTCCTTTTCTATGGATATAGAAAAATCCTCTGCAGCCTCAATTATGAATATGCAAATAAACATAGATAGAAGCGAGCTACCACCATAGCTGACAAAAGGAAGCGTTACTCCTGTTGATGGAATAAATTTGATTACACCACCAATATTTAACAAAGCCTGTGTGGCAAAGATAATACCAATACCATTAATAACAAGCATATAAAAGCTATTATTTAAATCGTAGGCTGCATTAAAAATCATAAAGAATGTGCAAAGCACAATAACAATAAGACAAAGACCAACTATGGCTCCCATCTCTTCGGAAATGGCTGCAAAAATAAAATCCTTTGTAACAACAGGAATTTTAGTAGGCATACCATTGCAAAGACCTGAGCCTATCCAGCCACCTGTTCCAATGGCAAAAAGTGACTGTGAAATCTGGTATCCCTGATCATCAATTACAGAAAGTGGATCTGACCAGGCAATGAATCTTGTTTGAATATGTGGGAACATGTTGTAGGCCAATGTGGCTCCAACAGCAGCAACCCCCAGCTCAGTAAATAAAACAATATAATTTTTGTAGGAAATAAAAATTAAAAATACATAGGCGACCAAAAATATTAGTCCTGTACCTAAGTCCTTTGAAATAACAAGAATCAAAACATGTAAAGCCGCACCAACTGAAGCAATTAAAAATCCCTTTACATCTCTATACTTTGCAATAACAGCACCCATGAAGAATAAAAATGTAATTTTAACAAACTCACTAGGCTGTACACTAATATTTCCAAAGGATAGCGAAAGCTTTGCGCCATATTGAACAGAACCCGCCACAGAAACTATTAATAAAAGTAAAAGACCGATAACTAAATATACAGTAGCGTACTCTGTGACCCTTCCGAAATTTTCAAGAAAGTACACCACAGCAGATGCAATAATAAGAGAAATTATCGCAAATGCGAACTGTCTACAGGCGCTGGCAATTTTAAGTCTCTCAAGTGTAATAAAGCTAAAGCTAAGCAACATCAAAACATTGTTTATAAGAGGCTTTGATGTAGGTATGCATATCTTATTTAAAACTATGCTAATGAATAAATATAAAAGCAATTCTCCAGCCGTTAGCAATATGATAAGAAAATCCTGGGTGTTCAAATACAGCACCACTGCCCCGTTTATCATAAACAAAACAATCATAACAGCCTGAATTGTTAAAAGTATTGATTGCAAGCCTTCTTTTATTTTTCTATCAAATAAAAATACTATATCAACAATTGCAAATAGCATTACAAATGCCATTATTGTAATTCTTGATAATGATGTCACAACATTAACCAATTATTCTACTCCTCTTTTTAAATGTCCTCTTGTAAAGTCTTCATCCAATTCAAATGAACCGTTTTTATTAAATACAGTGTTAAATCCTTCTAGAACATTCTTTGTTTCCTTTGCAGATTCAACTGTAAAATCAATTCTATATTCCTTAACACCTAGATTATCCAATTGATTTTTCATATCAAAGGCAATATATTTCTTAGAATTATAAATAACATTGTAACAATAGTCACAATTACAGCTAACAATCATATTTTGATTTTTTCTATCCACAAAGGTAATAGTATCGTTATTTTTTCTACATCCCACAGTATTTTTAACAGTGCAGTTTGCAGTAACCATCATAGGAATACGGCTATATACTATCATTTGAGAATTTTGATTGTTTCTATGATTGAGTTCCTTTAAGGAAAGCTCATATGGAATACAATTATAGGTATAGCCATGCTGCTCAAAGAAATCCAAGCTTCGGTTATTAAAGGTATAGATTCTATGATCTAATATTATATTTTCCTTTGGATAGCCCATATCAGAAAGTAGACCAAGCTCATCCATAGAAGCCGCAATCACACCAGCTGCTCTTTCATCTATATTAATTTTGTGCTTGTAATCCTTTCGTAAAACGATTGGAAGATAAATATAAATCTCCTTGCCATTTAACAAGCCATAAGCCTCCTCAAATAGCTTCTGGGGCACTGCTACTCTATTTACAAAATCAAATTCTGCCACAGCCTTTAATTGCTCAGCTGTAGAAACTGTAACAAAACAATTATTTGAAGATGTAAAATTCTTTTTAGAAGGCAATTCCTGAAACTCATTCACAGTTGGAGTTTTAGAATTCATAATTGAATTTTCCAAATTCATGATGGCACTTCTTCTAGCATTTTTTATCATAGAAACAGGCAAGAAAATTCCATCATCATAATCAATATTTAAATGATCAATTTCAAAGCTGGTATTTCCCAAGCCTGAAACTGCTCTTTCAATGTCTTCTTTTGTAGCAGCCTTCTTTTGAGCCGGCTGAACCTCTCCACCTGTAAATGCTCCCACACGGCCTTCTGAATCCGTAAATACGATACTAAATTCTTTTCCTAAAAGTGCACTGACAGTACAATCAACCTTGATTTTCTTTTCACTATAATCGACAGGTGAGGATTCCTTCTTAGTATGCGAAGGTGCCTCAAAGGTCATCATCTCCGGACCGTTATGCTTTGTAAGATATAGATTTGTAAAACCAGAACGATTTCCAAAATCAAGAAGCTTTTGAATATCCTCTTCCTTTACAGAATAATTTCTTGCTCCACGATAAATATATTCATCTAAATAATGTCTATAAACAGAAACTACACCTGTAGCGTATTCAAGCTGCTTCATACGTCCCTCAATTTTAAAGGACATAACACCAGCCTCTATCATTTCAGGAAGCTGCTCTATTGTACAAAAATCCTTTGGGCTAAGAATAAAGCTTCCTTTTTTATTTATATGATTTCCATCCATATATGCTTCGTATGGCAAACGACAAGGCTGTGCACAGCGGCCACGATTTCCAGAACGTCCGCCAATCATGGAGCTCATTAGGCATTGGCCTGAATAACACACGCACAATGCGCCGTGAACAAAAGATTCTATTTCTAAATCTGGGCATGTTTTATGGATATCAGAAATTTCCTCTAGAGAAATTTCACGCGCAGTGACAACTCTAGATGCTCCCATATCCGATAAAAGCTTGGCTCCAAATTCTGTACAGGTACTCATCTGAGTAGATACATGAATATGAGTATTAGGAAAATAATTTCTAATAAATGAAAATACACCCATATCCTGAACAATAAATGCATCTATACCATTCTCTACGTATTTACGAAGATATTCATAAAGATTTTTTTCAATCTCAGTATTTTTCAAAAGGGTGTTCACCGTTAAATATGCCTTTGCACCATGTATATGGGCATAGTCTATGGCTGCCTTTGCCTCTTCAATAGAAAAATTCTTGGCATAGGCCCTAGCTCCAAATAAATCTCCTCCAAAATAAACAGCATCTGCCCCTGCATTAACAACTGCTTTGAAAATTTCTAAATCTCCAGCTGGAGATAATAATTCTAATTGATTCATAAATAAATTCCTTAAATAAAAATGAGTCCCATTACTGGGACTCAAAAACTTACTCTGATAACGAGCCGAGAAGAGCATCCTCTAATGATGCTTCAAGCTTTGTCTTATGTAATAATAGCTCTTTGTTCTCTTGCTCAAGCTTTGTAATGGTTTCTTCTAATGTTTCATTTTTTAACTGAGCCGAAATCAAGTCATGCTTTAGATTATAAATTTCTTTGTCGCGAACCTCCATATCAGACTCTAAGGTCTCGACCTGGTTTTTTGCTTTGAAATAATCATCTGCAATATTTAGCTCTAGTAAAGTCGCCTTTAAGTCTGCAGAAATGCGTTTATAATCATCTATTGAATTGAATTCGTCAAGCTTTGAATTAATATAATTAGCCACGCGCTGGAGATACTCCTCCTCTTCGTAGCCACTAAGTGTATAAACTTTTCCGCCTATAAGCACCTTTGCGCTTTTCTCGGAAACCATAACGCATCCTCCCTACAGAAAATTAATATAATTATAACGATAATTGTCCCTAAAAACAAGTTCATTTAATATATTATAAAATGTTTTCAGGTACAGGCATATTGAAATGCTCGTATGCTTCTTTTGTTGCAACACGTCCCTTTGGTGTTCTAACAATCAAACCATTTTGTAAAAGATATGGTTCATAAACATCTTCTATTGTACCAGAATCCTCGCCTACAGTAGCTGCTAAATTATCAAGTCCAACAGGTCCGCCGCCAAAACGCTCAATAATGGCAAGTAAAATATTTCTATCATTATTATCTAATCCAAGAGTGTCTACCTCAAGATTATTTAAGGTGATAGAAGCAACTTCTTTTGTGATTACACCGTCAAACTGAACCTCTGCATAATCACGTACTCTTTTCAAATATCTATTAGCTAAACGTGGGGTACCACGACTTCTAAGTGCTATTTGGTATGCACCATCATCCTCGATGGGTGCATTTAATTTGGCCGCTGAGGCTTTGATGATTGTGGAAAGCTCGTTGGCAGTATAGTAATCCATGTGACCGATAATTCCAAAACGGTCACGAAGAGGTGCTGACAACAGTCCTGGACGAGTAGTCGCACCAATTAAAGTAAATCTAGGAAGCTTTGTGTGAATAGATCTGGCTGTAGTATCCTTTCCCATAACAATGTCCACAGCAAAATCCTCCATTGCCGAATACAAGGTCTCTTCTACTGGCTTTGAAAGTCTATGAATCTCATCTATGAAAAGAATATCTCCATCCTTTAAGGTCATAAGTACAGCCACAATTTCACCTGGAATTGTAATAGCTGGGCCAGAAGTAACCTTTATATTTGAACCCATCTCTGCAGATACAATACCCGCCAGGGTGGTCTTTCCAAGACCTGGAGGTCCATATAAAAGCACGTGATCTAGGGCCTCGCCTCTGTTCTTTGCCGCTTCGATATAGATTTTCATATTTTCCTTGACCTTGGTTTGACCTATATATCCGTCAAAGCTCTTTGGTCTAAGGGCATTATCATTTACAAGATCCTCATGCGAGGCCACTGTAGATGTAATCTGTTTGTTTGTTAGCATTATTCATTCCCCTTAAAACGATCATTATAAGAAAGACATTTGCTTTAAAGTATCCGAAAGCAGCTGCTCTGTTGAGGTAGACTCTGTAATAGTCATCTTATCTAAAGCCTTTGCCGCATTACTTGGAGAATATCCAAGAGAGACAAGAGCCTCTAAGACCTCCTCCTTTACAGAAGCAGTATTTGAAACTGACTTTGCCGCTCCTGAGTTTAACTTTGATTCAAAGGCGTCTACAATATCTACCTTGTCCTTCAAATCAATAATAGCTCTTTCTGCAGTTTTCTTTCCAACTCCAGGAACCTTTGAGAAGGCCTTGGAATCTCCGCCGGCAACTGCAAATCGTATATCCGATACAGTCATAGAACTAAGAATTGCAAGAGCTCCCTTTGGACCAATTCCGCTGACAGTCAATAAAAGCTCAAACATTTTTAATTCTTCTTTATCAATAAAGCCATACAAAGTAAGAGAATCTTCCTTTGGAACTAGCTTTGTAAATATCTTTACCTCAGATCCCATTGTTGGAAGCTGATCAATTGTATTCATAGATGAAGAAATGCCATAGCCTATACCATGATTATCAATGATAATCATATTCATTTCCACATCTACAAGGGTACCACTTACGTAAGAAAGCATTTATTCTCCCCCTTTTATTATTCTGCAAGCTCGCCGATGTAATAAAATCCCTTACAACAGTTTAGCTTAACCTTAACAATATTTCCAATTAAAGAAGCATCACCTGGGAAATGTACTGTAATATTATTTGACATTTTTCCTGTGACAAGGCTGCTATCCTGCTCATTAATTTCCTCTACAAGAATCTCCTGTACTGTACCCTCATAGCCCTTTACCTTTTCGTGTCCATGCTTTTGAACAAGAGCAAGAAGTCTGTCGAATCTGTCCTTTACAACATCATCTGGGACCTGATCTGGCATAGTGGCAGCAGGTGTACCCGTTCTCTTTGAATAGATAAATGTAAAGGCTGAATCATAATGAACCTTGTCTACTACATCCATTGTATCAAGGAAGTCCTCTTCTGTTTCGCCTGGGAAACCAACAATAATATCTGTAGTAATAGCCACATCTGGAATACGCTTTTTTAATTTATCCACTAACTCAAGATAGCTTTCCTTTGTGTAACGACGATTCATCTTTTTAAGGATATTTGTGCTACCAGACTGTAAAGGTAAATGCATGTGCTTACATACCTTTGGAAGAGTAGCCATAGCCTCAATAAGCTCATCAGAAAGATCCTTTGGATGAGGTGTCATGAATCTAATACGCTTTAAGCCCTCGATGTCATTTACCATCTTTAGAAGCTCTGCAAAGGTAACCTTTTCCTCAAGGCCCACACCATATGAGTTTACATTTTGGCCAAGAAGCATAACCTCTACAACGCCGTCAGCAACAAGGCCCTTGATTTCATTAACAATGTCCTCTGGCTTTCTAGAGCGCTCGCGTCCTCTTACATAAGGGACAATACAATATGTACAGAAGTTGTTACATCCAAAACTGATGTTTACTCCTGATTTGAATGGGTACTTTCTCTGAATAGGAAGATTTTCAACGATTTTGTCTGTATCCTTCCAGATATCGATAATCATACCCTTCTTGTTTAGAAGTGATGTGGTAAATAACTCCGCAAACTTGTAAAGATTATGAGTACCAAAAATCAAATCAACAAACTTGTAGCTTTCCTGAAGGTGCTCTACAACAGTAGGCTCCTGCATCATACAGCCACATAAAGCAATCATCATATCTTTATTCTTTTTCTTGTAGCCATGAAGAATACCAAGTCGACCATATACCTTGTTATTAGCATTTTCACGAACGGTACATGTATTGTATACAACAAAATCAGCATTTTCTGAATCTGTCTCCTCGTATCCAATCTGCTTTAAAATACCAAGGAGCTTTTCTGAATCTCTGGCGTTCATCTGACATCCAAAGGTTGTAACACAGCAAGTAAGCTTTCTGCCTAATTCCTGTTCCTTCTTTTCGATAATTTTTGCAGCCTCGCGTATAAAATAATACTGACGCTCTGGCTCCGTATCAGGAGCATTGTTTAATAAATCTGTAATACTCATAATAAATCCTATCTATTTTCTGATTTGACCATTTCCATAAATGGTGTATTTATAACTTGTAAGTGCCAAAAGTCCCATTGGGCCTCTAGCATGTAATTTTTGTGTGCTAATGCCAATCTCGGCACCAAATCCAAACTCAAAGCCATCTGTAAATCTTGTGGAAGCATTTACATAAACACAGGCAGCATCAATGCCATTTAAAAATTTTTTGGCATTTGCGTCATCCTTTGTAATAATAGACTCCGAGTGACCTGTATTGTTTTTATTGATATGTGCGATGGCCTCTTCCACAGATGAAACTGTTTTTACAGAGATAATATAATCTAAATATTCTGTAGCAAAATCCTGCTCTGTAGCTGCCTCAGCGCCCTCCATAAGGGCCTTTGCCTTTTCATCTGCACGAACAAGTACCCCGTGCTGTCTCAATCTGTCATTAAGCTTTGGCAAAAGCTCTGCTGCTATATCCTCATGAATAACCAGTGATTCACAGGCATTGCAGACACCAATTCTTTGAGTTTTGGCGTTTTCAATAATATCAATAGCCATGTCGATGTCAGCAACATGATCTACATAAATATGACAATTTCCAGAGCCAGTCTCTATTACAGGAACTGATGCATTCTCTACAACTGACTTTATTAACCCAGCACCACCTCTAGGTATAAGCACGTCAATATAGCCGTTTAATCTCATAAGCTCCTTTGTAGACTCTCTAGAAGTATCTTCTATTAAGGTAATAGCATCTACTGGTAGCTTTAATTCTGTTAAGGCGGCTTTGATGGTTTTGACAATGGCCTTGTTTGATTCCAAGGCATCACTACCACCCTTTAAAACAACTACATTTCCAGTTTTAAAGCAAAGTCCAAAAACATCGGCAGTAACATTTGGTCTAGCCTCATAGATTACTCCTACTACACCAATTGGAACAAGCTTTTTGTTTATCTCTAATCCATTTGGTCGTGTGAATGACTCTGTTATCTGACCAATAGGATCATCTAGCGCTACAACCTGACGAAGTCCGTCTGCCATAGATTTAATTCTGTCCTCTGTGAGCTTTAAACGGTCAAGAAGCCCTGGATTAAGGCCCTTTTCTTCACCATTTTTCATATCAATAGCATTTGCAGCTATTATGGTTTCGCTGTTTTGCTCAAGCTTGTCAGCTACTAATAAAATAGCTGAATTCTTTTCTTCTGTTGTAAGACCTGCCACTAAATATTTAGCGTCTTTTGCTTTTGTAGCCAATTCAATAAGTGTCATATTCATTCCCTTTTATAATGCCATTATTAGTTACAATATAGTTCATAGGTATATCATATGGCTGCCTGTCAATTGACTCTGCCATTTGAATATCAAAGCACACTGCAATCCTTTTAATTTGAGGATTTCTAGCAAAAAATCTATCATAGAATCCTGCACCATATCCTATTCGATTGCATTTATTATCAAAAATCAATCCTGGTGTGATTGAAATAATATTATCTAAGTTAGTATCTAGCACGGGTAAAGAATCCTTAGGCTCCATTATATCGTAACTACCCTTGCTAAAATCATTGTTTAGGTCAGAAATTTCATGGAATATAATTTCATGACTCTTTATATAAGAAATAGGAAAGAACAATCTCTTTCCTTCTAATAAAAGCTTTTTATATAACGGTAGTAAATTTACCTCACTACCAAAAGGATAAAAACACAAAAAAATATTAGCCCCTTTAAAATCAGATTCTAAAAGGGCCAAAAGATTATCTGAGATGTTTTGCGACAAATCCTGTATTTGACTTGTAGTAAGAGCATCTCTTATTTGTTTGTAATGCAAACGTAATTCTTTATTTGCTTTTTCTTCCATACTTTTCGCCTAGATTCTCAACATTTCCATGTTCATCTACAACATCAATATTGTTAAGCTGATTTCTAATATTTCCCTTGATAGCAGCAATGTATGCCTGTCTAAGGGAAGCCTGCTCAGCCTTTTCTTCATCAGTCAAGCCAGTAGATTTCTGCTTGTGATAAAGTTCATTAATACGTGCAATATCTTTTTCTGTAATCATAACTATTCCTCTAACAAATCTAATACATGAACATCATCTCGTTTGTTTGAAACGAAAAGTGTTCCTTTATCTTTATTTTCGAAAATGCGGTGTATATTACCAATATGATTTCCGTTTGTGATAACCATATCAGCACCGGAGAATGTAGCAATCTGTGCGGCACGAAGCTTTGCTGTCATACCACCTGTTCCTACATTTGACGAACTATCAGATGAAGCCATCTGAAGAACATCATCTATATTATTTACTACTGGGACAAACTCTGCATTTGGATTGCTATTTGGATTGTCCGTATAAAGTCCATCAATATCCGATAAGAGAATCAATGCATCCCCACCTACTAATGCAGTAACAATAGCAGAAAGAGAATCATTATCACCAAACTGAATCTCATGTGTAGCTACAGTATCATTTTCATTTACAACAGGGATAACCCCGAGATTGAACAATTCCTCAAAAGTATTTTTGGCATTGAAACGTGACTCAGGATCAACCATGGTCTTTTTAGTAATAAGGACCTGTCCTGCTCTTTGATTGTACTCAGAAAATAGTTTTTGATAGACAGACATAAGATAAGCCTGACCTATGGAAGCACATGCCTGTTTGGTAGCTAAATCCTTTGGACGCTCTTTGAGGCCAATGGCATATCTACCAACAGCAATAGCCCCAGAGGAAACTAGACAGACGTCTTTCCCCTGGGCTCTTAAATCACAAAGCTGGCGCACTAAACGCTCCAGCTTTGTGTAATCTATATTTCCTGTAGCATCATGTGTAATGGTTGATGAACCGACTTTAACGATAACTCGCTTTTTTTTAGTAAAATCTACTCCGTACATAGCATTCTCCCGTCATATTCCGATTCATCATACCACTACCTGACATACTATTTCAAGTATGAAGAAGCATTCTGTCCTGCGATACGTCCAAATACAACGATATCAGCAATGGCATTACCACCAAGTCTGTTGGCACCGTGGATACCTCCAGTAACCTCACCTGCAGCATAAAGTCCAGGGATTACATTACCTTCTGTATCAATAACCTCAGCATTAGTGTTAATCTTTACACCACCCATGCAGTGATGGATACCAGGTCCAACATTTACTGCATAGTAAGGACCAGAAGAAAGATCTGTCTTTACATCACCAATTGTTCTACCGAAATCAGGATCTGTGCCATCAGCAACATATCCAGACCATGTATTTACAGTCTCAACGAATGCAGCTGTTGCAGCATCATCAAATTCCATAGCCTTTGCAAGATCTTCAAGAGTATCACCCTTTACAAGGTAACCACCCTTATCAAGCTTCTGAACTACTGCAGATACATCATACATATCCTGGTTTGCAATTAACCAAACGTTTCCGCCTGTCTGCTCAACCTCAGCAGCAGAAACCTCATCTCTTGTACCTGTCTCGTTGTAGAATCTAACACCTTCTCTGTTTACGAGAATAGCGCCATCTCCTCTAAGAGCCTCACCAACAAGTGCTCCATCAGAAGGGATAACTGTAGGATGTAACTGAATCTGATCAAGGTCAACAAAATCAGCATTAACATCACCAAGGAAATCAATTGCATCACCAGATGCTGTTGTTACGTTTGTAGAGATATATCCCTTAAGGTCTGGTCTATACTCTTCTACACGATCCATGTTTCCACCGAAACCACCAGTAGCAACAATAACTGCACCAGCGTTTACTGTAACTGAATTTCCAGCAGAACCTGTAGCAAGTACACCACAAGCCTTGCCATTGTCCATGATAATATCTGTTACTTCTGTACCTGTAAGTACTTCAATTCCAAGACTATCTAAACGAGAAGAAAGACCATCTACAAGATAGTTACCAACTGGGATGATATTTCCCTCTTCATCAACTGGTCTATGTGTACGGTTTGTGCTAAGTCCACCCATTGTAGCAAGTGGTCCATCAAGCTTGATTTCTTCTGAATCAAGCCAATCAATAGCATCAGAAGTGTTCTCTGCAAGAGTCTGAACAAGCTCCTTGTCATTGATTTCTTTACCAGACTTCATTGTATCCTCTACGAATGAGTCAACAGAATCCTCGATTCCCTGCTCCTGCTCATAATGAGTCTCGCAAGCGTTCATACCAGAGCTAGCGCGGCTAGTGTTACCACCAAGGATATCGTTCTTTTCAATAAGGATAACGCTCTTGCCTTCTTCAGCTGCTGTGATAGCTGCTGTCATACCAGCTCCACCACCACCGACAATAACGATATCTGTGTCTGCCTCATAATCCTCTGATGCAGATGAAGAAGCGTTTGATCCATCTGCAACGATTCCTGCTGAATCAAGAGCCATACCTACGGCCTGAAGGAAACCATCAGAAGAGAATGTAGCACCTGAAATACCATCAATGTTTACATTCTGGCCTTCGATAATCTTTTCCTTAAGTGACTCGATAGCTACACCACCAACTGTAGGTGTTTCAGCATCAGCTGTGTAAGTGATATCTGTAATAGTATCACCCTCAACAGTAACAGTAACAGCGATTTCTCCTGCGAATCCCTGTGCGGTACCGGTGTACTCACCGCCACCCTTTGATCCTAAGTTTGCGCCATCTAACCAGCATAAAAATACGATTAGAGCACATACTAAACATGATAAAACTCTTTTAGTAATTGTTTTCATATACCGTTTCCTTTCATTTGATTATAGGATGATATGTCTTGGACAAACCTCAGCGCACTTTCCGCAACCAGAGCATTTATCCTGATCTATATGAGCAATAAATCCATCTACAGTGATGGCATCGCATTCACATACCTTTTCGCATTTGTGGCAACCAATACAACCTACGCTACAAACGCTCATAACATCCTTTCCCTTGTCATTATTGCGACACTGCACAGCATGACTATAATCATAAGGGATAAGCTCGATCAAATGATTTGGACATACAGCAACACATTTGCCACATGCCTTACAAGCTTCCTTGTCAACAAGTGCAACACCGTTAACAATATGAATAGCATCAAATGGACAAGCCTTTACGCATGAGCCAAAGCCCATACAGCCATAGCTACATGCCTTTGGTCCGCCGCCTGGGACATAAGCCATAGCCTGACAATCCTCAACACCAGTGTATTCATACTGCTGAGGTGCATTTTCGCATGTACCATTGCACATAACGAATGCAACCTTTCTCTCGCCCTCTTCGGCTTCAACACCCATAATCTCAGAAACCTGAGCTGCTACTGGTGCTCCACCAACTGGACACTGATTACATGGTGCCTCTCCTTTAGCAATTGCAGCTGCAAGTCCTGAACAACCTGCATAACCGCAGCCACCACAGTTGTTTCCAGGAAGAACACCAAGAATAGCCTCTTCTCTAGGATCAACCTCAACCTTAAACTTTTCAGCAGAAAAGCAAAGGAAAAATCCAATAATACATCCGGTAGCGCCAACGATAACAGCTGCCAGTAAAATTCCTGTTATACTCATTTGTCAGCCCTCCTTATATAACACCTGAGAATCCAAGGAAAGCCATAGCCATTAATCCTGCAGTAACAAGAACAATAGCTGAACCCTTGAATGCACTAGGAATGTCATTGTATTCAATCTTTTCTCTAATACCAGCCATGATGATGATAGCGATTGTGAAACCAACAGATACACCAACACCGTTGATAACGCTCTCTAAAATATCATAACCGTAAGATACGTTGTTAATTGCAGTACCAAGTACAGCACAGTTTGTTGTGATAAGTGGTAAATACACACCAAGTGACTTGTAAAGTGATGGTACTGACTTCTTTAAAAACATCTCTACAAACTGAACAAGTGCAGCAATAACTAAGATAAATACGATAGTCTGCATGTACTCAAAGCCTGTAGGTGCAAGCACAAATTTGTAAATAAGACTAGTTACAAATGAAGCAATTGTTATAACGAAGATAACGGCTCCACCCATACCAGCTGCAGTCTCAACTCTCTTTGAAACTCCAAGGAAAGGACATAATCCAAGGAACTGAGAGAGAACTACGTTATTTACAATAGCTGATGAAACTAAAAGTAATATTAAACCTGTAAAGTAACTCATGTTATCTCCTTCCCTTATTGATTATTGTCAGTTTTATTATCTGATGAACATCCCATAGATGATGGGCAGCTAGCACAATCTCCGCCTAAGCAACCTGAAGCTGCTGGAAGTGGCTTGCCCTTCTCTTCCATCTTCTTACGAACGACATTCATAACTGCTACTAAGCATGCAAGTACAAAGAATGCACCAGGAGCCATTCCAAATAATGTGATATGGAAATCATTAAGTGGCTCAATAGTAACATTGAAAATAGAACCGTTTCCTAAGATCTCACGAATAATACCAATAAATGTAAGACCAATTGTGAAACCTAATCCCATACCAATACCATCGAACATAGATGGAATAATTGGATTCTTGCTAGCGTAGCTCTCTGCACGTCCAAGGATAATACAGTTTACTACAATAAGTGGAATGTAGATTCCAAGTGAACTATAAAGGGCAGGAACATATCCCTGCATTAAAAACTGAACAATAGTAACAAAAGAAGCAACTACAACGATATACGCTGGCATTCTAACTCTATCAGGGATGATGTTTCTGAGAGCAGAAATCATCATGTTTGAAAGAACTAAAACGACTGTAGTTGAAAGACCCATACCTACACCGTTAATAGCAGATGTAGTAACAGCAAGTGTAGGACACATACCAAGCATAAGTACGAATGTTGGGTTTTCCTTCCAGATACCATTAATTAAACGCTCAAAACTCTTATTCATTTGATGCACCTCCTACTAAAGAATTAAAGTAGGTAACTCCGGCATTAATACCATTTGTAACCGCCTTTGATGTAATAGTAGCTCCTGAGATAGCATCTACCTCTGAAGATGATGAAGCACCTGTCTTTGTAACAGTGAAGATTTCAGCCTGACGATTCTCAAACTGTGATGAGAATGTACCAGCGCCAGTATCCTTGGATTTCATACCAAGACCAGCTGTCTCTGAAATATCTGTAATAGAATATCCGTTGATAATACCATCAGTAGTAATACCAATAGAGAAGGTGATATCTCCGCCGTAACCAGCAGTTGTAGTAATTGTCATTACATAACCAAGAAGGTTACCAGAAGCATCTACTGCCTCAAAACAATTATCAATTGAATCATCCTCGTATCCCTCATCCTGTACAAGAGCTGTAGCTGTTGTAGAATCAAATGAATCAACAACCTCAAATGATGCTGCATCTGGGAATACTGTTTCGTATGCTTCCTGAAGCTCAGCTAGCTGTGCCTTTGCAATAGGAGCCTTTGTGATTTCATATACAAAACCAAGTGCAAAACCAGCAATTACTGTAATGCAAGTAAGAACCAAAGCGTCTTTAACTAAATTTTTCATTAGCCTTCCACCTCCTTTGGTTTCTTTTCTTTAGTAATACCAAATGCTCTAGGCACTGTTACTCTCTCGATGAGAGGAACTAAGAGGTTACTAAAGATGATTGCATAACTAACACCCTCTGCACTGTTTCCAAAGATTCTGAATAAACCTGTGAGAACGCCAAGGCATATAGCATATATAACCTTGCCAAGTGGTGTGATAGGTGATGTTACATAATCAGTAGCCATGAAAAATGCACCAAGCATAAGTCCGCCACCGCAAAGGTGAGCAACAATGTATGATGTATCAAATCCATGTCCTGAGAACAATACGATAAATACAACAAATGTAAGGAGGTAAATACCTGGAATAACTAAATCGATAACTCCAAGTAAGATAAGAATAATAGCACCGATAATAATGAAAAGTGCGCTAGTCTCACCGATTGTACCGCCTGTACGACCAATAAGCATATCAAGTGTATTTACGCTACCGCCTGCCTTTAATGTAGCAAGTGGTGTAGCTGCTGAAACACCATCATAAGTGAAATTAGTCATAGTAGTTGCAAATGAAATAAGGAGGAAAACACGACCGCCTAAAGCAGGGTTCATGAAGTTTTGTCCAAGACCTCCGAATAACATCTTTACAACAACGATAGCAAAAACGCTACCTAAAACTGCCTGCCACATTGGTAATGTTACAGGTAAATTAAGTGCAAGTAATAATCCAGTAACAGCAGCAGAAAGATCAGTGATTGTACTTTTCTTTCCTATTGCACACTCGAATAAATACTCTGACATCACACATGTAGCTACACATTCGATGATAAGAAGCAATGCTCTAAATCCGAAATTGTAAATACCAAAGATAGTTGTTGGCATAAGAGCAAGAAGCACGTAAAACATGATTCTTCTAGTATCATCCTTTGCTCTAACATGTGGTGATGAAGCAACCTTTAATAAATTACTCATTTCACATTAGTCCTTTCTACTTTTTTCTCTTGTCAGCAATTACCATCTTTTTCATGGTCTTAACTGACTGTGCCAGTGGTTTTCTAGCTGGACAAACATAACTACAGCTACCACACTCAATACACTCTAATCCGTGCCACTTTTCAAACTGTTCTTTATCTCCATGAGAAGAGAACTTTGCAAGTCTAGATGGAATTAAGTTTTCTGGACAAGCCTCTACGCATCGACCACAATTGATGCATGCTGTAGTCTCATATTTTGAAACCTCGTCCTGGCTAAGGCAAAGTAGTCCGCCTGTAGTCTTTGTAGATGGAATATCAATATCAAATAATGAAAATCCCATCATAGGTCCGCCTGCGATTAATTTCTCAGGCTCTGTAGTGTAGCCACCTGCTGCCTCGAGGATTTCCTTGAAGCTTGTACCGATGCAAATCTTGAAGTTGCATGGGTCGGCTACTGAATCACCAGATATAGTGAAGATACGATCCATGACTGGCTTTCCTTCTACTATAGCTGTGTAAATAGCATTGATTGTAGCTACATTATCAACAATACAGCCAGCATCTGCTGGAAGCATCTTTGAATTGATAGCTCTACCAGTGCAAGCGTAAATAAGCTGACGCTCACCACCCTGAGGATACTTTGTCATAAGAGGAACCACCTCTATACGACTCTCACCTTCTACCTTTTTAGAAAGGGATGCAATCACATCGCTTTTGTTGTCTTCGATAGCTAAAATACCCTTTGCATTAGGGAATAGCTGAAGAACAATCTTTAAGCCCTCGATGAGCTTTTCAGGCTCTTCTACCATGCTTCTGTAATCTGAAGTAAGGTAAGGCTCACACTCCGCGCAGTTAGCAATGATGTACTCAATTTTTTCAGGATTCTTTGGAGAAAGCTTTACATGAGTAGGGAAACCGGCCCCTCCCATACCAACGATACCAGCATTTTGAATCTTTTCGATAATCTGCTCTTTTGTAAGAGCTGTATAATCTGAACAAGCTTCGAAGCCAGTTTCAATAAACTTTCCATCGCTTTCGATAACGATAGAATCCACCATATCACCAACAGCAACACGTCTAGGCTCAATAGCCTTTACAGTACCAGAAACTGAAGAATAGATATTTGCTGAAACAAAACCAGCAGACTCTGCAATCTTCTGACCTCTAAGTACAGTATCCCCAACCGATACTACCGGAGTGGCAATAGCGCCGATGTGCTGCGATAATGGATAAACCATTATGCCCTGTGGCTTCAATTCCTTAATTGGCTTGTCTTTTGATAAATCCTTGCCGTCATAAGGGTGAACGCCACCTTTAAATGTTCTTAGGCCCATTAAATGTACCCCTCTTTCTTATTAAAAGTTAGAGAACACTCCTCTACATTCTCGATTATAACATTTTGCTGTATAATATAGAGAAATATTCTCAATAATATTGTACATTTTTGAATACTTTATAGGTTGAAATAGTGTAAAATTTACAAGAAAATATATATTTTTAGGAGCATTTTATATGGAAATAATCCAAAACAAATACAGTCTAGAAAATATTAGCTATACAATTGAAAAATATTTTGATAATAGCACACTTTTATTTGATATTGAATGTACAGGTCTATCCCCTAGGAAATCCTATATATACATGATTGGCTATGCCACTCGAAATGAAAAAGAAATAACCATTACCCAACTGTTTGCAAGGGATGAAGCAGACGAAATAAAAATTCTTGAAAAATTTGAAGAGGTAATGGAATCCTACCCTAATTTAATGGGATTTAATTCAACTCGTTTCGATGAGTCCTTTATCATCGAACGATGTAGAAAATACAAAATCTATACAAAAATCAAATCAAAAAAGCATACCGATATGTATCTCACAACAACAAAAGCCAAATGCCTTTTAGATCTACCAAACTATAAGCAAAAAACCATTGAGGTATTCTTGGGATTAAATCGTGAAGATAAATACAATGGCGGCGAGCTAATACCAATATATAAAAACTATTCTTTAACGGGTGACGAAGATTCCAAAAACCTGGTTTTGCTTCATAATCTTGAAGATATAAAAGGAATGGTTTATATCTGCGATATTTTAGCCTACACTGATTTATTAAGCACTGACCTAGATTATATTTCATCCGAATATGACGAAGATAAGGTTCGCAGTCAATTTAACACAAGCATTCCTCTTCCATCTTCTCTTAATAAAATGAGAGATTATGGAATGTATATCATTTCAAATGATATTTTAACCTTGGCATTAAATATTAAAAGCTGTGAGCTTTACACATTTTTACCAGATTATAAAAACTATTATTATTTAATAAACGAGGATATCATCATTCCCAAAGCTCTAGGTGAAAGCATGGACAAAAATAATAGAAGGCCTGCCAAAAAACAGGATTGTAAGGTAAAGCTAAATGGAAAATTTGTCCAAATTCCCGAAAAGCTTGATATTGGCACCTCTATCAGAAGCTTCAAGCCATCCTATGATTCAAAAGAGACATATGTAAACGTTGACGACTTAACTCCAGCTCTACTAGCAAAGATAGCCAAATACATGCTTAAACATTAGAAAAAAGCAGCTAACAAAACTGTTAGCTGCTTTATTTTATAGCTTTTCATAATAGAAAGAATAACGCCTCTTATAACCCAGCTCTTTATATTCAATTACCTGCTCCGTCGATCCAATGAATAGGATGCCTCCCTGACGAAGTGATTTAGCGAATTTACCATAGACCTCTGTCTTTGCTTCATCCGTAAAGTAAATTAAAACATTTCGACAAACGATCATATCGTAATTCGAAGGATAATTGTCTCTTAGAAGATTGTGTTCTTTGAATTCAACACACTTTTTAACTTCTTCGCTAATCTGATAAGACTTTCCTACCTGTGTAAAGAATTTCTTTTTCAGATCTGCCGGAACATTTGCAATACTCTTTTCATTATATAATCCAACTTTAGCAGTAGCGATAACCTGTTTGTCCAAATCTGTTGCTAAAATTTTAATTTTATTTAAAGGAAGGTGCTGGGATAATGCCATAACAAGTGAATATGGCTCATCACCTGTAGAACATGCAGCACTCCATATCTTCAAATTCTGACCTGAATGCTTCATAAGTTCAGGAATAAACTCTTTTGTAAGCAAATCCCACTGTTCTGGATTTCTATAAAACTCAGAAACATTAATTGTTAGAAAGTTTACAAACTCATCAAAAACATCCTTGTTTGTTTTCAAGAGGTTTACATATTCTGTATATGACTTGCATTTATTCTTTGAAACCAAGGAGTCGATACGACGACGCATCTGCTTCTCTTTATAAGAGCTTAAGTCAATTTTAGTAAGGCTATAAACATCCTTCTTGAACTGTTCGTAATTATCCATAAGCACTCTCTTTCTCTACAAAATATTATTCGTAGCTTTTTAATGATTCAGATGTCATTATACCTAAGACTTGTGTACTAATTGTTACTATTCTGTTTATAATTTTTTGAAAATGACAACAAAAAAGAGCCTGGCAAAAACCAGGCTCTGATATTTGATTTAATTACTCCTCAGAAGCAACTTCTTCGATGTTTACGTCAGCAACGTCCTCATCGTTTGACTCAGGCTCCATGAGTGCCTTGATTGAAAGAGAAATCTTCTTCTCGTCATCATTGAACTCAACAACCTTTGCCTCAATGTCCTGTCCGATTGAAAGAACATCTGAAGGCTTTTCAATACGCTCCTTAGAAATCTGAGAAACGTGAAGTAATGCGTCAATTCCAGGTGCAAGCTCTACGAAAGCACCGAAGTCCTTCATACGAACTACCTTTCCTTTAACTACAGAACCTACTGCAAACTTGTCTGCAGCACCATTCCATGGATTCTCGCTCTCAAACTTGCAAGAAAGAGCAATCTTACCATCCTTGATTTCCTTAACGAAAACCCTGATAGTATCGCCAACGTTAAGAGTCTTTGTAGGATTCTCAACACGGCCCCAGCTCATCTCTGAAATATGGAGAAGACCATCAGCACCACCTAAATCGATGAATGCACCAAAGTCTTTAACATTCTTAACTGTACCCTCGAACTCCTGTCCGACAGCAATCTTAGCCATAAGCTCTTCCTGAGCTTTTGCTCTATCAGCAACAAGTAATGTCTTTCTGTTACCGATGATGCGACGACGTCTAGGCTCGAACTCTGTAATAACAAAGCTGATCTCCTGTCCCTGATACTTTGTAAGATCCTTTTCGTAAACATCTGATACGAATGAAGCAGGGATAAATACTCTAGCCTCGTCAACAACAACTGAAAGGCCACCCTTAAGTACCTTGTCAACTGTAGCTGTAAGAACCTCACCATTCTCAAATGCTTCCTGTAATCTCTCGTTACCCTTTTCCTGAGCAAGTCTCTTGTAAGAAAGAAGAACCTGACCCTCGCCATCATTCACCTTTACAACAATAGCAGATAAAGGATCGCCAACCTTTACGACAGTTGTAAGATCAACGTTTGACTCGTTTGTGTACTCTGAACGAGTGATAATTCCATCTGATTTGTATCCGATATTAAGTACAATCTCATCTGGCTTAACACTGATTACTGTACCGTCGACAACCTCTCCATTGTGTATAGTCTTAAATGATTCCTCCAACATTTGTTCAAAACTCATTTCTGGCATTTCTTTTGAACCTCCTCGATAATATTGTTTGGGGTGGAAGCCCCTGCGGTAATACCTACACTTTCAATGGAACTAAGGTCAGTCGGCTGGAAATCATCAGCCGTCTGTATATAGTAAGTATCGTTGCATTTTGTTTTGCATATTTCATACAGTTTCTGCGTATTGGATGAATTTTTACTTCCAATAACTAACATAGCATCAACCTTCGAAGCAATTTCAGCTGCCTCGACCTGTCGCTTGTTAGTCGCATCGCATATTGTATTCAAAACAATAATATCATAACCTTTTTCCTTTATAATTTCAACTAATTCTTGAAATTTATTGTGGTTAAAGGTGGTTTGAGAAACAATACAAATCCTCACCTGTGAATTAACTGAAAAGTTAACTGCAGTTTCCATATCAGGAATCACCGAATAATTGTCTCCATTGATCCATCCAACTATACCTTGAACCTCTGGATGATCTGGGTTTCCAATAATTACAATGTACTCTCCAGCCTTTGAATGCTCGTCCACAGCCCTGTGAATCTTCTTTACAAATGGGCATGTTGCATCAATGATATTATGTCCATTTGCTCGAATAGTTTCTTCAACAGCTCTGCTTACTCCATGTGAACGAAGGATGACTGTTCCAGGCTCACTATTGGCCTCCTGCCCTTCCTCCATAACCTGAACACCATGAGCCTTGAATTCATTGACAACCGTCTCATTATGAATGATAGGACCATAAGTATAAAGTGGAGCTGTTTTTTCATTTATTTGCTTATTTACCACATCAACTGCCCTTTGGACTCCAAAACAAAAGCCCGCAGATTTTGCTAAAGTAACTTTCATAAATACCTCTATTACTATAAAACTATTGCTTGCAGTAAGAAATTATAGTGTCTACAACCTCATCGATAGTCATATCTGAGCTGTCCACTAAAATAGCATCCTCAGCCTGCTTTAAAGGACTGATTTCTCTATGAGAATCTCTATAATCTCTTTCCTCAATATCCTTTGCGATTTTATCAAAATCAGCCTCTGCACCCTTTGCAACAAGCTCGTCATATCTTCTCTTTGCTCTGCACTCTACTGAAGCTGTAAGGAAAATTTTTACGTTTGCATTAGGAAGAACAACAGTACCGATATCCCTACCATCCATGATAACGTCAGTAGTCTTTGCTAATTCCTGCTGTAAAGCAACAAGCTTTGTTCTAACTGGAGCAAAAACAGATGTGGCTGATGCCATATTGCCAACCTCTTCTGTTCTTATGAGGCCTGTAACATCCTCGCCATTTAAAATGACATGCTGAGCTCCATCCTCATATTTGATAGAAACAACAATGTCATCTACGCTATTTGCAATGCTCTTTTCATCATCACTTGCTATACCTGCTCTGAGAAAATATAAAGCCATTGCTCTATACATAGCTCCTGTATCTACATATACATAACCCATTTTCTTTGCTATAGCCTTTGCTATAGTAGACTTTCCTGCTCCTGCAGGTCCATCGATTGCAACATTCATTGCCATAATCTATATCCTCCAAATATTAAAATCAATAACTAAATACTAATGCCAGCCAAGTAGCCTGTAGACCATGCAATCTGAAGGTTGAAGCCTCCTGTGTATGCATCCAGATCTAAAACCTCACCGGCAAAAGATAACCCATCTATATTTTTGCATTTCATGGTCGAAGGGTCAACCTCTTTTACAGATACACCACCCTGGGTTACAATAGCTTCCTTGAATTCTCTTAATCCTGTAATAGTAAATGGAAATGCCTTTAATAGTGAAACTAGTGAAGCTCTCTCTTCCTTTGTTACGGAATTGATTTGTCTTTCATCATCAAAATCTAAAATATCCAGCACTACAGGTACCATTGAGCTTGGTAAAAGACCTCTTAATACGCTAGATAAATGCTTGTTCATATTATCGTTAAAATCTCTAAGAACTCTGTTATCTAATTCTTCCACCGATAAAGCAGGCTTTAAATCAATTTTAGCTAAAAGACTACCCTTCTTTTCTAAAGTTTTGCCCACGTCAGAGCTTGCTGAAAGGACCAAAGGACCTGATACTCCAAAGTGAGTAAATAGCATTTCTCCAAAATTTTCATAAAGCTTTTTCTTGCCATCGAAAATAGACAAGGTGACATTTTTCAAAGAAAGGCCCTGCATTGACATAATGTAGTCTTCCTTGCAATTAAGAGGAACGAGAGCAGGTCTAGTATCTGTAACCTTTATTCCACACGCCTTTGCCCATACAAGTCCATCACCTGTAGAGCCTGTAGTTCGATAAGAAAGTCCACCTGTGCAAATAATAAAATGATCAGCCTCTAGAGTAGTGCCATCTGAGAGCTTTGCTCCAATCACCTTATTATCTTTTACAACAAGGGATTTTACACCTGTGTTAAGGCAAACCTTTGCATTTACTTCTCTTAGAGCTTTTTCAAGTGCCTTTGTAATATCTGAGGCATGATCTGAAACTGGAAAAGCTCTATTGCCACGCTCAACCTTTGTAGGAGTGCCGTGACTTTCTATAAAATCAATTACCGAATCTGGACTAAAGGTATATAAGCTACTGTATAAAAATTTAGGATTACTAACTACATTTTTGAAGAAGTCCTCAACATCACAGGCATTTGTAAAATTACATCTACCCTTTCCAGTAATATAGATTTTCTTGCCCAGCTTTTCGTTTTTTTCTAAAAGAGTGACCGAGTGACCACAAAGGCCAGCACTGTAGGCTGCCATGCATCCCGCAGCTCCGCCACCTATAACAACAACTTTACTCATTCTTTTCTCCTGGATAGCTCATTTTAATGGAATCATCCACTAAATCTATTTCATCGTTTTCATAGAACTGATAATTATTCCATACCTGTTCTATCATATCGAGATTTTCAGCAACAACACTTTGTCTACGATTGCAAAGCTCAACAACAAGGGCATTTATAACTGAAAGTGGTGCTACAAGAGAATCTATAACAGAGTGCATCTCACTTTCTGCAATAAGGTTGCAGGAACTATATAAGTTCATAGGAGAATGAATTGAATCTGTGATTGTAACAACATTTGCCAATCTATTGTTGGCAAATTCCAGTGCCTTTAATGTACGCATGGAATATCTAGGAAAGCTGATACCGATGATACAATCCTGCTCGTTAATATGTATCATCTGCTCAAATAGCTCCGAAGAGGAATTTGTCTGCAAATTAACAACATTATCAAAAATCATATTTAAATAGAAGGAAAGGAACTGCGCCAAGGGTGCACAGGTACGAATACCTACCACATAAATACGTCTAGCATTAAGGATAGACTCAACTGCATTTTCAAAGGCAGCCTCATCAATATTTTCCATTGTATTTTTGATTTTAAGAGCATCTGAAGACAAAACACTTCTAAGAATACCATTTTGCTCGATACCACCATTTGTAATCTCAATACGGTCAGTTGTATTGAGCTTTGTGCGGACCATTTCCTCTAGAGCCTGCTGAAATTCTGGATATCCCTTATATCCGATAAAAGCAGCAAAACGTACTACTGTAGACTCAGAAATGCCGATAATTTCCCCTAGCTTTGCGGCTGTAAGAAAAACAGCCTTATCGTAATTATCAATTATATAATTGGCAAGAAGCTTTTGCCCCTTTGACATTTTTCCGTAATTCTCATTAATTCTAGATAATAAATCTTGAGTTGTTGCCATGTAATTACCTCATAAACCTAGTATAAAACCAATATTTATCGTCACCGATAGACACTTATTATAAATAAAAAATAAGGGTAATGCAAGAAATCTTGCATCACCCTCATGATAAATTGCAATTTAAAAATTATACTGGATAAGCCTTGTTTTCCTTATCAGCCTTGTTAGGATCAACGCCTGTCTGCTGAGCCTCACGATACTTGAAGTATTCTACAGCAACCTTTGGGAAAAGTGCGTATGACAATACGTCCTCATCCTGCTGCTTCCACTCCTTGCATTCCTCCTCAAACTTAGGAAGGCCTGGCTCCAAAAGATCTGCTGGACGACATGTGATTGCATTATCCTTTTCATCTCCTAAAACCTTATCAACAACCTCAGGATTGAATGGCTTTACTGTCTGGCCATACTTTCCTAAGAGAATATCCTTTGTCTGCTGAGGAGCAACCTTGTATCTTTCTCCCATAAGAACATTGAATACAGCCTGTGTACCAACGATCTGTGAAGATGGAGTAACAAGTGGTGGCTCACCAAGGTCCTTACGTACACGAGGTACCTCTTCAAGAACATCGCGAAGCTTGTCTTCCTTACCCTGCTCCTTTAACTGGCTGATAAGATTTGAAAGCATACCGCCAGGAACCTGATAACGAAGTGTATTGATGTTAACTCCAAGAACCTTTGTAGACATAAGTCCGCTTTCAATACACTCTTCTCTGTATGGACGGAAGTAATCAGCGATTTCTGAAAGAAGCTCCTGATCAAATCCTGTGTCATATGGTGTACCCTCGAAAGCAGCAGCCATAACTTCTGTAGCAGGTTGTGATGTACCAAGGGCGAATGGAGACATTGCACAGTCGATGATGTCTGCGCCAGCCTCAACAGCCTTGAGATATGTCATACTAGCAACACCTGAGGTGTAGTGTGTATGCATTTCTATAGGAAGTGATGTTGACTCCTTTAATGCTGTAACAAGCTCATATGCCTTTGCAGGAACAAGAAGACCTGCCATATCCTTGATACAGATAGAATCTGCACCCATATCTTCGATACGCTTTGCAATATTCTTCCAGTAATCAAGTGTATATGCCTCGCCAAGAGTATAAGAAAGAGCAACCTGTGCGTGACCCTTTTCTTTATTTGTAGCCTTTACAGCTGTCTCAAGATTTCTGATATCGTTAAGACAGTCGAAAATACGAATGATGTCGATACCATTTGCAATAGACTTCTGAACGAAATATTCAACTACATCATCTGGATACTGGCTGTATCCCAAGATGTTCTGACCTCTAAAAAGCATCTGAAGCTTTGTGTTTTTAAATCCATCACGAAGCTTTCTAAGTCTCTCCCAAGGATCTTCCTTAAGAAAACGAAGTGATGCATCAAATGTTGCACCGCCCCAGCACTCAACTGCGTTGTAACCAACCTTATCCATCTTATCAACGATAGGAAGCATCATAGAGGTAGGCATACGAGTAGCAATAAGTGACTGATGAGCATCTCTAAGAATTGTCTCAGTTATTTTAACTGGCTTTGGATTAATATCTGCCATTTATCTATCCTCCTGTAATTAATTAAACTCCAAAAATTGCCATGAACACACCGGCAGCTACTGCTGTACCGATAACACCGGCAACGTTAGGTCCCATAGCATGCATAAGGAGGAAGTTTGTAGGATCCTCTTCTGCACCAACCTTCTGAGAAACACGTGCTGCCATTGGAACGGCCGATACACCAGCTGAACCAATAAGTGGGTTGATCTTTCCATGTGTTAAATGACATAAAAGCTTTCCAAATAATACACCTGCGGCTGTACCGAATACGAAGGCTACGAGTCCTAAAACTACGATTTTAAGAGTAGCTGCATTTAAGAAAGCCTCGGCAGATGTAGAAGCACCAACTGATGTACCAAGTAAAATAACTACGATGTACATGAGAGCATTAGATGCTGTCTCTGTAAGCTGATTAACTACACCAGATTCCTTGAAAAGGTTACCCAACATAAGCATACCAACAAGTGGAGCTGTTGTAGGTAATATTAAACAAACGATGATAGTAACAACGATTGGGAAGAGAATCTTTTCAAGCTTTGATACTGGTCTAAGCTGAGCCATCTTGATAGAACGCTCTTTCTTAGTTGTAAGTCCCTTCATGATAGGTGGCTGAATGATTGGAACCAATGACATATATGAATATGCCGCAACAGCGATAGGTCCCATAAGAGCTGACTGGCCTAACTTTCCTGCAAGGAAAATAGATGTAGGGCCATCAGCACCACCGATGATTGAAACTGCAGCTGCTGCCTGATCCGAAAATCCCAAAAGAATAGCAAGCAAATATGCGGTAAAAATACCAATCTGTGCTGCCGCTCCAAGCCAGAAGCTGATAGGGTTGGCGATAAGTGGACCAAAATCAGTCATCGCACCAACGCCCATGAAGATAAGTGATGGTAAAATTGACCACTCATCAAGAGTATAAAAATAATAAAGCAAGCCGCCTACTCCATTAGAAGTTTCCTCTGGAGATGCAATAATGTCAGGGTAAATGTTAACCAAAAGCATACCGAATGCGATTGGAAGAAGTAAAAGTGGCTCATAACCCTTTTTAATTGCAAGGTAAAGGAAAACACAGGCAACCGCTATCATGACATAGTTACCCCAGGTCAGATTGAAAAAAGCAGTCTGATGAGCGAGGTTTAACAATGTCTCTCCAACGTAACTCATGTGAAATCCTCCTATTAGTTCATAGTTGCAAGTAATGCACCAGCGTCAACCTGCTGACCTTCGTTACAATTGATAGATGCAACAGTTCCGTCCTGAGGTGCAACAACAGGTGTCTCCATCTTCATAACTTCAAGTACGACTACTGGATCACCCTTCTTTACTGAAGCACCAGCTGCAGCGGCAATCTTAACTACCTTACCAGCAGCACCTGCTTCGATCTTAACACCACCTGCAGCACCTGTTGCTGCTGGAGCTGCTGCCTTTGGTGCAGCTGCTGGAGCTGGAGTAACAGGAGAAACACCAGAGCCTCCCTTATCTTCTACAGTAACATCATAAACTGTTCCATTAACAGTAATTGTATAATTTTTCATGGAAAAAACCTCCTAAAGTAAATTATCTTTTCTTAATTGAACGTACTACAAACGAATCTGTAGAAGCTCCTGTGCTGGCAGCGATGGCTGCAGCAATAACAGCGATAAGCTGTAAATCATCTGTTTCATTTTTAGCCTGTGCAACAGGTGCAGCTGCTGGTACAACGACCTCATTTGCTGCTGTCTTGCCTTCCTTCTTATCCTTAGCTCTCTTTTCAAGCTTAGGGATAATCTCGAAGCACTTAATAACACCAGACATAATAACAAGCATTGTAAATACGATAAGAATTCCCATGATTGTATTTAAGCCTGCTTTACTCATTGTCTCGCCAAGTGTGTAAACTGGCTCAACGTCGATTGCTGTAGGGCCAGCATTAACATCATTTGCCTTGAAAACAAATGTAGTCTTTAAATTTCTTTCAGTAAAGTTGGAAATAAGTGTAGCTGTAATTGTTTTACCAGATTTTTCAACTGTTACATCTTCAAACTTTACGAACTCTCCTACCTTAACATCCTTGCATTCCTTATAGCTTTCCATCAACTGGTCGAAACCTACAAAGCTAGTAGCTAAGAAATCTGGTAAACCAGCATTCTTAACTGCCTCTGCATCGCCGAGCTGACTAAGACCATAATTAACAAAATATTCTGTTGCCTGGTCATACTCCTTCTCGTCGAGATTAACAGCATAATTCATATAAAGCTGTGTAAGAGCATTATAGCTTTCCGTAGTGTAACCGCCATAAGTTTCGTCGCCCTTGTTACCGCAGGCAACCACGTTAAGAGCAAGGACTAAAGTGGTGAGTAATAATAATAATTTTTTTCTCATATATTCACCTTCCTGCTCTTAGAAGAACATTTCAAATCCTGCAATAATATATTTTCTAGCATCAGCCATTGATACGATTCTATCGATATGACCATGAGCTGCTGCTGTAAGTGCGCTATCCTGTAATTCAGCATAATCCTTCTCGATAGCAGAAGCATCAACGCCACCATCGCTTAAGATTTTAGCAGCTTTTGAAGCCTCCATTGCACCAACAGATGCATTTTCGAAAGCGTATACTAAATCAGCACCAAGTGATTTTGAGTTCATTAATACATAAGCACTGCCATAAGCCTGCTTCATAATGAGATTAATCTTTGGAATGCTTGCATCAACAAATCTCTGAGTCATCTGTGCAAGAGCACGTGGTAAACGTCTCTCCTGGCAGAGGCAAGACTTGAATGCTGCAACGTTTGTCAATGAAAGAACAGGGATTTCATACATATCGCATAAATCGATAAAATCAGCTGCCTTCTCGCAACCAACTGCTGAAAGATAAGCCTGTCCATCAAGTTCTCTGTTACCAACCACACCGATTGTAACACCGTCAAGCTTCATTAAACCTGTAACCATTTCCTTGGCATAACCAGCCTTAAGTTCGATGAACTGTCTGTTGTCTGCGAGTTCTGTTGCAACAGCAGCTGCATCTGAAACCTTGCCTTCAAGTCCTTCTGAAGCTCTATTTAAATCATCAGTTCCCTCTACGATATCATTAGGAATCATAGAGATAACCTGGCGCATAGATGCAACAACCTCTGCGAGAGAACCGTGCATATCTACTGTGCCTGCTTCTTCAAACTGGAATGATGCTGAAGAAGAATCACACTCCTCAGTTCTGTTTCCAGTAATAGTATCTGGAGAATTTAAGAAAAGAGATGCACCATCAACCATGAATGTGAAATCAGCAAGTGCTGGAAGAACTGAAAGTCCACCTCCACAATTGCCAGCTACACACATGAGCTGAGGAATAACCCCCTTAACGTCTGCTGCTCTTTCAAGAACAGCTCCAAGTGCCTCAAGAGCATCAAATGACTCCTGAAGACGAACACCACCACAATCAATAAAGCCAATGACAGGAGCACCTACTTTAAGTGCCATGTCATAAACTGACAGAATCTTTTTTGCATGCATCTCACCAATTGTACCGCCCAAAACATCGGCATTCTGGCTGAAGACAAATACTAATGTACCGTCAACAAGACCATGTCCAATAATTACTCCGTCTGATGGTTCTTTCTTTGCATCAAGGTTAAAATCTGTGTTGCGTGACACTACAAGCGACTGAAGCTCAACAAAGCTGTTGTCATCAAGTAATGCGTTAATTCTAGCCTGAGCTTGATTTGAATCACTACCCATCTCATACCTCCATTTATATAAAATATTTCAAATTTCTCGCAAGTTTAATGATATCCTTTTTTTGACACTATTTCAACGTTGTTTCGTTAAAAAATTGTCACAATATTCCCTCATAATCTTTGTAATATAATCCCTATTTACAAAGTTCACAAATCACTAGGGATTAAAGGGCTTATAAAAAAAGAGAACCAGATTAAACTGATTCTCTAAAATTAGTCAATTAAATTGTAACCTCAACGTTGTTTGCCTCGTTTTCGGCCTCGATTTTAAATTCCTCAATCTGAGACTGAGAAAGTTCAGGAAGATCCTCGATAGATGTGATGCCAAATGAGCGCAAAAACTCCTCTGTAGTGCCAAAAAGCATAGGACGACCAGGTGCATCCAAACGTCCAAGTTCTGCACATAGTCCAAATTCAACAAGCTTTGAAACCGCAAAATCACTGGAAACTCCACGGATTTTTTCTATTTCAGATTTTGTGATTGGCTGTTTATAAGCAATTATAGAAAGGGTCTCAAGAAGAACATCTGTAAGGACGTATCTCTTAGGCTGCTTTGCAATTCTAATAAGATATTCATATATGTCAGGTGATGTACACATTTGATATGAACCATCGATTTCTGTGATGGTGATACCACGGCCCTGCTTTTCATATGTAGCCCTGAGAGCCTCAATGGCTTCAACCACCTGTGCATCTTCAATTTCGAGGGCCTTTGCAATTCTTGATGGCTCGACAGTGCCACCCATTGCAAACAAAATACCTTCCACTATATTTTCTATTTCATTTAACTTCATAATTATTTATCTCCGCATTTACGTATTAAACCCGGCATTGACATGCCAAGGATTTTAGGCAGCTATCTTACTTTCGATAAGGATATCAGTAAATGTATCCTCCTGCTTTATAAGAATCTGACCCGCCTTCATCATTTCAAGAATGCAAAGGAAGGTAACAATAACCTCTGTCTTTGAATGTGCTGCCTCCAGAAGATTTCTAAAACTAAATGTATTATGCATCTTCGCAAATGCGATAGTCCATTCCATTTTCTGCTCAAGAGATACTTCTTCTTTTTTAATCTTTCCAAAGGTAGAACGGATAGGATCTCGTCTATTGTCCTGGCGCTTGAGCACCTGATTGAAAATATCATTAAGCTTGTTGAGGGTTAAATCTCCCATGAGCTCCTCTAAATCAACCGGCTGTTCATACTTAAGGACCTCTTCTGGAATGGTAGGCTCCTTGTAGAACACAAGATTAGCATCCATCTGTCTATCTCTGAGCTGATATGAGATTGTTTTATACATTTTATATTCAAGCAACTGCTGAACGAGCTCTGCACGTGGATCTTCCTCTTCCTCGCCATCCTCTTCCTTTTCCTCGCGTGGAAGAAGCATACGGCTCTTGATATCGAGAAGTGTGGTGGCCATTAAAATGAATTCAGACATAACATCCAAATCGCTTTGGTCCATCGCCCTCACATAATCCATATACTGATCTGTAATTTCTACGATTGGAATATCGTAAATATCAACTTTGTTTTTATCTATCAGATGAAGGAGAAGATCCAAAGGACCCTCGAACACCTGAAGCTTAACGTTCATCTCCAAAATATACTCTCCCATAATATGCCTCTGAACTGTGTTTCAGATGACAAAAAATAGTCTCATGCTATTTCAACATGAGACTATTATAATAAACTATATTGTGTTGTGTCAACAACAAAACCACTACATTTTGTGCTTAAAAAAGATTACATTGCCTCAAGAGTCTTGCGGATTTCAATGATGAAATCACGAGAATTAAGGACTGTAGGATTCTCGATTGATGTGATTAAAGCGAGATCCTTTGTCATCTTTCCATCCTCGATGGTCTTGATGCACGCAGCCTCAAGCTTATCAGCGAAGGTAGAAAGCTCTGGGATATTATCAAGCTCTCCACGCTTTCTAAGTGCACCTGTCCAGGCAAAAATTGTAGCTACAGAGTTTGTAGATGTCTCCTCACCCTTTAAGTGCTTGTAGTAGTGACGCTGAACTGTTCCATGTGCAGCCTCATACTCATAATAGCCAGCTGGACTAACAAGTACAGATGTCATCATGGCAAGTGAACCAAATGCAGATGAAATCATATCACTCATTACATCTCCATCATAGTTCTTGCAGGCCCAGATAAATCCACCCTCAGACTTCATTACACGAGCAACAGCATCATCGATAAGTGTATAGAAATATTCGATTCCTGCCTTATCAAAAGCGTCTTTGTATTCCTTATCAAAGATTTCCTGGAAAATGTCCTTGAAAGTATGATCGTACTTTTTAGAGATTGTATCCTTAGTGGCGAACCAGAGATCCTGCTTTGTATCTAACGCATACTTAAAGCAGCTATGAGCAAAGCTTTCAATAGATGCATTGATATTGTGCTGTCCCTGAACAACGCCTGGTCCATTGAACGTATGAACAAGCGCACGCTCTTCTGTTCCATCCTCTGCTGTATAAACAAGCTCTACCTTACCTGCAGCTGGAATTTTCATTTCAGTATTTTTGTAAACATCACCATAGGCATGACGCGCAATAGTGATAGGCTTCTTCCAGGTTTTAACATTTGGATCGATGCCTTTAACAACGATAGGAGCTCTGAATACTGTACCATCAAGAATTGCTCTGATAGTTCCATTAGGACTCTTCCACATTTCCTTGAGGTTGTACTCTGTCATACGGGCAGCATTTGGAGTTATGGTAGCGCATTTAACAGCAACGCCATATTTCTTGGTGGCCTCGGCAGAGTCTACAGTAACCTTATCATCTGTTTCGTTACGATGCTCCAAACCCAGGTCATAATATTCTGTCTTCAAATCAATAAATGGCAAAAGGAGCTCATCCTTAATCATCTGCCAGAGGATACGAGTCATCTCGTCTCCATCCATCTCTACAAGTGGTGTTGTCATCTGAATCTTGCTCATAATTAAATTCTCCATAAAACACATATGCAATACTTGCAATCAAAATTACCATGTAGCTGTCTGCCACAAAGAATTCTAATGATTGCAAGCTTCATATGCTCATCTCAATAACTATAGTTGCAATAATTTCTTTCTTCAAATCCAAGACTGTGCGTTAAACGCATTATTTAGCTACGATATTTACTATTTTGTTTGGAACGTAAATTTCTTTAACAAGGTTCTTGCCCTCGATTGCAGCGGCAACAGCTTCGTTGGCTTTTGCAATTGAAAGAGCCTCGTCCTTTTCACATCCGTTAGGAATTGTGATTGTAGCCTTGAGCTTGCCATTAATCTGAACAGCGATTTCGATTGTAGCCTCTACAATCTTCTCTGGATCGAATTCTGGCCAAGCTGAAAGTGAACAATAACCTTCTCCGCCAAGCTCTGCATACATCTCTTCTGTAAGATGTGGAGCAAATGGGCTGAGAAGCTTTACAAGAAGGATAAGATTATCCTTTGTAATATGTCCTTCTGAAATAATATCGTTAAGGAGACCCATCATTGCGGCAATACCTGTGTTGTACTTCATTGCCTCGATGTCCTCAGAAACCTTCTTGATTGTCTTATGGATACCGGTTTCGATTGAGCTTGAGTTTGGCTCATCTGTAACGATATCTGTAAGACCTGCGAATCTCTCAAGGAATCTCTTGCATCCACGAACTGAAGCATCAGACCATGGAGCTGCAGCGCCGTAATCACCCATGAATAATACGTATGTACGAAGTGTATCTGCACCATATGCATCTACGATATCAAGTGGATCGATTACATTACCACGAGACTTAGACATCTTCTGTCCATCCTCGCCGAGAATCATACCCTGAGCACTTCTCTTCTTATATGGCTCTGGTGTGTTAACTACACCGATGTCATAAAGGAAGTGATGCCAGAATCTTGAGTAAATCAAATGTCTTGTAACATGCTCCATACCACCGTTGTACCAATCAACAGGCATCCAGTAGTTGAGCTTGTCCATAGCTGCAAGTTCGTTGTCATTATGTGGATCGATGTAACGAAGGAAATACCATGATGAACCAGCCCACTGTGGCATAGTATCTGTCTCACGCTTTGCATCAGCTCCACACTTAGGACACTTGCAATTTACAAAGGATTCAACCTTGGCAAGTGGTGACTCACCATCTGTACCTGGCTCGAAATTCTCAAGTACAGGAAGCTTAAGTGGAAGTTCTTCAAATGGAACTGCTACATCACCACATTTTGGACAATGAACGATTGGAATAGGCTCGCCCCAGTAACGCTGTCTGTTGAATGCCCAGTCCTTCATTTTGTACTGAACACCGGCCTTACCACAGCCAAGCTTCTCTAATTCTTCGATCATTCTCTCGATTGAGTCCTTTTTATTGTTGTAACCATTAAGGAACTCAGAATTTATCATGTTACCATCACCTGTGTAGGCTTCCTTGGTAACATCTCCACCCTCGATAACAGGGATAATATCAATGCCAAACTTTGTAGCGAAATCCCAGTCTCTCTGATCATGAGCAGGAACGGCCATAATAGCACCTGTACCATAACCCATCATTACGTAATCTGAAATAAATACTGGAATCTTTTTGCCTGTGATTGGGTTGATTGCATCAAAGCCTTCAACTCTTACGCCTGTCTTGTCCTT
>JAILKL010000032.1 GCA_024693775.1 Pseudobutyrivibrio sp.
GAAAAGGAGAGATTACCATGGAATTCAACACAGAGATTTTTAGCCAGTTTCATAAGAAATGGGCGCTACTTACAGCAGGAAACGAGAATGATTTTAACACTATGACAGTCAGCTGGGGCGGCATGGGCACAATTTGGAACAAGCCGGTGGCCACAGTTTACGTGCGCACATCCAGATTGACTCACGAGTATATGGAAAATAATGACTATTTCACACTCAGCTTTTTCCCAGAGGAATGCCGTGAAATCCTAGGTGTTCTTGGTAAAAAATCTGGCCGCGATATGGACAAGATGAAGGAGTCAGGCCTCACACCAAAGGCGTGCGAAAACTCAATGACATTTGCTGAGGCAGAGGTGACAATCGTTTGCAAAAAGCTCTACAAGCAGACACTTGACCCAAGCTGCATGCCAGCAGATATTGCAAAGCAGCACTACGAGGGCCAGCCAGATCATGATATGTATATTGGTGAGGTTGTGGCTGTTATCCAATAATTTGGTATAAAATCAAGAAATCTGTTAGGTGAAAATTCTATTATTTTAAATCTAATATATGAATGGCTTTAATATTTGGTGAATTAAATAGATTGAACCTGCATTTAGTGAAAGTGTAATTATATGATTAATGATTTCCGCAATAATAAAAAAATAGAAGAAATCGTGGCCGAAAATGACATCGTGATTTTGCAGTTTAGCTCAATTACCTGTCAGCCATGTACAGCCATTCGCCAGAGAATCGATGCTTGGCAAAATAGCCACAGCTCGGTGGAGGCTTGGCACATTTCCATCGACGAATATCCTGAGATGGCAGCGCAAAATCAGGTTCTCACTTTTCCGACAGTGGTGGTGTACGTAGATGGAAAAGAGGCTATTCATGAGTCTGGCTATTTTAGCTTGGATGATGTGTTGGCGCGAGTGGAGCGCTATATAGAATTGATGGGGTGATTTGCCGAGTGAAGGGGGACTGGAATTCACTAGAATTTACCGGTGATTTGCTGCGTCAAAGGTTACTAAAATTAGCTAGATTTCACGGAGGATTTTTCAGATTAAAATTAGAATATAATTTAATAATTGTGTAAATAACAAGAGAACTCCCAGCAGCTAGGCTACCGGGAGTTCCTTTTATATTTTAGAAGAATGAAAAAAAGTAGTAAAGATTATTTGCTTTGTTCTGTAAGCCAGTTCCAGAGATTTACTCCGTTCTCCTGGCACTGATTGTTGAAGAAGTAGATCCATGACCAGTGACCCATGTACTGGTATGCTTCGCCATCTTCTCCAGTGAAGCGGCCTGTTGTATCGGGAACGTCGTCAAATACAGAAGTATGAACGTCTGCGCCGATGCTTTCAAGACGCTTGATTGTTGGAATTTCGAAATCCTCTGGGATAACTGTTGTATCGTTCTTCGCATATACGAACCAAACAGGTAAATCCTTGATTCCTTCCAACTGCTCGTCTGTGATGCCGCTGTCCTGATATGCTTCGCAGATAGGGAAAGCAGCAGCAAAGTAATCAGGATAATTTAGAATCATATCCATTGTCATGTAGCCACCGTTTGAGCAGCCGCCGATGTAGATTCTATTTGTATCAATATTTTCATTTTTGGCAACGTAATCGTCGATAAGACCTTTCAAAGTCTCGAGGTAGATTGAATCAACACCAGGATTTCCCTGCCAATCACCTTCCTCGTTGTATGTGAGCCAGAATGTGTCTGTCTGAGGTGTGAGCACGTAAGCGCCACCCATTGTATTCTGGAATTCGTCTTCGTAAAGGGCAGTTACCTTGTTTCCGAGAACTGCGATTTCATTTTGAGTTCCACCTTCGCCTGCGCCGTGTAGCCAGATTACTAGTGGATGCTTGTTGCCGTCATCCTCTGGAGCAAATGAACCATAAGTAAGTGTCTGGCCATTTTCACCGGTGTAGCTGCCTGATAAATCAACATTTTCCAGCTGAGGATAAATAGCAGCGTCCAAAGACAAATCGATGTTGGAATCAATTGTCACCTCTGAAAATTCATTTCCGCTGGTATCTTTGAGGCTAGAGCCAGAATTCAGAGTTACTTCTAATTGATATGGATCACAAACTGTGTTGTGCCATGTCAAAATGTCGTAGCAGAATGGATTGCCCACATTTGGATCATAGGCCAATTCCAATGCAACGTACTCTGAGGAATCAGATTTGTTGCCGTTTTCATCACAGGTATAAGCGTCCACGACAGTTCTGTCAGTGGTTGCATTGATGTGCTGTGTTGGATCAGCTTCAGAATCTTCTGCTAGTGCCGCGTAGTTAAAGGATTC
>JAILKL010000075.1 GCA_024693775.1 Pseudobutyrivibrio sp.
CTCAGTTCGCTGGTTCATCTTCAGTTCCTGCACACGTTGAGATGATGGGTCTTATCGGTATGGGTAACAACCCAATGGTTGGTGCTACAGTTGCTGTAGCCGTTTCTGTTGAGGAAGCTGCTAACGCTGGTAAGTTCTAATATATCATGTAGAATTTTTTAAGCTCTTGGCCTTGTGCCAAGGGCTTTTTTAATGTCCTATTGCTTTTAGAAAAAGCTCTTTTATAATTATTATTTGACAATATAGTTTATAATAATTATAATCACTTTATCGCTTTTAATCGCTAAAGCGTATTTATTATTCTTAGGAGGACAGAAAAATGAAAGAGGTTTCAAAGCTTCTCGAAGTTAGAGAAAGCATACGTGTAGTTGACGCAACACTTCGTGATGGAGGTCTTGTTAATGACTTCTATTTTACAGACGAGTTTGCTAAGGCTTTATATTTAACTAATGTAAAGGCTGGGGTTGATTACATGGAGATGGGTTATCGCGCTGACAAAGAGCAGTTCGATGAGTCAAAGTTTGGACCTTGGAAGTTTTCTTCAGATGAATATATCAGAAAAATTGTTGGAGAGAATGATACTGATCTAAAGCTTGCTATTATGGCAGATGTAGGCAGATGCAATTACAAGGAAGACATTCATAATAAAAATGAGAGTCCAGTAGATTTAATACGTGTTGCAACATACCTTCATCAGTTGCCAGGTGCAGTAGCTATGATTGAGGATGCCACAAAGAAGGGCTATGAGACTACATGTAATATTATGGCTATTTCTTCTGCATCTATGGACGATATCAAGTCAGCTCTTGATATTGTATGTCAGACTCCAATTTCTTGTGTTTATATTGTAGACAGCTATGGCTCACTTTACCCAGAGCAGATAGAGCGTATTGCTGATGTTTACTGCAACGCAGCTGCAAAATATGGTAAAAAGGTGGGAATGCACGCACATGACAATCAAAAGCTTGCATTTGCCAATACTATCGAGGCATGTGGTGATAATGTAGATTACCTTGATGCTACATACAGCAGCATGGGCCGTGGTGCAGGTAATTGCGCAATGGAATTGCTACTAGGATTTTTAAAGAATCCAAAATACAAGGAAAGATATGCTATTAAATTTGTAGAAGACTACATGAATCCATTAAAAGAACAGGGCGTTGTATGGGGATACGATATGCAGTATCTTACAACAGGCCTATTAAATCAGCATCCACGTACTGCTATTGAATTTACAAAGCAGGGTAGAAAGGACTATTTTGCATTCTACCAGGAGATGCTTACACTTGATTAATACTTTCTATTAATAACTGAGCAATATTAGTCCAGGTATGGTTTTGAAATGACTTTTCATAGCCGGCCTGGGCTATTTTTTTGAGCATTTGAGGGTTATCTAAATAATAGTCCACCATTTCTGAAACTGTATCCATATTATCTAAATCATAAAACAAAATATCATGGCCATGGGTATATTCTCTTGAAAGCAGAGTTGTAGAGTCTGTAAGAGCGACGGCTCCATTTAACTGAGAGGAAAATACTCTATCATGACTGCCTGCTTTAAAGTTTGGCATTATATTTACGGACAGCTTGGATTTTGCAAAAATAGTAAAGGTTAGATTAAACGGAATTTCCCTATGCAAAGTGGCATGCTTTAATTCTAGTTCATCCCATAAGGAGCCAAATAAATGAAGCTCGTGCTTACAATTATCCAGTGATTCTACTAGTCGCTTTCTGTTAAGGCATCTTACATATGCATCTGCTAGATAAAAGGTCTGGGTATGAAGAGGCTTATCTGAATTTATATAGTCATAGATTTCATTTGAGGCCAATATATCTACGGCATCTTCAATGGTGAGCTTTGTGTTATCCTTCATCATATCTATTAGCTCATAAATATTATTTTGAATCATATCAGGTAGCTTTTTAATAGAGGCTTCTAATCTGGCTGGAGCAGTATATGTTCCGGAAAACATAATATCGTATTTACGATTATCATAATCGTTAAAATCTACTGTGTCCTTTCCAAAAGCCAACTCGCCTGTCATTGGTGTGACAGTAATAGATTTAATATGAGGATAGTATTTTTCAATATATTTTCTATGATTGTCATCCAAGCATACAATATGAAAATTTGATAGTTTATTTTTAAGGGAATCGTGATGGTAAAGCGGATGGTCTAATAGAACGTCAAAGAAAGGTGCATCTACATGATCTAAGAAAAATGTATCATCATCCATAAGAGCACGAGGAAGATCCGAATTAAAGTCGATAAGGGCATCATATTTTTTGCCCACATATTTTTCCAAGTCGTCTAAGGACTCATCGCCCATTCGAAAATATTCTACTGTATGACCAAGAGATGCCAGAGCTGCTCCTAATGCATCACCAAAATATAAATATGAATTGTAGCAGACTGTTTTCATTTCAAAGATAAGAATTTTCATAATTTGCCCCCGGATAAAATCTATTAAATATTACAACGATTAGTAACATTTAATAGAATTTTAACATACTTTTTTCTCACTATGTTATACTTTGTATTATAAAGGAAAAGGGGAATGGTATGATTAAAGCGGCAGCGTACAATTGTGAGGCATTACAAAATCCGTTTATATTTGATGAAGTTTACGATATGATTAGTCCTCAAAGAAGGGCTCATGTTGACGAGGCTAAAACTCTTAAGGGAAAATGTGAGAGATTAGGTGCGTCTCATTTGCTTGAAAAGCTTTTGTGGGAGAATCATATTGAAAGACCCTATGTTTATTCAAACACTTCTCAGGGCAAACCCATTTTTATACAACCGAAGAATGTCTATTTTAGCATGTCACATTCTAATTTATTTGCAGTGGCAGCTATTTCTAACGAGCCAGTTGGCATTGATGTGGAGCGTATTAGGACCTATGATGCCGATTTGGTAAAGCGTTTCTTTACAAAAAATGATCAGGACTTTTTAGCAGCTTGTCCAGCAAAGGAGGTAGACAAGAAGTTTACCGAAATGTGGACCTTTAAGGAGGCAACCTGTAAAATGCTTGACCGTCCGCTGATGCAGGTGCTTCAGTGGATTGATTTTAGTGAGTATTGCGATTGCGAAAAGGGCAATAAAGCATGGACCAAGCAGGGCTTTGAGTTTAGAGATTTTTATATCACACTTTGCTATGAAACAAAGCGTCAGCCTATTCAAATGGGACTATATAATCCATACGATGGAAAATATTACTAAATGTTCAATTTAATTATTGTTATAAATGTATTATTTTAGTGGTAAATGTAGTTGACATTAATAGTATTTGTGATAGAATTCTAACTAGTTTCGTACTTTCAAGTATTAAAGTATAAAACTATTGAAGTAATAAGTACAGGAGAGTAATTATGGAGTCTAAAAAAGTACTTTCTATTTTAGTAGAAAACACACCAGGTCTTACAAGCCGCATTTCCGGCTTATTTTCACGAAGAGGTTATAATATTGATAGTTTTTCAGCAGGCGTAACAGCTGATCCTAGATATACTAGAGTTACTATTGTTACACATGGTGATGACATGATTCTCGAGCAGATTGAAAAGCAGGTATCTAAGCTTACTGAGGTGGTAGATCTCAAGGTATTAGAGCACGGTATGTCTGTAAAGAGAGAGCTCATGTTGGTTAAGATTTCTGTAATCAATACAAATCGTCAGGATGTTCTTACAATCGTAGATATATTCCATGGCAAGGTTGTAGATGTTACACATGACTCAATGATTCTTGAACTTACTGGCAATCAAGATAAATTAGAGGCATTCCTAGATATGTTGGGTGATTATGATATTTTAGAGCTAGCACGTACTGGACTCACAGGACTTAGCCGTGGTTCAGACGATGTTGTAATTCTTTAATATAAATTTAATAATGCGGTCGAGCTACATAAGACTTATTTGTTAACAGGGTTTTTAATTTTTTATTTTAATAGGAGGATAATGAAATGTCACAGGAAGCAAAGATTTTTTACCAGGAAGATTGTAATCTTTCACTTTTAAAAGGAAAGAAAATCGCTATTATTGGTTACGGTAGCCAGGGTCACGCTCACGCTCTTAACCTAAAGGAGAGTGGTTGTGATGTTATTATAGGTCTTTATGAAGGCTCAAAGTCATGGGAAAAGGCTGAGAAGCAGGGACTTACAGTTTTCACAGCTGCTGAGGCTGCAAAGCAGGCTGATATCATCATGATTCTTATCAATGATGAAAAGCAGGCAGATATGTACAAGAAGGATATCGAGCCAAACCTCGAGGCTGGAAACATGCTTATGTTTGCACATGGTTTCAACATTCACTTTGGTTGCATCAAGCCACCAGCAGATGTTGATGTTACTATGATTGCACCTAAGGCTCCAGGTCATACAGTTCGTTCTGAGTATCAGGCAGGAAAGGGTACACCTTGTCTTGTAGCTGTATATCAGGATGCTACAGGAAAGGCTCTTGATCTTGCACTTGCTTATGGTGCTGGTATCGGTGGAGCTCGTGCTGGTATTCTTGAGACAACATTTAGAACAGAGACAGAGACTGACCTCTTTGGTGAGCAGGCTGTACTTTGCGGTGGTGTTTGTGCCCTTATGCAGTGTGGTTTCGAAACACTTGTTGAGGCAGGATATGATCCAAGAAACGCATACTTCGAGTGTATCCATGAAATGAAGCTTATCGTTGATCTTATTTATCAGTCAGGCTTCGCTGGAATGAGATATTCTATCTCTAATACAGCTGAGTATGGCGATTATATTACAGGACCAAAGATCATCACAGAGGATACAAAGAAGGCTATGAAGCAGATTCTTTCAGATATTCAGGATGGTTCATTTGCTAAGGAATTCTTACTTGATATGTCACCAGCTGGTCGTCAGGTTCACTTCCAGGCTATGAGAAAGCTTGCTTCTGAGCATCCATCAGAAAAGGTTGGTAAGGAAATCCGTAGCCTTTACTCTTGGAACAACGAAGATGACAAATTTATCAATAACTAATAATAAATAATATTCCCTTTTGAGATTATTGTTTATTTAAAGAAAACCATCCGAGAGATTAATGCTACGGATGGTTTTCTTAGTATTTAGCTTTAGGCCTCTCTGAAATTTTTATTGCGGAAAAATTTGTAAAGATGAGAGGATATTTTGATTTCAGTATAAATGTCGGCATATTCTCTAGGAGTATACTCTGACACAAAATTTGTTGGGAATTTTTTTGTCATACCACGTGCTTTACAAAGATCTACAGCCTTGTTATAGGCAATTGCGGCAGTGGATTCATTTGGATAACGGCCTACGATAAAGTCTCCGTTGAGGTGAATTTTGGCAACGTATCGAACACGTCCTCGTTTTTCTTCCTTTGAGACGCCATGATATTTATTTACTAATATTATATTTGAGTATCTATAATCGGTCTCGTCGCCATTTGCAAATAGATAATCCTTTCCCTTTATGCTATATGGCTTTATTCCATAGCGGGACAGGATATTATATTGCATTCCATAATCGCTGACAAACATATGGCCACCGCGGTTTTGGATTTTATGACTAGAGTAATAAAACAAATCATCATTATCGAATTTTAGGATTGTTTTGGAATCAATATAGTAGTTAAAGTAATTTTTCTGAAGATAAATAGGGGTTTTAATATACATATGATTATCCCTGTAATTAATAAGTGATACATACTTATTAAAGGGCAGTATATTTTTTTTAACGCTGAAGGAAAGTATCCCGATTTGAGGGTCACTAAGAAGAGCCTTGGCTTCTAGATATGCTTTATTACAGGCTTCTTCGGTGTCATAACTACCAATGCTAATATGTTTTCCTAGATAGGTTATATTGGCGCGATAATAAATTTCACCATTTTTTCTTTTGGCTTGAAAAACTCCTGGCTGCATATAAACCTCCCGAAATTCTCCCATGTCATTATTTTACATTATTGAGAAAATTTAATGATGAACAAACTATGAAAGTTTAAAAGTATGAATAATAGTAAGACTAAAAAACAAATATTTTTAGAAGGAATTAAAGATGGCTTTCCAATTGGATTAGGCTATTTTGCAGTAGCCTTTTCTCTAGGTATTCTTGCACGAAAAGCAGGACTAAATCCTGTTCAGGGTTTTATTAATTCATTTTTAAATCATGCAAGCGCAGGAGAATATGCTGTTTATACAGTTATAAAGGAAGGAGCCACCTTTTTGGAGATGGCGATTATGACCTTAGTCGTCAATGCCAGATATTTGCTTATGTCCACAGCCCTCAGCCAAAAATTTGATACAAAAACATCTATATTTCAAAGAATCCTGGTGGGATTTGGCGTTACGGATGAGATATTTGCAATCACAATCAAAAGACCTGGCTTTGTGGAGCCCTTATATAATCACGGAGCATTTTTGATTGCAGCACCTTGCTGGGCAATGGGAACAGCTCTTGGAATTATAGCAGGAGAGCTAATGCCTGTAAGAATTGTTTCAGCATTATCTGTTGCTTTATACGGAATGTTTTTGGCCTGTATTATGCCTGAGGCTAGAAAGCATAATATTGTTGCAGCACTAATAATAGTTAGCTTTATTTTGAGCTATATTGCAAATCGTGCAGCTATTTTTTCTGGTATATCAAGTGGCACAAAAACTATTATTTTAACAGTAGTAATAGCGTCAGCTGCGGCAATTTTATTCCCACACCCGGAGGTAGAAGATGATGACTAGAATCTATATTTACATTTTAATTGCTGCTTTGGTGAGTACGATTATCAGAGTTCTTCCGGTGACAATTTTTAGAAAACCTATTAAAAATAGATTTGTAAGATCTTTTTTATATTATGTGCCATTTGTAACCTTGGCAGTTATGACTTTTCCAGCTATTATCGATGCAACCCAGGTAAAGCTGGCAGGAATTTTGGCCTTAATAGTGGGAACTATTGCAGCCTGGTTTAGACAGAGCTTATTTACTGTAGCTGTACTGTGTTGCGTCGTAGTATTTTTAGTAGAATTAATTCCTATTCTGTAGTGATGTGGTCTTCAAAGAAGTAATTTATCTTCCCAGGATCTACAGCTATTTTACCTAAATAATGAATAATAGAGTTATTATTGGCAACTGTAACGTCAAAGCTATTTTGGCCCTCAGTTGCCTTTTTTAGTGTAGAATTTCATATTTTTTTCATAGAATTTTGTATTTTAAACAAAAAAGTGAATTGTTACAATCAAAATATAGTAAAAAGCAACAAAACGTTGCACAGTTTAATAGGAGGAGAAGTAAAATGAAAAAACGTGTTCTAGGGTTTTTACTGACAGCTGTTATGGCAATGGGGTTATTTGCTGGATGTGGTCCTGCTGACACAGGGGCTCCTGCAGATTCTGGTTCGACAGATGCAGCTACAGAAAGCGGCGATACAGCAGCTTCTACAGGAAAGAAGGTTGCTGTTGCAATGCCTACACAGTCATCAGAAAGATGGATTAATGATGGTAACAACATGAAGGCAAAGCTAGAGGCTCTTGGCTATGAAGTTGATCTTCAGTACGCTGAGGATGATGTTCAGGCTCAGGTTTCTCAGATTGAGAACATGATCGCTGCTGGTGCTGATTGCTTAGTTATCGCAGCTGTTGATTCATCAGCTCTTGTAAACGTTGAAGCTCAGGCTAAGGAAGCTGGTATTCCTATCATTGCTTACGATCGTCTTCTAATGGACACAGACGCTGTTTCTTACTACGCAACATTCGATAACAAGGGTGTTGGTACTGCAATCGGTAAGTACATCGAAGAGTCTAAGGACCTTGCAAACACAGATGAGTCATACACAATCGAGTTCTTCATGGGCTCACCAGATGACAACAACGCTGTAATGCTTTACAACGGTCTTATGGAAGTTCTTCAGCCATACCTTGATGACGGTACATTAGTATGTAAGTCAGGTCGTACATCATTCGAAGATACATGTATCCTTAGATGGTCTCAGGAGACAGCTCAGCAGAACTGTGAGAACTACCTTACAGGTTTCTATGCTGATGACAAGCTTGACATCTGTGCTACAGCCTTTGATGGTTTTGCATATGGATGTAAGGCAGCTCTTGAAGGTGCTGGATACAAGGTAGGCGAGGATTGGCCACTTATCACAGGTCAGGATGCTGAGCTTATGGCTACAAAGAACATCATCGCTGGATCACAGACAATGTCTATCTACAAGGATACACGTCTTCTTGCAGATAAGTGCGTTACTATGGTACAGGCAGTTCTTGAAGGCGCAGAGCCAGAAATCAATGACGAAGAGCAGTATGACAATGGTAAGCTTGTAGTTCCTTCATACCTTTGCACACCTGTTGCAGTTGACAAGGATAACTATAAAGAAATCATTGTAGATGGCGGTTACTACACAGAAGAGCAGTTAGCTGAATAATAAAAAATGTCAATATTTTATAGTGGCGGCTTTTATAGTCGCCACTAGTTTTAAGAAGGAGAATAGTATGTCAGATTACATCTTGGAAATGAAACATATTGTAAAAGAGTTTTCCGGAGTAAGAGCCCTTGATGATGTAAATCTGCAGGTTAAAAAGGGAGAGATTCATGCCCTTTGTGGTGAGAACGGTGCAGGAAAATCTACTCTGATGAATGTATTGTCGGGTGTCTATCCATACGGTACTTACGATGGGGATGTTGAGTATCATGGAGAGATTTGCAAATTCCATAATCTTAGAGATTCTGAAGCAAAAGGCATTGTTATTATTCATCAGGAGTTGGCATTAAGCCCTCTTCTTTCAATTGCAGAAAATGTTTTCTTAGGAAATGAGCAGCTTTCAATGAAGGGTGTTATTGACTGGACCAAAACTCGTCAAAAAGCACAGGAAATGTTAGCAAAGGTAGGACTGGAGCATGAGAATGTAAATGCGCCAGTAAATTCGCTTGGTGTAGGAAAGCAGCAGCTTATTGAAATTGCAAAGGCTATGGCTAAAAAGGTTGAGCTTTTGATTTTGGATGAGCCTACAGCTGCATTAAATGATGAAGAATCTAAAAAGCTTCTAGATATTATGCTAGAGCTTAAAAAACAGGGAATTACATGTATTATTATTTCCCATAAATTAAATGAAATTAGTTACGTAGCTGATGCGGTTACAGTAATTAGAGATGGTAAGACCATCGAAACCCTTATAAAAGGAGTAGATGATTTCTCCGAGGATAGAGTTATAAAAGCCATGGTTGGTCGTGAGCTTACAAACAGATATCCAGAAAGAGAAGGCGTCACAATTGGCGATACAATATTTGAAGTAAAAAATTGGAATGTATTCCATCCAGATGATCCTGATCGTCAGGTTCTAAAGGATATTAACATCGAAGTTAAGGCAGGAGAAGTAGTTGGTCTGGCAGGACTTATGGGAGCTGGTCGTACAGAGTTTGCCATGAGTGTTTTTGGACATAGCTACGGACAGAAAATCTCTGGTACAGTAAAGATTAACGGGAAAGAGGTTAATCTAAAGACTGTAAAAGATGCAATTGATAATAAGCTTGCTTATGTTACTGAGGATAGAAAGACAAATGGTCTAATTCTCATTGGCGATATCAAGGAGAATATGACAATTGCAGCCCGTCCTAAGTTCTTCTCAAAGCGTGGTGTAATCAATGGCAATGAAGAGATTCTTGCTGCTGAAGAATATAAAAAGAGAATTAATGTTAAAGCAAATTCCATCAATCAGGTTGTTGGCTCTCTTTCAGGTGGTAACCAGCAAAAGGTAGTACTTGCAAAATGGATGCTTACACAGCCTGATGTACTTATTTTGGATGAGCCAACTCGAGGCATTGATGTTGGTGCTAAATACGAAATTTATTGTGTAATTAATGAGCTGGCAAAGGCTGGCAAGGCGGTAATTGTAATATCATCTGAAATGCCTGAAATCATTGGTACTTGCGACAGAATCTACGTTATCAATGAGGGAGAAATTGCAGGTGAACTTTCAAGTGCTGAGGTATCTCAGGAGAAAATTATGCAGTGCGTAATGGCGCATAATAGAAAGGGTGATGGAAATGAAAAATAAAAGAGTAAATTTAGACATGAAACAATATGGTATGTTTATTGCCTTAATTGTTATCTATTTAATTTTTGCGGTTCTTACAGGTGGTAAAAACCTTACACCTATGAACATTAACAACCTGGTAATGCAAAATGGTTACGTAGTAATTCTTGCAATTGGTATGTTACTTTGCGTATTAACAGGTAACGTCGACTTAGGCGTTGGTTCTGTAGTTGCTCTTTGTGGTGCCACAGCAGGTATCATGATGATGGACTACAAGATGAATATGTGGGTGGCAATTATTGCTGCACTTGCAATTGGTCTTTTAGTAGGTATGTTTGCTGGATTCTTTATTGCTTATCTTAGCATTCCACCATTCGTAGTTACACTGGCTACCATGCTTATGGGTAGAGGCTTAACCTACACACTTTTACAGGCTCAGACAAAGGGACCTCTTCCTACAAATTATAACTTTATTGGTGCAGGATTCCTTCCTACATATAAGATTTTCTTTGGTGATGGAGTATTAGACCTTGTAACAATAGCTGTTGCAATTATTGCATCAGTACTTCTTATTTGGGCTGAATTAAGAAGTATTAAGACAAAGAAAAAATATAATTTTGCACTTGCTCCAACATGGCAGACAGTTTTAAAGCTTGTTGTTGAGTTATTTATTATCTGGTTCTTCTTTACAAAGCTTGCTAGATACAATGGTTTACCATTTGTTCTTTTAATCATGGTAATTCTCATTGCAATCTATGCGTTTATTACTACTAAAACAGTAGCTGGTCGTCAGATTTATGCTCTTGGTGGTAACAGAAAAGCAGCAAACCTTTCTGGTATTGATACAAACAAAGTATTCTTCTGGGTATACACAAACATGGGTGTACTTGCAGCTGTTGCAGGTATCGTTCTTTCAGCTAGAAACGGATCATCTACACCAAAGGCTGGTGACGGATTCGAGATGGATGCCATCGCATCTTGCTACATTGGTGGTGCAGCCGTAGCTGGTGGTTCTGGTACAATCCTTGGTGCTGTTGTTGGTGCCTTTGTAATGGGTATTCTAAACAATGGTATGTCACTTTTTGGATGGTCAACAGATATCCAGAAAATCGTAAAAGGTGCAGTACTTCTTGGCGCTGTAACAGTTGATGTTCTTTCAAAGCGCAAGAAAGCTTAGCGATATTTAAATAATAAAAACAATTACCCTACAATCCTTGAAATGATGACACATTTAAGGGATTGTGGGGCTTTTTTAGTTAAAACTTCATTTTAATCAATAGGCGGTTTTGCTATAATTAGTTTAGGTTTTTACGTAATTGGGGGATTACATATGTATAATGTTATGCTTGTTGACGATGAGGAAGAGGTCCGCATCGCTATTGAAAAAAAGATTAATTGGGAGGACTTGGGCTTTCAGGTGGTAGCATCTGCTGAAAATGGTCAGGATGCGCTAGAGAAGGCTTTGGACAATCAGCCGGATGTGGTTCTCACCGATATAAATATGCCTTTCATGAATGGCTTAGAGTTTTCAAAGCTTTTAAAATCAGAGCTTCCTGCTACAAGAATTGTTATATTTTCTGGATATGACGAATTTGAGTATGCAAAGGAGGCTATTGAGCTTTCAGCAGAAGAATATATATTAAAGCCTATTGATGCTGAGGAGTTAAAAGGGGTTTTTTCACGTCTAAAAAATAGCTTGGATGAGGAATTAGACAAGCGACGAAATCTAGAAAATCTCAAAAAATATTATCAGGAAAGTGTTCCCTTTTTTAAGGAACAATTTATCATCGGCCTTATCGAAGGCCACATTGAAACAAATCGTATCAAAGAAATCTACAATGAATACGGTCAGGGCATGGAGGGAAACTACTATGCTGTTGGAATAATACGTCTGATATTTGACAAGGACGAAAGTATGGACGTGGATTCGAGACGTTTATTTTCTGTATCCTTAAATCAACTGGCTTTAGAAAAGCTATCAGAGCATTCCAATTATCACTGCGTCAATTACCTAGGCAATGTTATTGTATTAGGCTGCTTTGACAGTGAGGAAGAATATGACAATTTCCTATTAGATTTAGATATGATCTGTAAGCTTTCTTCAAAGCTATTACAAATTAATACAACGGCAGGTGTTGGTACAATAGTAAGCGAGCTAAAGGATTTATTTAGTTCCTTTAAATCTGCCAAGGATGCCATTTCCTACAGGATTTTATTTGACGATAATCAGGCCATTTCTATAAGGGATGTGGAGCCAAATGATAGCGCGGTAAACCTCTTTGAAAATGATAATGTTAATAGAATTTTAAAGCAAATAAAGATAGGATCCAAGGCAGACCTTTCAGAGGAAGTAAACAATTTCTTTATGGATTTAATAGAAAAGAATATTTCCTTGTATCAATTAAAGCTTTCAATCATAGAAGCCTATTTTGAATTATTTAAACTGGCAAAATCCTATACAGAGGAGTCCACTTCATTTGATCAAAATATTGATGTATTAGCTACTCTTGATAACTTTGATTCTATGGATGAAATGCAAGAGTGGTTTTTGGAAAAATGCCTGTCTGTTAGAGCTTTGATTAAACAAAACAGAACAGACTCAACTACCTTGCTGATAAATAAAGCAAAGGAATATATTTCTGAGCATTATAATGAATCAGAGCTTTCTGTGGACCAGGTGTGCTCTTATTTAGGTGTTAGTGCTACTTATTTTTCAGCATTGTTTAAAAAGAATACAGGGGTGAGCTTTGTAACCTATCTTACCAATTTGCGCTTAGAAAAGGCTATAGAACTGCTTAATACAACGGATGAAAAAAGCTATGTAATTGGAAAAATGATAGGCTATGATGAGCCAAATTATTTTAGCTACGTATTTAAAAAGGCATATGGTATTTCGCCTTCAAAATATCGTAAACAGATGGAGAAATAATGTTAAAAAATAGGATTGAGGGGAAATTTAGTCGTTTTAGACAGGCGTCTAAACGTAGAAGCATCCAGCTGGTTATTTCTATTTCTTTTACCCTTGTTGCCATTATTAGTATGACCTTTATGGCCTTTGCCTTTTACACCAATTATGTAAACACGGCCAGACAAAGAGCTATTGAAGATAACAAGCAGGTGATTGAACAGGTTAGCTGGAACTTAAACTCATACCTTAGAAATATGATGGGTATTTCAAACGGTATGTATTATAACGTAATTAAAAATATGGACATGACTTCGGATTCCATGACTGAGGAGATGGATTTGCTATACGAGGCAAACAAGGATGATTTGATTAGTATAGCCTGCATCTCTGAGGATGGAGCCCTTATTTCTGCTGCGCCAATTGCCACCAGAAAGGCGGGAGTGGATTTTACCGACCAGGAATGGTTTGTAGGAACTGAGGAGGATATCGAAAATTTTTATTTTTCAAAGCCTCATGTTCAAAATATGTTTGAAACTAGTAATTATAGGTATTACTGGGTAGTTTCTCTGAGCCGAAGTATAGATTTAAATTATATGGGCTATACCAGACCTGGAATTTTGTTGGTAGACATGAACTATTCATCTATCGAGCAAATGTTTTCCAGGGTAAATGAAAATGGTACTGGCTATGTGTACTTGATAGATTCAAATGGCGAAATTATTTATCATCCAAAGCAAAAGGCTATTTATGCTGGCATTGTAGAGGAAAACAATGTACAGGCGGCAAGCTACGATGATGGAGATTACATAGAAAATTTTAATGGAGATAAACGTTCTGTTATTGTCAAAACTGTAGGCTACACCGGCTGGAAGATTGTTTCTGTTGTGCCTATGAACGAGTTGGCTGGTGACTATACTCAGCTACGGGCATTTATGCTAATTATCATAACAGTAACGATTTTCTTAATCTTGTTTGGAAACATTTTTATTTCAAAAATTGTAACTGATCCTATTAAAAAGCTTGAAAATTCTTTGAATGATATTGAAGCTGGAAAATTTGAATCAGACAAGATATATATTGGTGGTTCTCATGAAATCAGACACTTGGGACGTACCATTAAGTCCCTTGTCGACCAAATGAAGGAATTGATGGATGAAAGAGTAAAGGAGCAAAAGGAGAAGAGAAAATCCGAGTTAAATGCTCTTCAGGCTCAGATTAATCCTCATTTTTTATATAATACACTTGATTCAGTAGTATGGATGATTGAGGCGGATAGAAATCAGGATGCAATTTCTATGATTACTAGCCTGGCCACCTTGTTTAGAATCAGTCTAAGCAAAGGAAACAATATTATCACTATAAAGGATGAGGTAACTCACGCAAAGAATTATTTAGCTATCCAGAAGGTGCGCTATAAGAATAAATTTGAAGCAAATATAAATATTGATCCTGCAATAGAAAATTGCATAACTATAAAGCTAATTATTCAGCCTTTAATTGAAAATGCTATTTATCATGCCGTGGGTGATTTGGACGATGAAGGAATTATCGATATAAACGGTTATGAGAGGGATGGAGATATTTATATAGAAGTAAGGGATAATGGAATGGGAATTCCTCCAGAAATCCTAGAAGGGCTATTAAAAGAAAAGACAGAGTCAAAGGGCAAAGGTTCTGGAATCGGTCTATGGAATATAAATCAAAGAATTAATCTATATTTCAAAGGAGATTACGGCTTGAGACTGGAAAGTGAGCTGGATGAGGGCACCACAGCTATTATCAAGCTTCCTAAGATTACTTACGAGGAATACAAGGGAGGTGACAAGAGTGCTGAAAAATAAACTATTTATAGGCTCCTTTTTGGCGATCCTTCTTTTAATTGTTGTGGAATTTTTGATTTACAATACGTATATTTTTGGCGACAAAAGAATAGTAAACATTTCGTTTATTGTCTGTGATGATACCCTGACTAACTGGGAGAGTATGAAATCAGGAGCTGCGGCATGCTCCAACGATTATGACAGCTCGGTCATTTTTTTGAATTCCTCAAAGGACGCTGGGGCCCAGGGACAAATCGATTTAATAAAGTCCCAATTAGATGCAGGAACAGATTATGTTGTGGTTGTTCCTTATGACTATGAGGAGATTGCCAATTATATTATTGATAATGATTTAGAGAAAAGGGTAGTAATAGTTAGAAATGGAGCTAAGAACAAAAAGCTTAAGTCTGTTCTTGCTGATGAAAAGCTATTAGGCTCTGATTTGGCTGAATATATAGCTGAGCATTCCGATTGCAAGAATCTGGTTTTATTAACTCACCAAAATGATTTGGATAAGGAGCAGCTAATTGTAGGCCTAGATGAGACTTTGGCGGACTCTGGAATAAATTTAAATATCAAATATTATGAGGACTATAGCAAGGAAAATGATTTGATTTTTTACAATTATATTGCCTCTGGAATGTATGATGGTATTGTTACGTTAGATGAAAAATCCATTGATAATGCTGTTGCTGCTAAGGATAATATTTCCTCAGAAATACCGATTTATAGCTTAGATAATAGACCCATTGCTGTTTATTATTTAGAAAAAAACCAAATAAATGCCTTGGCCTTCAAGGATGATTATACCATGGGCTTTTTAGCAGTAGATATGCTGATGAACCCTAAGAATCATACTAATACAGACGGGCTATACTATATAGTAGATAAGGAGAATATGTATTTGGAGCAAAATCAAAAGGTATTGTTTCCATTTGCAAAATAGAGGCTATGAAACGAATAATATCAATTGCACTGGTATTTGCAATATTGATTTGTACTGGATGCTCAAAAAAGACTACAACTGAAGAAACAAAGCAATCTGTAAAGATTGGTATTACTATGTACAATGAGTTTGATGTCTTTACAGAAGAAATCCTAAAAAATATTGAAAATGACCTGGCTGAATATGCCAAGAATAACGATGTGGAAATTTCCACAACAGTAGTGTATTCAGGAGAAAACCAGCTGGTCCAAAATGATCAGGTAGATGATTTTATAGACAAAGATTATGATGTTGTTTGTGTGAATTTGGTCGATAGAACGGATCCATCTGTTATTATAGAAAGAGCAAAGAATACCTCCACACCAATCATATTTTTTAATAGAGAATTGGTAAAGGATGATCTAAAAAGATACGACAAGCTATACTACGTGGGGGCTGATCCAGCTCAAAGTGGGCAGCTTCAGGGAGAGCTGGTTCTTGAAGCCTTGAATGATCCAGAGATTTTTGAAAAGATTGATTTTAATCATGATGGAGTTATTCAATATGTACTACTAGAAGGCGAGGCTGGTCATCAGGATGCAATTGTTAGATCTAGAGTTTCTGTAAACACCATAAAAAATAATGGCTATGAAATGGAAATTCTGGGCGATGAAATTGCCAATTGGGACAGACAACAGGCCAAGACAAAAATGAATTCTTTATTAGAAGGGCACCCATGGCAGATAGAGCTAATCTTAGCAAATGATGATAATATGGCACTTGGCGCAATAGATGCGCTTGAAAGCTACGGAGTAAAGGAAATGCCATTAATTGTAGGCGTGAATGGTCAGCAGGAGGCTCTTGAGGCCATCAATGATAAGAAAATGTATGGTACAGTTCTAAATAATGCCGAGGAAAAGGGTAGTATTATTGCTAGCATGGCAGCAGGCTTAGCTTTAAATGGAAGCGTTCCAGATGATATCGAATTATCTGATGGAAAATACATTTATGTGGACTATGAACCTATTAATCAGGATACTGTTTTACAGTATTTGGAGTAGAAATTTTGGTTGATATCTTTACCTTTATGGGGTTATAATCTTATGGTCTGAAATTATGTAAATATAGTTATTACCAAAACGGAGGTAGAGATTTGTTAGATAAGCTAGAAAGAAAATTTGGTAAGTACGCTATTAATAATTTAATCGTATATTTGTTATGCGGATATATAATTGGCTATTTACTACAGTTCGGCAGCAGTTTTACAAACGTTAATTATCTTGGCGCTATTACATTAGAGCCATATTATATTATTCACAATTTCCAGATATGGAGATTGTTTACCTGGGTACTTATGCCACCAGGGGTCAGTCCTTTATGGGCCATTATTATGTTCTTGCTTTACTATCAGCTAGGTAGTACTTTAGAGCGCACATGGGGCGCATTCCGTTTCAATGTTTACATCTTTGGAGGTATGCTCTTCACTGTTATTGGTGCCTTTATCATTTATTTTGCTACAGGCGGCAATACAGTAGGTATTGGTAATTTAATTAGTACATATTATATTAATTTATCAATATTCTTAGCATTTTCTGTATGCTTCCCAGATATGCAGGTTATGCTATATTTTATCATTCCAATAAAAATGAAATGGATGTCTATTTTCTATGTAGTTATCGTTGGATACGAGGTTATCAAGTATTTCAGCGTAGGCGCTTGGTACTATGCCGTGCCAATTATTGCGTCTCTACTTAACTTTGGAATTTTCTTCCTTATGACTAGAAAGAACTTGAGCCGCTTTAATCCAAAGGATATACATAGAAGAGCAGAATTTAAACGTCAGGCGACACCACCTCGTACACAGTATAGAGATGGCACACCTATTGCTCGTCACAAATGTGCAGTTTGCGGTCGCACGGAGATTACCAATCCAGAGCTTGAGTTTAGATTTTGCAGTAAATGCAACGGTAATTATGAATATTGCTCTGAGCATTTATTTACTCACAAGCATATTATGTAAATAAAAGCTGATTTTCAGCTTTGCTATAAATTAACGTGAAGGGATTTAATTTAATAATGAGTGAAGAAGTAGTTAGTAAAAATTTCATCGAGCTAGAAATCGATAAGGATTTAAAGGAAGGTGTATACGATCATGTATGTACACGTTTCCCACCAGAGCCAAATGGTTACTTACATATTGGCCATGCAAAGTCAATTATCCTTAACTATGGTTTAGCCGAGAAATACAACGGTGAGTTCCACATGAGATTTGATGATACAAACCCTACAAAGGAAAAGGTAGAGTTCGTTGATTCAATCAAGGCTGATATTCAGTGGCTTGGAGCTGACTGGGGAGAACACTTATATTTCGCATCAAACTATTTTGATAGAATGTACGAAGTAGCTGTAGACCTTATTAAAAAGGGATTAGCTTATGTATCTGATCTTACAGCAGATGAGATTAGAGAGTATCGTGGAGATTTTGAAAAGCCAGGAAAAAATGATCCAAACAGAGACCGCAGTATCGAAGAAAACCTTGCTCTTTTCGAAGATATGAAGGCTGGTAAGTTTGAAGATGGTAGCCATACACTTAGAGCGAAAATCGATATGGCATCACCTAACATCAACATGAGAGATCCAATTCTTTACAGAGTTGCTCATATGACACATCACAATACAGGAGATAAATGGTGCATTTATCCAATGTACGATTTTGCACATCCACTTGAGGATGCATTTGAAGGTATTACTCATTCAATTTGTACACTTGAGTTCGAGGATCATAGACCTCTTTATGATTGGGTAGTTAAGTCTGCAGGATTTCCAAATCCACCTCGTCAGATCGAGTTTGCAAAGATGTACCTTACAAATGTTGTTACAGGAAAGAGATATATCAAAAAGCTTGTAGAGGATGGAGTAGTAGATGGATGGGATGATCCACGTCTTGTATCTATCGCAGCTCTTCGCCGTAGAGGCTTTACACCATCATCTATTCGTAAATTCGTAGAGCTTTCAGGTGTTTCAAAGGCTAACAGCTCTTCTGATTACGCAATGCTTGAGTATTGTATCCGTGAGGATTTAAAGACTAGCCGTTCTAGAGTTATGGCAGTTCTTGATCCTGTAAAGCTTGTTATCGACAACTATGAGAGCGATGACGTCGAATGGCTTGAGGCTCCAAACAACCTTGAAAATCCAGAGCTTGGTAGCCGTAAGGTTCCATTTGGCAAGGAGCTCTACATTGATAGAGAAGATTTCATGATTGAGCCACCTAAGAAATACTTCAGACTTTTCCCAGGTAATGAAGTACGTCTTATGAATGCTTACTTTGTTACATGTACAAGCTATGAGACAGACGAAGATGGCAATGTTACATGCATCCATTGTACATATGATCCAGCTACAAAGGGTGGAGATAGCCCAGATGGCCGCAAGGTAAAGGGAACTATTCATTGGGTAGCTGCAAAGACTGCATTAAACGCAGAGGTACGCCTCTATGAAAACATTGTAGACGAAGAAAAAGGAGTGTATAATGAAGATGGAAGTTTGAATGTAAATCCAAACTCCCTTACAGTTCTTAAAAATTGTCTCGTTGAGCCATCTTTAGCAGACGCAAAGGCTTATGATAGCTTCCAGTTTGTTAGAAAAGGATTTTTCTGCGTAGATTCAAAGGATTCAAAAGAGGGTTCCCTTGTATTTAACAGAATTGTTTCATTAAAGAGCTCATTCAAGTTACCTACAAACAATTAGAAAAGGATTAATTATGAATTTATTATCAGGAATGGAAAAGTTTGGCTTCTCTGAGGGGGAGCTTGACATTTTAGCGGATGACAAACCAAAGGCTAAATCAAAGTCTAGTCAGACCGCAGCGGCTCCTGTTAAAAAAGAAGAAAAGGACTTCATTTTAGACAAGAAGGTTAGATGTCCTGTTTGTGACAAGGAATTTCCTATCAAGGCTGTTCTTACCACAAAGCTAAAACGACTAGAGCCAGACTTCGATTTGAGACCTAACTATGAGTATGTAGACAAATGTAAATATGATTTTATTTCATGCCCAAGCTGTGGATATTCTGCGCTTGATACTATGTTCTCAAAGATTGATACTGCACGTGTCAAATTAATCAGAAACGAATTCTGCCCTAGCTTCAAGCCACAACCAGGAGAGAAGCTTCCTGATATTTATGATTATGATTATTCTATAGAAAAATTTAAGCTCGCACTTATTTGCACCATGAAAAAGCGAGGCAAGATGTCTGAAAAGGCATATGTATGCCTAAAGATTGCATGGCTTCGCAGAGCACAGCTCAAGATTCTAGAGGCTGACAAGGAGGCCAATGCAAAGAAGATTGTTATGGCTACTCAGGAGTACGAAGGCTTTTACAAGCAGGCCTATGAAGGCTTTATGAAGGCTATTTCATCAGAGACTCCTCCATACTGCGGTATGGCTTCAGAGGCTGTAGAGTTCATGCTTGCAAACATGTCGATGCACTATAAGAAATACGATAATGCATTAAAGCTTATTGCTAGACTTATTCAGTCGCCTAGCACATCTAGAAAGCTTAAAGACAAGTGTGTAGACCTAAAGGATGAGATAACAGCTGCACAGGCTGCAGCCAAGACTCAGGGTTAATAAGATTTGATCAGGAGTGCATCAATTTGATGTCACTCCTTCAATTATGTTAAGGACATTATTATGAATTGGATAAAATATTCTATTAATACAACTACAGATGCCGAAGATTTTGTCAGTGCTTCCCTTATGGAGCTAGGCATCGATTCTATTGAAATTGAAAACAATGTGCCTGTATCAGGAGAAAAGCAGGGAGGAGAATATGAAGAGCTTCAGCCTGATTTGCCTGAGGATAAGGGCCTTTCAAAGGTTTGCTTTTACCTTGGCGACGATGAAAATCACGAAGAGCTTTTAGCTCAAGTAAAGTCAGAGCTTTTAGATTTAAAAAGCTATATGAATATCGGAGAGGGCACTATTGATACTTCCCTTACAAAGCAGGAGGATTGGATTAACAATTGGAAGCAGTTCTTCAAATCCTTCTATATCGAAGATATTCTCATTAAACCTACTTGGGAAGAGATTGCACCAGAGGATCAAGGAAAAATTTTTGTTGAAATTGATCCAGGTGTCTCATTTGGTACTGGAAAGCATGAGACAACACAGCTTTGTATTCGTCAGCTTAGAAAATATCTTCATGAAAATGACGAGATTTTAGATATCGGATGTGGTTCAGGTATTCTTTCGATTATTGCTTACAAGCTATTAGAGGGCAGATGCCATCTTGTGGGTACAGATATCGATGAAGATTGTATTGAGTCCACATATGAAAACTTCGCTGTAAACCATATTCCTGAAACTGCAGGAGATTTCTTTGTAGGAAATCTTGCAGATGATAAGGCCACACAGGACAAGGTAGGATATGGTAAATATGATGTTGTTGTGGCAAATATTTTGGCTGATATTATTATTGCCATGGCTCCAGCTATTCCACCAGCATTAAAGGACGGGGCATATTTTATTTCCTCAGGAATCATTGATTTCAAGGAAAACGAAGTAAAGGAAGCCTTAGAAAAGGTCGGCCTTACAATTGTAGAAATCAACCATCAGGGCGAGTGGGTAAATATCACAGCCCGCAAATAGGAGTGCTATGCAACAGATTTTTATTGATTACGAGCCAGAGGACGGCAAAATACGTATTACAGGCGATGATGCTCATCACCTAGTTAGAGTTGTCAGACTTAGAGCAGGTGAGAAAATCAGAGTTTCTACCACTTCAAATCACAATTATATTTGCGCCGTTGAGGAAGTAATTGATAAGGATTTGGTGGTAAATGTAGTGGAGGAGGTTCCTTCTACAGAGCTCACTAACAAAATTTATCTTTTCCAGGCTATTCCAAAGGGTGATAGAATGGAAAACATTATCGAAAAATGCGTAGAGCTTGGCGCATACGAAATCATTCCTGTAGAAATGAAAAACTGCGTTGTAAAGCTAGACGACAAAAAGAAAAAGAATAGAGTTGAACGATACAGATCTATTGCCAAATCAGCGGCAGAGCAATCAAAGCGTTCAATTATTCCAAATATACATGAAATCATGTCATTTAAAGAAGCTGTTGACTACGCTAGTGATTTGGATGTACGATTGCTTCCATTCGAAAGCAAAAATGGCATGCTAGACACCTTTGAAGCGCTAAATGATTTGCAGATTGGCCAATCAGTAGGCGTGTTTATTGGTCCAGAGGGCGGATTTGCGCCTTCAGAAATAGAAATGGTAGAGGGCCAGGTAAAATTAATATCACTTGGACATAGAATACTTAGGACAGACACAGCAGCAATATGTTCTCTCAGCATGTTGATGCTTAAATGTGAGGAGTTTTAATGATTTACTTTGACAATTCAGCTACAACTAGATGCTCAGACGAAGCTCTTAATATTATGAAAGAGGCTTTACAGGAAAACTTTGGAAACCCTTCATCCCTCCATAATATGGGATTCCGAGGAAAGGAATATTTGAAAAATACTAGAGAAATCATTTCTGGTATTTTAAAATGTCAGCCAAAGGAAATATATTTTACCTCTGGTGGCACAGAAGGAAATAATTTAGCCATTCGTGGATCTGCTATGGCAAAGAAACGTTTAGGTAATCATATTATTACTACTAAAATTGAACATGCCAGCGTTTTGAATCCAGTAAAGGCTCTTGAAAAGGAAGGCTTCGACGTTACTTATCTTGGAACAGATGAGTATGGAGTTATCGATTTAGATGAGCTTAAAAATGCTATTAGACCAGATACTATATTGGTATCTATCATGATGGTTAACAACGAAATTGGCGCATTGCAGCCTATAAAAGAAGCTGGAGAAATCATTAAAAAGGCTAATCCTGAAATTATCTTCCATGTAGACGCTATTCAAGCTTTTGGTAAGATGACAATCATTCCTAAAAAATTAAATCTTGATATTCTTACAGTCAGCGGACATAAAATTCATGGTCCAAAGGGCTCAGGCTTTATTTATATCAAGGACAAGGTTCGCGTGGTTCCAATGATTCTAGGCGGAGGTCACGAAAATGGAATGCGTTCTGGCACAGAGAATGTTCCAGCTATTGCAGCCCTTGGAATAGCTGCAAAGGAAGCTTATGACAATTTAGAGGCAAATAGAGCTCACCTTTATGAGATGCGTGCTAGATTAATCGAGGGAGTTACCTCCATTGAAGGTGTTACTGTAAATGGTCATCATGATGAAAATAGCGCGCCACAGATTGTCAGTGTTTCAATTAAGGGAAACAGAACAAGAGCGCAGGTTATTTTAAATGCTCTTCAGGACAATTATGGTATATACGTATCGGCTGGTTCTGCATGCTCTTCAAACAAGCCAGCTATCAGTGAAACACTTAAATCCATTGGGCTTGAAAAGGACCTATTAGAGCGTACAATTAGATTTAGCTTTTGTCCTGAAAACACAATGGAAGAAATTGAAACCGCTATAGGAGCACTTAAAGAATTAGTTCCTATGATGGTATTGTAATAAATATATTTTAAAGGAGTTTATATGACATATCAGGCATTTTTGATCAAGTATTCAGAAATCGGCGTCAAAGGAAAAAACAGATATGTTTTTGAGGATGCCCTTGTTCATCAAATAAAAAGAGCTCTCGACAGAGTAGAAGGCAATTTTACCGTTAAAAAGCAAAGCGGTAGAGTTTTTATTGCTGTTGATGGCGAGTACGATTTTGATGAGACTATTGACGCATTACAGCACGTATTTGGTATCAGTGCTATTTGCCCTACAGTTGTTGTTCCTGATGAGGGCTTCGACGCTATGGCAGACGCTGTTATTAAATATATTGATGAGGAATTCGAGGACAAGAACTTTACCTTTAAGGTAATGGGACGTCGTGCAAACAAAAAATACCCTATGACATCTATGGAGGTTGCATCAGAAATCGGTGCCAGACTTTTAGATGCATTTCCTGAAATGAAGGTAGACGTTCATCATCCAGATAAAATGATTAATGTAGAGGTGAGAGAGAACATTGCTATCTATTGTACAGAAATTCCTGGACCTCATGGTATGCCAGTAGGTACAGCAGGAAAGGCTATGCTTCTTCTTTCTGGTGGTATTGATTCACCTGTTGCAGGCTACATGATTGCAAAACGTGGCGTAAAGCTCTCTGCAACATATTTCCATGCACCACCTTACACATCAGAGCAGGCAAAGCAAAAGGTTGTAGATTTAGCAAAACTAGTAGCAAAGTACTCTGGACCTATTGATTTACATATTGTTAATTTTACAGATATTCAGCTTTATATTTATCAGAATTGTTCACACGAAGAGCTCACCATTATCATGCGTAGATATATGATGAGACTTGCAGAGCATTTTGCAAAGGAAAATGATTGTCTTGGACTTGTTACAGGAGAGTCAATCGGACAGGTTGCCAGCCAGACAATGCAGTCACTTAATTGTACAAATGCAGTTTGTACATTACCTGTATATAGACCACTTATCGCATTTGATAAGCAGGATATTATTGATATATCTGAAAAGATTGATACATATGAGACTTCTATATTACCATACGAGGATTGCTGTACTATTTTCGTAGCAAAGCATCCTGTTACAAAGCCAAAGCTTGAGGCTATAGAAAAGCACGAACACAACTTAGATGAAAAAATCGATGAGTTGATGAAAGAGGCTATAGAATCAGTAGAAGTTATTCGTTGTAGATAGACAAATAAAAAGGAGCTTTGCTTTTGCAAAGCTCCTAATGTTTAATACTAAGTTAAGGGATTAAACGATATAATCCTTTAATGTAGACATTACATCTTCTGCATCACCTTCTGCATGAACAGTAAGATCGATTGGCTTAGAAAGATCAAGGGAGAAAATACCCATGATAGACTTAGCATCGATGACATAACGTCCACTTACAAGGTCAAAATCATAATCAAACTGGCTGATTGTATTTACAAAAGATTTTACCTTGTCGATTGAGTTAAGAGAAATTTGAACTGTTTTCATCCTACGTGCCTCCTCCAAAGTATTTATATGATGTTCATATAAATAAATACTAAAGCAATCACATTTAAAAGTCAACAAACTTGTTAGTTTTTCACAATAAAAGAAAGGTTTTTTTACAATGAAAAAAGCAGCTTTACATAACCTTGGTTGCAAGGTAAATGCATACGAAACTGAAGCAATGGAAGAATTACTAAAAAAGGACGGTTTTGAAATCGTTTCCTTTGACGATATTGCTGATGTTTACGTTATAAATACATGCTCAGTTACGAATATTGCTGACCGTAAATCCCGTCAGATGATACATAAATGCAAGAAACTAAACCCAGATGCCTGCGTAGTAGCAGCTGGCTGTTACGTTCAAAATTTTGGCAAGGATTTAGCAGATGAATTGGGTGCTGATATTATTATTGGTAACAATAAAAAGAACGACTTAGTATATCGTATACACGAATATTTTAGCGACCTTGATAAGCAGGATGGACCTATCCTTGACTACATTGATATCAATGAAGGACAGGTTTCCTATGAGAACATGATTATCGAAAAAGATTCTGAACATACACGAGCTTTTGTAAAGGTTCAGGATGGCTGTAATCAGTTCTGTAGCTATTGTATTATTCCATTTGCAAGAGGACGTATCAGAAGTCGTGATATAGATGATGTAATTAAAGAAATTACAATGCTTGCAAAAAATGGTTATAAGGAAGTAGTAATTACGGGAATTCACCTTAGCTCTTACGGCAGTGGAACAGATTATGACTTAGCTGATCTACTTGAGGCTGTTGCTAAGGTTGACGGAGTGGAGCGTATCAGACTTGGATCTTTGGAGCCACAGATTGTCACAGAGGATTTTGCAAGACGTGTTTCTGCTCTCGATAAAATGTGTCCACATTTCCATTTATCACTTCAATCTGGATGCGATACAGTTCTTAAGAGAATGAACAGAAAATACACAATTAAAGAGTATACTGAGGGTGTCGAAATTCTAAGAAGATATTTTGATGATCCAGCAATAACTACAGATATCATTGTAGGTTTTCCAGGTGAAACAGAAGAAGAATTTGATATAACAGCTCAGTACGTAAAGGATATTAAATTTTACGAGCTACATGTATTCGCTTTTTCAAAACGTGCAGGTACAAAGGCTGCAACTATGCCAGGTCAGCTCACTAATGCAATTAAAAAGGAGCGTAGCGCTAAGCTAATTAGCATAGGAGACGAGACAACGGAGCATTATAGACAGGCACATATTGGAAAAGAATTAGATGTATTATTCGAAGAAAAGATTGAGATAGATAACGAGGAATATTTCATCGGCTTTTCAAAGGAATATATCAAATGTGCTGTTAAGGCAAAACCAGATGTAGATTTAGCAAACGAAATTAAAAAAGTAAAGGCTGTTTCATTAATAAATGATAATCAGTACTTGCTTGTTGAAATTTAAAGATTTCTATATTACAATGAAATCAATAATGGTTGCTATATTGTGGGATAGTATTTACTTTTTTTATGAGAGACGAGGTTATTATGGCAGATTTAAGTAACACACAATATTTTAAGGTTCAAAAGGAGAATCCTGTTGGAGTAAAGGATGTAATCGAGCAGGTGTATAGTGCACTTTCCGAAAAAGGCTACAATCCTGTGAATCAAATTGTGGGATACATTATGTCTGGTGATCCTACATATATTACCAGTCATAATAATGCAAGAAGCCTTATTATGAAGGTTGAACGTGATGAGCTTGTAGAGGAGCTTTTAAAAGAGTACATCTCTAACGAGAGTTGGAACAAATAATGAACGGCAGAATTTTAGGTTTAGATTATGGCACTAAAACTGTAGGGGTCGCTATTAGTGACCCTTTGCTTTTGACTGCCCAGGAAATGGAAACTATTACTAGGGATAGGGCTAGTGCGCTTAGACATACTCTGGTTCGTATCAAGGATATTTGCGAAGAATATCAGGTGGAGCAGATTGTCTTAGGGTACCCTAGAAATATGGACGATTCAGAAGGGTTCCGTTGTGAGGATACCCTTAAATTTAAGGCATTATTAGAAAAGCGTGTTGATATTCCAATTACCCTTGTTGATGAGAGACTTACTACAATGTATGCGGACGAGATTCTAGAAGAATCTGGTGTTGATAAAAAAGACCGCAAAAAATATATAGATCAAATTGCGGCAGCTATTATTTTACAAGACTATCTTGACAATTATCGTAAAGTTTAGAAAGAGGATTTTATGGAGCAAATTATTTTATCCGGAGCCGATGGCGAAGATTTAACTGTTTATGTACTTGAGGAGACCCAGCTTTCAGGCAATAAATATTTACTTGTTTGCGATAGCCAGGATGAAAATGAGGATAGTGAAGGTTTTATTTTAAAAGAGGTTATTGAAGAGGATTCTGACGTGGTATACGAGATTGTAGAGGACGACGTAGAATTTGAGGCGGTAGCCAAATTATTCGAAGAGTTAGTTGGCGACGAAGCTGACATTGATTTTTAAAATTATATAGGAGGTTTATATTTGAAAAAGAAAACTGAACAATCAGCTGAGAGGCTAAAGATTATACCACTTGGTGGTCTTGAGCAAATCGGCATGAATATTACTGCTTTCGAGTATGGAGACAGTATTATTGTGGTGGATTGCGGTCTCTCATTTCCTGAGGACGATATGCTGGGCGTAGATCTGGTTATTCCAGATGTTTCATATCTAAAGGAAAATCAGGATAAGCTAAAGGGATTTTTTATTACTCATGGTCACGAGGATCACATTGGTGCCATCCCTTATGTATTTAAGGAGCTTAATGTTTGCCCTATTTATTCTACCAAGCTTACAAATGGCCTTATCGAGCACAAGCTTGAAGAGCATAAGATGCTTACAAAGGTAAAAAGAAAGGTAGTAAAGTACGGCACACACATTAATGCCGGTGACTTTAGAGTAGAATTTATTCGTACAAATCACAGTATTCAGGATGCAGCTGCACTTGCAATTTATTCACCTGCAGGCATTATTGTGCATACTGGCGATTTCAAGGTTGATTACACACCAGTTTATGGTGATCCTATCGACCTTCAGAGACTTGGCGAAATTGGAAAGAAGGGTGTTCTTGCACTTATGTGCGATAGTACAAACGCAGAGCGTCCTGGCTTTACTGCTTCTGAAAAGACAGTAGGAAAGACTATCGATTCTATTTTTGCTGACAACGACAAGACACGTATCATTGTTGCAACCTTTGCATCAAATGTGGATCGTGTACAGCAGATCATTAATTCTGCTTACAAATATGGTAGAAAGGTATGTGTAGAGGGCCGTTCTATGGTCAACACCATCGACACAGCTTCAAAGCTTGGCTATCTACAGATTCCTGATAATACACTTATTGATATTGAATCATTAAAGGCCTACCCAGATGACAAGATTGTACTTGTTACAACAGGTTCTCAGGGCGAGTCAATGGCCGCATTATCTAGAATGGCAAATGGTACTCATAAAAAAGTCCAGATCAAGCCAGGTGATATGATTGTATTTTCATCTCATCCAATCCCAGGTAATGAAAAGGCAGTATCAAATGTTATAAATGACCTTACACTTCGTGGTGCTGAGATTGTTATGCAGGACGTTCATGTTAGTGGACATGCCTGTGCTGAGGAGATTAAGCTTATCTACTCATTAGTTCGCCCTCAGTTCTCAATTCCAGTTCATGGTGAGGTAAAGCATTTACATGCTCAGGCAAAGATAGCAGAGGCACTTGGATGGGATCATGATCACATCAAGATTATGCATTCCGGTGATGTATTAGAGCTTGGCGACAATTACTCTAAGGTAGTAGGACACGTTCATACTGGCGCTATTATGGTTGACGGTATCGGTGTTGGTGATGTTGGAAACATCGTTCTTAGAGATAGACAGAAGCTTGCAGAGGACGGTATCATTATTGTTGTTCTCACACTTGATGGAGCTTCTGGTTCAGTTTTAGCAGGTCCAGATATTGTTTCTCGAGGATTTGTATATGTTAGAGATTCCGAGGATCTTATGGAAAGTGCTAGAGCTGTCCTAAACGAGACTATGGATGGTCTCCAGGAAAAGAATATTACTGATTGGAACAAGATCAAATCTGAGATTAGAGATAATCTTTCAGACTTTGTATGGCATGAGACACAGAGACGTCCTATGATTATTCCAATCATAATGGAAGTATAAAATGATTGTAGATGAAAGATATACAACTTATTTAAATAGCTTATACAAAGAACTTAGTCCAGTGCTTTCTGAAATTCAAAAGGAAGCACTGGATTCCTATGTTCCTATAATTCGTCCAGAGACAGTCAATCTACTTACACTGCTTGTAAGGATGAACAAGCCAAAGCGAATTCTTGAGGTAGGAGCAGCAGTTGGATTCTCGGCCAATGTTATGGCAGAGGCCGCAGATGAGGATACAACTATTACTACAATCGAAAATTATGAGCCTCGTATTCCTATTGCAAAGGCAAATTTTGCAAGAACTGGCCGTGAAAATCAAATCACTCTCTTAGAGGGAGATGCTATGGATATTCTTCCTACATTAGAGGGCCCATTTGATTTTATTTTTATGGATGCAGCCAAAGGGCAATACATCAATTTCTGGCCTGAAATCAAGCGATTAATTGCTGATGAGGGTGTGATTGTTACTGACAATGTATTGCAAGATGGAGATATTATTCAGTCTAGATATGCAATTACTAGACGTAATCGTACCATCCACAAGAGAATGCGAGATTATTTGTATGAGCTTACTCATGATGAGGATTTTACGACTACCATTCTTCCATTAGGAGATGGAGTCAGCATTAGTGTGAAAGGAAAGAAATGAGAAAGACAGAGTTACTAGTTCCAGCAAGTAACCTTGAAGTATTAAAGGTTGCTGTTATATATGGAGCTGATGCGGTTTATATTGGTGGAGAGGTTTACGGTCTTAGAGCAAAGGCAAAAAACTTCTCTAAGGAGGATATGATTGAGGGAATTAAATTCGCTCATGAGCATAATGTAAAGGTTTACGTTACAGCTAATATCTTAGCTCACAACGAAGATTTAGAGGGTGTTAAAGAATACTTAAAAGAGCTCAACGAAATAAAGCCTGACGCTCTTATTATTGCAGATCCAGCTATCTTTATGTTGGCAAAGGAAATCTGCCCTGATATCGAAAGACATGTCAGCACTCAGGCTAACAACACAAACTATGGTACATATAAATTCTGGTATGACCTAGGTGCTAGTCGAGTAGTTTCAGCTAGAGAGCTTTCTTTAAAGGAAATCAAAGAAATTAGAGCAAACATTCCTGATGATTTAGAAATTGAGACCTTTATTCATGGTGCCATGTGCATTTCATATTCAGGCCGTTGCTTACTTTCAAATTATTTCACAGGTAGAGATGCAAATCAGGGTGAATGCACACACCCATGTCGCTGGAAGTATTCAGTTGTAGAAGAGCAGAGACCTGGCGAGTACCTTCCTGTTTACGAAAACGAAAGAGGTACATACATTTTCAACTCAAAGGATTTATGTATGATCGAGCATGTTCCAGATTTACTTTCCTCTGGAATCGACAGCTTCAAAATTGAGGGTCGTATGAAGACAGCCCTTTACGTTGCAACTGTTGCTAGAACATATAGAAAAGCTATTGATGATTGCAAGGAATCTGAGGAGAAATACCTTGCCAACCTTGATTGGTACAAGGAGCAGATTTCAGCATGTACTTATCGTCAGTTTACAACTGGATTTTTCTATGGAAAGCCTTCTGAGGAATCTCAGATTTACGATAATAATACATATAATGTTGGATATACTTATTTGGGCATCTGCGGTGCAAAGAATTCAGAGGGACTCTTTGAAATTGAGCAGCGTAATAAATTTTCCGTTGGTGAAACTATTGAAATTATGAAGCCAAATGGTGATAATATAGAAGTAACAGTTCAACGAATAATTGATGAAGATGGAAATGAGATGGAGAGCTGTCCACATCCAAAGCAGAAATTATTCATCAAGCTCAGTGTTGATCCTGATGAGTTTGATATTATTAGACGTAAAGAGGACTAGTTTAAACTACTTTAAGGAGAATTAACATGGCAAAGAAAAAATATGTGGCTTATGTAGGTACATACACTCATGAGACTAGTGTTGGTATCTATGTATATGATGTAAATCCAGATACTGGAAAACTTACAGAAAAGAGCGTTGCTCCTATAAACAACCCTTCAGATATTATCAATTCACACGATAATAAGTTCCTTTATTCAATCGCAGATGAGGGTGTTGCTTCCTTCAAGATTTTAGAGGATGGAAATCTCGAAAAGATAAATCAGGAATGGGTAGGAGGCATGCGAGGCTGCAACCTTTGCGTTGATTCCCAGAATAGATATCTTTTTGTAGCAGGCTATCACGATGGTCGTGTTACTATGATGAAATTAAATGAAGATGGTAGCATCGCAGGCATCGCTGATGGTATTTTCCATCAGGGTATTGGAAAGTCTGTAGCTGATAGACCACTTTATCCTCACTGCACATGCGTAGAGCTTACTGCAGATGAAAAATTCTTATGCGTTGTAGAAAATGGTCTACATCAGATTAAGATTTACGAGGTTGATTACGAAAATGGAAAGCTTCATCTTGTAGACATTGTTAGATGCGCTATGGGTTCAGCACCTCTTAAAATGAAGTTTTCAAATGATGGCAAATATGCTTATGTCATTACTGAGATGTCAAACGAAATATTAGTATATGATTATCATGTAATTGATGGACATCCTGATTTTGAAAATATCCAGACTGTATCACTTCTTGTTGGCGTAGATGAGGAGATTAGCACTGGTACAAATATCAAATTTGGTGATGACGAGAATTTCTTATATGCCAGCGTTGATGGTCTTAATGCTGTTTGCATGTACAAGAGAAATCCAAAAACAGGAAAGATTGAGTATTTTGCTCATAGCTTTATCAGTGGAGATTATCCAAAGAGCTTTGCAGTTCTTCCTGGTGACAAATACTACGTATCATTAAATCACGATACAAATGAAATCCGTAGCTTCACTATTGACAAGGAAGAGGGACATTCACTTATGCAGAATGCACCTATCAAGATTGCTAAGCCAAATAGTATTGTTATTGTTGAAGTCTAATAAATATTGTTTTTTATGGGGCTGTTTTTATAAACAGCCTCTTTTTACTTTAAAACCACTTTTATGTATTAGGTATTTTACTATTAATTTTTGCTAGTTATTTGGGAGGATGATTACATGGCAGGATCTACTTTTGGCAACAATATTACTATTACAACCTGGGGTGAGTCACATGGAGCAGCATTAGGTGTTGTAATTGACGGTTTTCCAGCAGGTCTTTCTATTTCAGAAGAGGATATTCAAGAATATCTTGATAGAAGAAAGCCTGGACAATCCAAATTTACAACAGCACGCGCAGAGGGGGATTCAGTAAGAATTCTTTCTGGTGTATTCGAAGGCAAAACCACAGGTACACCTATTTCCTTGATGGTTGAGAATAAAGACCAGCATTCAAAGGATTACGGTAATATTGCTACCACTTTTAGACCAGGACATGCAGATTTTGTTTTTACAGAAAAATATGGTTTTAGAGATTATAGAGGTGGCGGTCGTTCCTCAGGTCGAGAGACAATAGGTAGGGTGGCTGCTGGCGCACTTTGTGCCAAGCTTCTTTCAGAAATTGGTATTACAGTCACAGCATATACCAAGTCTATTGGAGATATTGCCTGTTCAAAAATAGATCTCAAAGAAAAAGAGAATAATAAGCTTTATATGCCAGATGCTGAAGCTGCTGAAAAAGCTAGCGAATATTTAGAGGCATGTATGCTTAACCAGGATAGTGCAGGTGGTGTTGTAGAATGCATTATCAAAGGCGCACCTACTGGTTTAGGTGATCCTGTTTTTGAAAAGCTGGATGCAAAGCTTGCTCAGGCCCTTGTTTCTATTGGAGCAGTAAAGGGTGTAGAAATTGGTGATGGATTTGCCGTTAGCAAGACCACCGGTAGCATCAATAACGATTCCTTTAGAATCGATAATGGTAAGGTGGTAAAGGAAACCAATCACAGTGGCGGTATTTTAGGTGGTATATCAGATGGCAGCGATATTATTGTAAGAGCTGCAATCAAGCCAACACCTTCTATATCTCAGACTCAGGCTACGGTTAACGAAGCTGGAGAAGAGATTGAAATAAATATTCATGGCAGACATGACCCAGTTATTGTTCCTAGAGCAGTTGTTGTGGTTGAATCAATGTGTGCCATTACTATTGTAGATGCTCTTATGTCACATATGACAGATAGAGTAGAGTATATTAAGGAGTTTTATAAAAATTGAAGTACGAGTTATTAAAAACTGAAGGAAGAGCCAAAAGAGGTCGCTTCCACACAGTTCACGGTGTAATTGAAACACCTGTATTTATGAATGTTGGTACAGTTGCAGCAATTAAGGGAGCTGTATCTACAGACGATCTTAGAGGAATTAAATGTCAGGTAGAGCTTTCCAATACATATCATTTACATGTGCGTACTGGAGACAAGCTTATCAAGGAGTTAGGAGGCCTTCACAAGTTTATGGCTTGGGATAGACCTATTCTTACAGATTCTGGCGGATTCCAGGTATTTTCTTTAGCTGGTATGCGTAAAATCAAAGAAGAGGGCGTTACCTTTAATTCTCATATTGATGGCCACAAGATTTTCATGGGGCCAGAGGAGTCTATGCAGATTCAGTCAAATCTTGGCTCTACTATTGCTATGGCATTTGACGAGTGTCCACCTGCTCTTGCAGAACGTAAATACGTAGAGGATTCTGTGGCACGTACCACTAGATGGCTTCATAGATGTAAGGACGAAATGACTCGTCTTAATTCTTTAGAGGATACTATAAATAAAGAGCAGCTTTTATTTGGTATTAATCAGGGTGCTATTTACAATGATATTCGTATTGATCATGCAAAACGTATAAGCGAATTAGATTTACCTGGATATGCCGTTGGCGGACTTGCTGTAGGTGAGTCACATGAGCAGATGTATGATGTTCTTGATAATGTAGTTCCACATTTACCACAGAACAAGCCTACATACCTTATGGGTGTTGGTACACCTGCAAATATTTTAGAGGCTGTAGATAGAGGTGTAGATTTCTTTGATTGTGTATACCCTAGTAGAAACGGTCGTCACGGTCATGTTTATACAAATCATGGAAAGCTCAATCTTTTCAATCAAAAATTCGAAAAGGATATGAGACCTATCGAAGAAGGCTGTGGCTGTCCAGCATGTAAGACTTATTCTAGAGCCTATATTAGACATCTTTTAAAGGCAAAGGAAATGCTTGGTATGAGACTTTGCGTTCTTCACAATTTATACTTTTATAACACTATGATGGAAGAAATCAGAGATGCTCTTGATGCTGGCAATTTCGCAAGCTACAAAAAATTCAAGCTTGAGAGCATGGAAGCAGGCGAAAACTAAATCTTAAATTATTATTAATTAGTGTAATAAATGTTGCCTATATATAATAATTTTTGTAAAATAGATTTCAGTTTAAAAAGACTTAATATAGTCGATATTAGGAGGATTTTATCGAATGGAAGGAATGAATAGTTCACTCAGCTTAGTCATTTGGATGGTAGTAATGTTCGCATTTATCTACTTCTTTATGATTCGTCCACAGAACAAGGAGCAGAAGGCAAAGACAGCTATGATGTCTGCACTTGCTGTAGGTGATACAGTTCTTACAACTAGCGGATTCTATGGCGTAGTAATTGATGTTCAGGAAGACACAGTTATCGTAGAATTTGGTAGCAACAAAAACTGCCGTATTCCAATGCAGAAGGCTGCAATCGCTCAGGTAGAAAAGCCAGAGGATGCGGTTAAGGCAAAGGAAGATACAGATAAAAAGGCTGACAAGAAGACTAAATAACACCAATAATAAAAGGCTACAAGCAAATGCTTGTAGCCTTTTTAGTTTATCTATTTTGTTTATGTCTAAGGTACTCAGATCCCTTTTCTAAGAGTTGCTTTGTAGAACCAACTGGATGTGTGAACTTTGCAATATGTCTAAACTGTCCGCGCTGAGTTTCAGTGGCATTCATAATCCATTGTTTAACAGCCTCTGTAGATAGCTGTTCTTTAAACTCTGCAATTTTCTCAGCTGTTAATTCACGTTTAACAAAAGCAGCTTCCTTTCGTTCGTTTGATTTTTCGATTCGAGCAAGCTTTGCATCCTCTAAGCTTGTTTGAATATTTTCTACGTATTCAGCCATCTGAGTGTTGACCTGTTCATTGATGCGCTCAAAGTCCTTAGCAAAAGTAGTAAGAGCAGATATTGTAAGAGCCATATCCATTCCGAACATAAACATAAAAATAAGTGCAAATAACTCGATAACAACCGCCGGTATATAGGATATGCTAGACATAATAGGTGGAATTATAATCTGTGTAACAATAATACCTGCGATACCAAAACAGCAGGTAAATGGAAGACAGACACGACCATTTATATTAAGTGGCATATTAGAATAGTCCCACCATCTAGCATGGAATTTTTTCTCCAAAATATAAGAGGTTCCATATTCCAAAAAGAAGGAACCAATGGCACAACCAAAAAATATTCCAACATAAGAAGCGTTATGAACAACATCAAATGGAAGATCAATAAAAATGATTTGTGCTAGCGTGGCACCGACTCCATATAATGGAATGCAGGGCCCATATAAAAACCCTCTGTTTTGCCAAGATTTTTCGTTAATAGTGCAATAGATTGTCTCATATATCCAACCTATAAAACTATAGATTATAAAGAATACAAAATATTTACAAATAAACATTTTTTCCCCTTTTATATATAGATTTTACATTGAATGTTTTAAAATAATGATAAGTAAAAATCAAAATACTTTCAATAAATATCTTAGCAAAATTAAGTTCTTTGGGAATGTTTTGTCAAGTGGTTGAAATGTCTGTTTTGCTATGATATACTTCGTATGTTGCAAATATGTAACTATTTCAGGAGGGATTTATGGAAGTATTAAAGATAGTTCTTATTATATTACTTATTTTAATTTGTGTGGCACTTACAGTCATCATTCTATTCCAGGAAGGAAAGCAGAACGGACTTGGTTCATTATCAGGACAGCAGTTCGATTCATATTGGAGCCGTAACAAAGGCCGCTCACGTGAAGGATTATTAGTAAAGCTTACTACAGCTTTCGTTGTACTTTTCTTCATTATTTCTGCTGTACTTAATATTGGAAGCTTTTAGAATTTGTATTTTATTACGCCACCCACTTAAGGGTGGCTTTTTGTTTATAGGAGGAGTATGAAGGAATTCGAAAAACAGAAACATTTTTTAATGGACGTCTTCAAAAGTCAGGCGTACATACCAATGAAAAAGAAAGATCTAGAGATTCTTCTAGATGTTGAAAAGGATAAGCGTTCGGAATTTGCTGCTGTTTTGCAGGAGCTTGTGGATGAAAATCAGGTGGAAATTACTAAAAGAGGCAAATATCAAATACCTGAAAATCGTCCAAAGTTTATTAAAACAAAGGACCACAAGAAGAAAAAGAACTCAAAATCAGAAACCTCAGCGAAAAAGCAAAGCTTAAACGAGGTTGCAAAGCGCGCTAATCGTCCATCTGATGCCAATAGAGAGCCAGATATTATTGGTAGATTCATTTCTCACAAGGATGGGTTTGGATTTATCGAGGTAGAAGGTCAGGAAGAGGATTATTTTGTAGGCAGAGATAATACTGGCTTTGCTATGCAGGATGATGTGGTAGCTGCTGTGTTTGTGAATGGTACTGCCGGAAAACGTCAGGAGGCTAGAGTTATTAGAATCATTACTCACGGATTTTCTGATGTAGTTGGTACTTACGAAAAAAGCGAAAATTTTGGCTTTGTAGTTGCTGATAGTACAAAGATGCTTAGGGATGTATTTATTCCTTCTGGTAAGGATATGGGCGCTGTTAGCGGTCACAAGGTAGTATGCCATATAAATGATTATGGTGATGAAAACCACAAGCCAGAGGGCGTCATCACAGAGATTCTTGGACATAAAAATGATCCAGGAGTAGACATTTTATCTATTGTACGTGCTATGGGAATTGATACAGAATTTCCTGAAAAGGTAATAAAGCAGGCTTCCAATGTGGCAAAGCCTGTTTCTGAAGCTGATATGGCAGGTAGAAACGATTTACGTAACCTTTGCGTAGTCACAATTGATGGAGAGGATACAAAGGATATTGATGATGGTGTTTCTCTTACAATGGATGGAGAAAACTATTGTTTAGGTGTTCATATTGCAGACGTTACAAATTACGTTCAGGAATCCTCAGCACTTGACGTAGAGGCCTTAAAGAGAGGTACATCTGTCTATTTAGCAGATAGAGTTATTCCTATGCTTCCACATACACTTTCAAATGGTATGTGTTCCTTAAATGAGGGCGTAGATAGACTGGCACTTTCATGTATAATGACCTTCAATCCAAAGGGAGAGTTAATTGATCATGAAATATGCGAATCTGTTATAAATAGTAATCATAGAATGACATACACATCCGTATATGCGATAATGACAGGCGACGAGACTGAGCGCGAGAAATACGCTGATGTGGCTGAAATGATTGATAAAATGTATGAGCTTTCTCAGATTCTTCGCAAAAAGCGAAAGAAGAGAGGTTCTATTGATTTTGATTTTCCAGAGACTCACATTATTATTGATGAAAACGGAAAGGTTGTAGGCCTAGCCCCATATGAAAGAAATGATGCTCACAAGCTAATCGAAGACTTTATGTTAGCAGCCAATGAGACTGTAGCAGAACACTTTGATTTAATGGAATCACCTTTTGTATATCGTATACACGGAGCACCGGATCCAGAAAAGATGCAAGGTCTTGCTAGATTTTTAGGTGCCTGCGGATATGCGCTAAAGGGACATACTGATTCTATTCATCCAAAGGAAATCCAAAAGATGTTAGAATCTTTAAAGGGACATGAGGATGAGGCTGTTATCACAAAGATGACCTTACGTAGTATGCAACAGGCCAAATATGATACAGAGTGCAAGGGTCATTTCGGACTCGCAGCACAGTATTATTGCCACTTTACATCACCAATTAGACGTTACCCTGATTTACAGATTCATAGAATCATAAAGGACCATTTACGTGGTCGTATGAACGAGAGAAAGCTTTCACATTATGAGTCAATTCTTCCTACTGTAGCCCAGGAGGCTAGTCGTCTTGAAAGACGTGCTGAGGAATGTGAGAGAGAAGTTGACAAATTAAAGATGGTTCAATATATGAAGGATTTTATTGGCCAGGAATTTGTTGGCTCTATTTCATCTGTCACAGGATGGGGACTGTATGTGGAGCTTGAAAATACTGTAGAGGGATTGGTTCACATTTCTACTCTATACGATGATCACTATGAATTTGTAGAAGAAAATCTTACACTTGTAGGTGAGAGGACAGGCCGTATCTTTAAATTAGGCCAGCCTGTAAATGTAATTCTTGATTCAGTTGATGAGCAGGCCAGAACTATTGATTTTATATTAAAGGAATTTGATAGATTTTAGTTTTCATTTTAGTTTATAAATGAAAATCAGGAGACAGATATGAATAAAGAAGGCAGAAAATTAATAGCTAATAACAAAAAAGCATATCACGAATATTTCATGGAGGAAGAGTACGAGGCAGGCATTGAGCTGCACGGTACAGAAGTAAAATCCATGAGAATGGGCCAGTGCTCTATTAAAGAAGCCTTTGTACGTATAGATAATGGTGAAATGTTTGTTTATCAAATGCACGTTAATCCATACGAAAAGGGCAATATATTTAATAGAGATCCTTTGCGTCCTAGAAAGCTTCTTTTACACAAAAGCGAGATTAATAGATTGCTTAACAAGACAAAGGAAAACGGATATACGATAGTTCCACTAGAGGTATATTTGAATAACGGTCTTGTAAAGGTAAAGGTAGCTTTGGCAAAGGGTAAAAAGCTCTATGATAAGAGGGCTGATATCCAAAAGAAGGATTTGAAACGCGAGGCAGAGCGTGATTTCAAAGTTAGAAACTTAAGATAGTAGGATTTATTATGAAAATTATACTTGCATCAGGTTCACCTAGACGAAAAGAATTATTAGAGCAAGCTGGAATTGAATACGAAGTAATTCCAGCAGATATAGATGAGACCACCTCAAAAACACTTCCAAATGAAGTTGTAGAGGAGCTTAGCTACAACAAAGCTATGGCAGTAGCCCAGGCCAATCCAGGAAGAATCATTCTTGCTGCTGATACTGTTGTAGCCTTTGATAACACTATACTTGGCAAGCCAAATGACGAAGAGGATGCCTTTAATATGCTTATGGCATTATCAAATCGTGAGCATCATGTATATACAGGGGTAACTATCGTAAATGCGAATGGTTTCGTAAATACGTTTTCAGAATGCACCACAGTTTGTATGTACGATAATTCTGAAAAGCTTATCAAGGATTACATTGCCACAAAAGAGCCTATGGATAAGGCTGGAGCCTATGGCATACAGGGCAAGGGTGCTATTTTAGTATCTGGTATCCGTGGAGACTACAATAATGTAGTGGGACTGCCTTTGGCGCGAGTTTGTCGAGAACTGGCAAAAATGGTTGATTAAATTGGAGTTTTGTCTTAGAATATAAGGGCTGCGAAAAGGAATTCTTCCCGCTAAAGGAATTCTTCCCTCTCATTAAGTAAACATAAATGTTTACTAAATTCGATGGAAGAAAGATCATATTTTTTCCTGCGCAGAATGTGCTCGGGAAAAACATGATAGGGGCTAGTTATGGTTTCGACAGGGGTCATGCAGCGGAAGAAGCGAGTCCCATGGCGATGGGTTAAATGGCCAAACTTAAAATTAAACGCTAACGATAATTTAGCATACGCTGCCTAGTTGCGGCAGTCTGACCTAGGACACCTACATCTTAGGACCCAGACTTCGACTTTGTAGGAAACGACGTTATCAAAGCTTTGAGATAATGGGCGTATCATGAAGCTACTAAAGCATGTATCTTGTTTGTAAGAGCCATGTGGAGGGAATGTAAAATTACAAACTACACTCGTAGAAGGGCCGGGAATTGGCTTTTGGACACGGGTTCGACTCCCGTCTAGTCCACTAGAGAGCAATGCTTGCATTGCTCTTATTTTTTTTGTTTAATTTGCGCAACATATGGATTTTGCATTGAATGCATTACACACTAATGATATTATTTTATCATTAGGATGGTGAATAACGTTTATGAAATCATATAGAAAAGACATGACACCTGAGGAGCGTAGGGCTTATAGAAAAAAGAAAAAGCTTATGCGTAGAATTCAGGTTTATATAGAATTAGGATTAATAGCTTTTGTGGTGTTTGCTATTTCCTTTTTAGTTTACACAAAGACCACAGGTAAAAGTATTAGCCTAGCTAGTAATAAAACTGAAAAAACTGATGCTGTCACTACTGAAAAAGAAGAAAAATCCGGCCTAAAGGTGGGAGCAAAGGCATCTCAAAATGACTCTAGCGCAGAGGAAGACACCACAGCCGAGGAAGAGACAGTAACTAGTGCATATTCTGCAAAGGATGCTGCTTCAGTGGCTGAGATATCATCTGATGTAGTCAGTGAATACGGCATTTTGATTAACAATGATACAAAAGAGGTTATAGCAGGCAAGAATGCTCATGAAAAGATTATTCCTGCTTCTATGACAAAGGTTATGACTGTCCTTGTGGCTGCAAATAATATTACAGCAGATCAGCTGGATGACAAGGTTACATTATCCCATGAGGCTGTTGATTATTCTTATGCAGGCGGAGGCTCTACCTCGGGTTTTGTTGAGGGAGAAGAGGTGACGGTAAAGGATTTGTTCTATGGTACAATCCTTCCATCAGGTGGAGATGCTGCCGCTCAGCTGGCCATGTATGTTGCTGGAGATATTGATACTTTTGTGGGCATGATGAATGACGAGCTAAAAACTCTTGGCTTATCTGATACCAGTCATTTTACTAATCCAGTAGGTTTTTACGCTGATGATCATTACAGCACACCATATGACATAGCCATTATCATGATGGCAGCCATGGATAATGATATTTGTAATGAGGTGTTAAATACAAAGGTTTATTATTCAACTGCTACAAATATTAATCCAGAGGGAATCATTATTTCCAACTGGTTCTTACGTAGAATAGAAGACAAGGATATCGGTGGCACCATCGGTGGCGCAAAGACTGGATATGTAGACGAATCCGGTAGCTGTGCTGTCAGCACCATGACCACTGAGGCTGGAGTAGAATATATTTGCTGTACAGCCAAATCCTCTAGCTCATGGCAGTGCATAAATGATCATGCCACTATTTATAACAATTATGTAAACTAAAAAAGTCGTTTGCTAAGAATTACTTGGCAAACGACTTTTCTTTTTAATATTAAATGCAATTAATTAAATCCTTGATATTATCGATAAATGCAACTGGCTTGAAATCCTTTAAGTCATCCATATCTCTAAAGCCATAAGTACATAGAACATAGTCTAAATCAGAATTTTCAGCGGTGGCTGCATCCACATCAGAATCCCCTACGTATAATACCTTTGATTTATCTGTAACTCCCAGCTTTAAAAGGGCAAGATCAATAGGCTCTGGGTCTGGCTTTCTTTTATGAGTTCCATCATCACCAATAATAAGGGATACTGCAGGTCTAAAATAGTCATCCATGAGAGAATTAGCAGCTGTCTGTCCCTTGTTTGTTACAATAGCTAGATTTAACCCCATATCAGCTAAAGTCTTTGTTGTTTCTAAAACACCATCATAGGGCTTTGTTTTAATTCTATTGTGATGATTATAATAATCGATGAATTCCTCTAAAAATTTATCAAAATGCTCATAGTTTTCACCATCTGGAAGAGAATCAATTACTAAGTTTTTAAGTCCGTTTCCTAAAAATCTACGAATTTCGCCATTAGAACGAGTAGGTAAATTATATTTTTTTAGCATGTAATTCACACTATCTGCTAAATCCTCAAGGGTGTAGAGCAGAGTGCCATCTAAATCAAATAAAATTGTATTGTATTTCATAAAAATTCCTCTTTTTCTTTGTATCCTTATGTTATAAGAGAATATGCGGTATTTGTAAAGTTTCTGATAACTTCATCCATTATCACCAAACTCTCAAATATAAGAAAATTGAAATATAAATAAATATAAAGAATCCTCTCAATTCATTGAATTAAGTATTACATTTTGGTATTCTTGTTGTGTTACTGATTTACGAGAGGGACTAGAAATGAATTACAAAATTAGAGCTGCAAAGGTGGAGGATGCCACAGCTATTCATGATATTTATGGATACTATGCAGCAAACACCTTTATTACATTTACTGAAATAAATCCATCAGTTGCTGAATATGCTGATAGTATCACGGAGACACAGAAAAACTATCCATATTTGGTAGCATATGATGAAAATAATAAAATACTTGGCATGGCATATGCTGGTCAGATTAGACATCACGATGCCTACAGATATTCTGTGGAGACTACTATTTATGTAGCTCCAGATGTGCCAAAGCACAGTGGAATTGGTTCTGCTTTATATGCGGAACTTGAAAAGCAATTATCTTACATGGGTTACAAATTCATGTATGGAGTTATTACAGATGACAATGAGGCAAGTATAGCCTTCCATAAAGCACTTGGATTTACCGAGGTTGGACATTTTACTGATATTGGTTACAAGTTTGGCCAGTGGAAGGGTATTGTTTGGTATAGAAAGCAGATAGGTGATCTATCTCAAATGAATAATTAGGAGTTTATGTTATGAAAAAAGGGTTCAGGTATTTTTTTACCTCTGTCTTATCTATCTTTTTAACATTAATTGTTGTTTCAGTTATTTATATAGTCTGCGACAATGATTCAAAGGTAGATGTTGAAAAAGGACAGACCTACACCAGCGAAGAGGTAGAGGTAATGGTGGAGGATGCAAAGGAAGAGGGAAGACAGGGCCTTCTTGATCAGATCAGAACATCCCTTGAGGAGGGCAATCCTATCATCTCTATTTTAAAGGGATTTTATCCTGATTACATAATTGTTGCTGCAAATAGCAAATACAATTTTATTCAGATTGATCATTCTCTTGCTATGAATAGCTACAATATTGACAACCTTACAGAAAATGAAAATGGTGTTTATCAGTATTCTGTTGATGGTGATGTTGTTTCTCACTTTGGTATAGATGTATCTTCGCACCAGGGTGATATTGATTGGCAGTCAGTTGCCGATTCTGGAGTAGAGTTTGCAATAATCAGAGCTGTGTATCGTGGATACGGTACAGGCAAGATTGTAGTAGATGAAAAATGTATCCAAAATATCGAGGGTGCCCAGGCCGCTGGAATAAAGGTTGGTGTTTATGTATTCTCACAGGCTATTACACAGGCAGAGGTTTTAGAGGAGGCATCTACTGTAAAAACACTATTAGAGGGCTACACCTTAGATTTACCGGTTGTATTTGACGTAGAAAAGGTTACTGACAAATCAGGACGTATGAATCAGCTCACAGTTGATGAGCGTACAAATGTTACAAAGGCATTCCTTGAGGACATGGAAGCCTCTGGCTATGATACCATGATTTATCACAACACTGAAATGGGTGCAATGCTTTTAGATCTTTCTCAGTTAACTGAATACAAAAAATGGTTTGCAGGCTACAATAAAGAATTTTATTGGCCATATGAATTTGATGTATGGCAATATTCTGAATCTGGCAAGGTCAGTGGAATTGACGGAAATGTTGATTTTGATATTTGGCTTGGAGATTATTAGAAATATAATAAGCAGGGATTTAACTCCCTGCTATTTTAATGCTTATTTTAATAATATAGCTGCTAATTTATCATTGTCCTCAGGATTCATAAAACAGAATCTTATGTAATTTTCTCCAAGGTATGGGAAAGTAGAGCAATCGCGAATCATAAGACCTTCTTTGATGCATCTATCAAATAATTCCTGACTGGTAAGACCATCCTCCATAATTTGTAGTAGCATGAAATTGCCTTGAGGCTTGTAAGGCTTAAATCTTGATGACTTTTTAAATAAGTCATACATTCGATTTCGCTCTGTTGTAATAAGCTTTCTAGTGGCCTCAATATATTCTGAATCGGAGAACATAATAGTGCCAGCCACAACTGCAATTGAATTGATAGTCCATGGATCCTTGCGTCTATTCATGGTTTGCATCAAATCTGCATCTGAACAAATTGCATATCCCAAGCGAAGACCAGGAGCTGCAAAGAATTTGGATGTACCGCGCAAAATTACAATGTTTCCATAGGTTCTTGTAAGTGGAACAGAAGAGATTTCTTTGATGTTTTCAGCAAACTCAACGTAAGTCTCATCAACCATTACAAAAATATCGCATTCCTTGCATGCATCTAGAATTAGTCGCATGTCATGGTTATTTATAGCTGTTCCTGTTGGATTGTTTGGATTACATATTACAAGTAAATCAATATCTTCAGAAAGCTTGGAAATAAAATGATTTACATCTAAAACGTAATCATTATCCTCCCTGAGAGGATAGTAGATGGTTTTGCCACCTCCCAATGAGATTTCTCTTTCATATTCGGAATATGTAGGCCCTAAAATCATTGCCTTTTTAGGCTCTTTAATTTGAATAAATAAAGAAATTAGCTCTGTGGAGCCGTTTCCTACAATTATATTTTCAATTTCAGTATTGCAATAATCAGCTATGCTCTGACGTAGTGTCACATAATCTCTATCTGGATATGTGGTAATGCAATCAATTTCACTAGCTATTTTTTCTCTAAGGCGAGGAGATATACCTAGTGGATTTACATTTGCAGAAAAGCTGATAATGTCTTCCTTTTTTATACCGTAAATCTTTTCTATTTTTTCCAAATCACTGCCGTGAAAATGGTCTTTATGCTTAATCATGTCCCTGCCTCCTTGTCTTGCATGTAATTCTATCACCACTGAATAAAAAATTCTATTATATAATCTATTTGATTTCAAAACACAACATGTTGTGCTATAATTTTTAGTGAATATCCTAGAATTAGTATGCGTAAAAGGGAGCATTGTTTTGAGAAAGAGAATCTATCGAATTTCCGAAGATAAATTCGACGACTTAAAACCTAATATAGAATTTGATTCTGAAGACATTCAGGAGACCTGCTTCATTGGAGAAGAATTCAAGGGCTCATTTTCATTCAAGAGCACTAATGAAGTAAACATGAAGGGTATTGTTTATTGTAACAATCCATACGTTACAATAGCAGATCCATGGTTTTCAGGAGAAAATGTTAGGATTGAGTATTCAGTCAATAATCTTAATTTTAAAGTTTCAGAGTATTTAGAGGGAATTTTTACGGTAATCTGTCCAGGTATCGAAAAAGAAATCCCATTCAAAATTACATACACAAAGCCATCTTTGGTAGTTTCCACTGGAGAAATACATTCATTAGATGACTTTTCAAAGTTTGCACAATCTCGATTTTCAGAGGCTGTAGCATTGTTTTATTCTGACCGTTTTGCAGACTTTATTTCAGAATACGACAAAAAGACACGCCTATTATATAGAGGCTTCAAGGGCGCACCTTTATCGGCAGTAAATGTAGACGAGTTTTTGGTAGCCTGTGGCCAAAAGGAGACCATGAACTTTGATCTACCTCAGGAGACCAGACACTACTATGAGGTTGCAGAAAATATAAAGGGCGAGATTGAAATCACTAGAAATACTTGGGGTTATATCGACATCCATGTTCAGTCAGATGCGGATTTTGTATCTGTTGAAAAGGATTACATTACCGCCGATTTCTTCCTTGGCTCTATCTTCAATATGAATTATTACATTCACAAGGAAAAAATGCATGCTGGTATGAATTATGCCCGCATTTCCTTTGATTATCGTGATATTCATAAAGAGATTATTATTATGGCCACTGCTGATAAGGAAGGTCTTGTTTTAGACAGCGTTTCTCACGAAAAAAACAAGCTGGTCCTTAAGCTATTCCGTAATTACGAAGAATTTAGACTTAGAAGAATCACAACAGGACAGTGGTGCAAGGATACAATGGACATCCTTGAAACCATAAATGACAATCCAGAAAATGAAAACTTCATTCTTCTTGTTCGCGCTCTACTTTTTATTACAAACAAGCAAAGACAAGAGGCCTTATGGATTATTCAGGATCTAAAGCGCACCATAGAAGATAAGCGCAGTACAGAATGGGCGTTCTTGCTTTATTTATGCACATTAATAGAGCCTGAGGAATCCTACGTAGATAGACTGACAGACAATATTGAAACTATTTTCAAGGAACACCCTGATGATATTAATATTTTCTGGTTCTTATTATTCCTTAGAAAGGAATATTTAAAGAATCCATCTGCAAAGCTTAGAGATATTGCTGAGTGGGTTGAGTCAGGCAACGAAACACCGCTTTTATTTATAGAGGCTTATTATATATATTTACAGGACACTTATCTAATTAATACTTTTGATGATTTTACATTAAAGGTATTAGGCTGGGCCAAGAAACGTGGAGCCATTACAAAGGACATTGCCATTCAGATGATTCATGTTCTTGAATCAGAAAGAGTGTACAATCCAAAGGCTTTCGAAATCCTAGAGGCTTGCTACGAGGTTTATCCTGATTTACAGCTTTTATTTGGCATAGTTACTTATATTCTAAAGGCGGAGACCTCAGAGGAAAAATTCCTCAAATGGTACCGCATGGCTATAGAATCAAATCTTCATATCTCTGGTATTTTTGAAGCCTATATGAATGCCTTGCCTACTCAGTCTGTAGATAGATTACCTCAGCTTGTTACTATGTTTTTCAAATATAACAACGAGCTTACAGCCGATAGAAAGGCTCTTTTATATGCCAATATTATTTTGCACAAGGATGAGGATCCAGAGACCTACAATGATTACGAGCGCACCATAGAGACCTTCGCATTAGAGCAGCTCAAGTTTGGTAGACTAGATGACAATCTTGCTATTTGTTATCAGTGCCTTATGGATATGGGCATTTTCGATAATGAGGTGGCAAAACGTATTTCCGAATTAGTATTCAAGAAAAAGATTGCGGTTATTTCACCTACCATCAGACGAGTTATCCTATACCAGGATGAGTTCAAGGGGCCTACAACGGCGCCAGTCATAGATCATCAGGCATATATTAATTACGTTGGCACTGAGGGTGTTATATTTCTTGAAAACAAAGAGGGCTATTTGATTGCAGATGAAAATGGCTATTTGGTCGAGGAGATTTTAGCCTCTGAAAACCATATAGAAAAGCTTCATGAGCTTTCACCAGATACATTTTCATTTGTTTTAGAGGATATCAATAAAAAGAACGACATTACTGATTTTACAGCCGACGATGTGAAGGGGGCCATAACTTTACTGCATTCTCCACTTATTTCAGAAGAGTACAGAAACAGCTTATATCCAAAGCTAATTGAGTTTATGCGCATTCAAAATCAAGAAGAGGTTCTTGAACAGCATTTTATGGAAGAGGCTGATCTAAAGCTTTTATCAGAGAATATTATTGCAGAGGTTATTGATTTATTTATTTCTCGGGGAAAATATGATGAAGCTTATTATATGATGCAGCACACAAATGCTAGATGTCTAAAGCTGGACGCTGCCACAAGACTTTGCCAGCATTTAATCAGCAAAGAGACCACAGAAACAGATGATTTCCTTATCACACTTACTGCAGACTTGGTATCTAGAGGCTCAGTAAATAATGATATGGTCTATTATTTAGTTCAGCACTACGTTGGCCCTACAAAGACCATGATGGTTATTTATAAAAATGCCTATGAAAAGGGCGGAGATGTTGTAGAATTTGCGGAGCGTATACTTATCCAGTGTCTTTACAGAGATTTCCTTTGTGAGGACATTATTACAGTATTTGATTCCTATATGGCCAGAAAGCACAACAGAATGGTTGTGGAGGCCTTCCTTACCTACGAAGCCCACGATTATCTTGTTAATGGCGCAGATATTCCAGAGAGAGTTTTTGCTTACATTTTCAATCGTTTTTCAAAGGCTCAGTCAGTAAACGAAAGCATGCGAATTGCATTACTCAAATTCCTATGTCTAGAGGAAACCCTAGACGAGGAGGAAGAGGATATGTTAGATATGCTTATGGGCGATTCCATCATTAGAAATCAATACTTTGGTTTCATGAAGAATTGCAACTCAAAGCTAAAAATTAAATATCATCTTTATGATAAATATTTCGTTGAATATAGAGGCGAAAAGAGAGCATATATTTCTATCAATTATTCTATTAATGGCTCTGAGGAAAAGACAGAGGATATGATAGAAATGTATGATGGCTATTATGTAAAACAATTTATTCTATTCTTCGGAGATGAGCTTAAATATCAAATTATTGACGAGGGCAATCCATCAGAGCCACTTGTTTCAAAGGAATATACACGTGGAGATGATGTGGATGACAATATCGGCGGTAGATTCCAGATGATGAACGATATAAAGCGTCACAAAATCTACAACGAGCAAGAAGAATTAGTTAGAGATTTAAAGAAATATCAGGGACTTAATGTTGTCGCTGATGAATTATTTACTATTATCTAAGGAGTACTATGAGCAATCAAGATGGTGCATATTTAGGCGTAGACATTAGCGCAAAAAGCACAGTTTTAAGTGTATACAAATCAAATATGGATGAGCCTTCTACGGTTAGCACAATTCTTGGTCAAGAAAATTTTACTATACCCACAGCCTTGGCCAAAAGAATAGGCATGGGACAATGGTTTTTTGGTGATGAGGCCATTAAAAAGAGTAAGTCTAAGGAAGCCGTGCTTGTGGATGATTTATACAACAAGGCTAGAGATAATGAATCTATCTATATCGACGGCGAGAGCTATGCGGCCAGAGAATTGCTAGTGATTTATTTCAAAAAGCTATTTTCCATTCCTGGTCCAATGGCAGCTATTTCTTCCATTGAAAAGCTGGTTATCTGCGTCGAGACAATTTCATTAGAAGTAATGGAATTGATGAATTTTATTGCTTCTAGATTAAATATCTCCTCTGATAATCTTATGCTTTTAGATAGAAGAGAAAGCTTTTACTACTATGCTTTATCCCAAAAGCCCGAGTTGTTTTTATACAATGTAGCTCTTTTTGATTACAGTGGCACTAATATGGTATCTTGCGTTTTATCTAGAAATCAAAATACAAGACCACAAATTATATCTTTAGATGTCATTAACCATGGTGAGCTTGATGATAATCATGATCAGAGCTTTGACAGAATTATTTCTGATACCTTCGGCTCTACATTGTTCTCTTGCGTTTATCTTGTGGGAGATGGCTTCGATGGTCAATGGATGAAGGAAAGCCTTACTCACCTTTGCCGTGGCAGAAAGGTTTACCTTGGCAAAAACCTTTATTCAAAGGGGGCTTGCTACGCCGGATTAATCAAATCCACAGATAAGGATTGGCCATTTATTTATATTGGTGACAATGATTTAAAGCTAAATCTATCCATAAAGATTTTGGATAACAATGAGATGAAATTTTTGACACTCATTGACGCAGGACAGAGCTGGTATGACGCAAACGGAGAGTGTGAGGTCATTCTCGACGGTGATCCAGAAATAGAATTCTATATTCAAAAGCCAGAATCCAGAGAGGCTCATATAGAGCTTTTGGAGCTGACTGATATTCCGAAAAACCGTGAAAACAGAACTACTAGACTTAGAATAGAAGCATCACCTATTTCTGATGTGGCTATTTCAATTACTATTACAGATTTGGGCTTTGGAGAGATTTCTCCATCCTCTGGTCTCACCTGGGATCATACTATTTCATTAAAGTAGGTATTTTATGAGCACATTGATTTATTGCAAAAATTCCATAGCGGCTTCTCCCTATTACATCGAAGAGGCATCTTTAAATGTTTATTCCTTAGAAGAGCTTAGCTACTTTATTTTGAACAACGTATATTTGTTGTCAAACAAGCTAGAGTCTGTTGAATTATGCAATTGGATAGGGAGAGAGCTAAAGCAAAAAAAGCTTTCTGAGGACTTGATGAATCTGGTTCAAAGCAATGCACCTTTACATATTTTTGTGGGACATATTTTGGCTTCAAACGGATATGCTTCACCAAAGGAAATAAAGGATTTGTTGTCCATCATAGCAACCTTTGAAAACAAATCAGAATCAGAGCGCAAAAAAATGCGTGCCGACAGATTAATGAAATCTGGAAAATACGTAGATGCCATATATGAATACGAAACCCTACTATCTGAGGATGTGGTAAAAACCATGTCAAAAACTGTTGAAGGTGATGTTTATCACAATTTAGGCTGCGCATTTGCAAAATTATTTTTATTTGATGAAGCTGTAAAAAGCTTTGATGAAGCCTATAAGAAAAATCAAAAAAAGCAATCCTTGTATTGCCTACTATATTCCATTAGATGTATGGGCGATAAAGAGCTTTTTGATTCATATATAGCAAAATATCAGGTATCACCTGAATATGTAGAGGATGTTAGAGAAATAGTAAAAAATGCAACAGTAAAGGACGAGATTTTATCCTTCAATCAATCCATCCAATCACTTGTAAAAGAAGGGGACAATGATAGATTTTCACAGGTGGTTGCAAAGGTAATCGATGGTTGGAAGGACGAGTATATAAAGACCTGTAGAATCTAAATAATTGAGTTATGAGGGGATAATGCAATGGGGATTTTTACTAGACGAAAAACAAAAAAGGAATTGCGAGCAGCCAAAATAGATGATGCTTTTAACAGGGTTTATTCTCAAATAGACAATATTGAATCCTGGGAAGATCCCAAAAAACTAGAGCATTATATTTTGGATTCCTGTGAGCAAATCATTGCCTCCACCAAGGAGATGGAACGTCAAAAAACAGAGTATCGTATAGTGACCACATATCTAAACGATATTAAAAAAATAGAAAACCTTCCAAGAGATGAGGCAAAAGAGCTAAGAAATACCGCCTCTCGTATTCTAGAGCTGGAGCATTCTATTTTGACCACTAAAAATGTTCAGCGCAATATTTCAGAAGAGCAGTTTGAGGTGATTTCTGCTGACGAAGCCACCATGGCTGAAATTATTAATCGTTTTGCATCAGATGAAATATATCAAGCAAAGCTTAAAAAGAATCTGGCCTATATGGAAGGCGAAAAGAGCAGATGGGAAATAGAGCGAGAATTACTTAGTACTCAAAATAAAGCATTGAAGCGTAGTGCTTTGATTCTTACCACCAGCTTTATGGCATTTATTCTATTTCTTGCCATAATTATTATTTCCACTAAGGCAGATTTGTCTGGTCTATTGTTTGCATTATTCTTTTTATGTGCACTAGGCGGATTTTTGATTTTTCTTCGTCAAAATGGTATTCGAAAGGAAAACCATGAAGCTATTGTCCGATTAAATCAATCTATTAGCATGTTAAATGTAGAACGAATGAAATTTGTAAATGTTACAAATGGAATCGAATATCAAAAGGACAAGTATCATGTACATAATTCTGCAGAGCTACAATACGTATGGGAGCAATACATTGATAAAATAAAGGATCAGCAGCGCTACATTAAAAATAACGAGGATTTAGAATTTTATAGCAGCAAGCTAGAGCGAATCCTTGAGGGTATCGGATTAAATGATGATAAGATTTGGATGAATCAAATCAACGCTTTAATCAACAAAGAGGATATGAGCGAATGTAGGCACAGACTTGTGCTAAGACGTCAAAAAATTCGTGATAGAATGGATGATAACAGACGTATTATTCAAGGTGAGAGAGACGAAATTGAGAGAATGATGACAGCCCACGACCATTACTTGCCAGAAATAAAAGAGATTATAAAATCAGTGGACAAGCTTTGTGGCACTCATGCCAGCAGCAATGTAGTGCTTATGAATAATCATAAAAATATAGGTTTTTGATTTTCCTCAGAAAAACGGAAATCGTAAATACCAAGAAAAATAAAAGCCGATGCTATTAAGCATCGGCTTTGGTTTTATTCATTTAAAACAAAGTCCATATAAATAGGATTGTGATCCGAATATGCGAACTGAGTATCTAAAACTTTTGATTCCTCTACTGTAATATTTGAGGAAACAATAAATCCATCGATTGTCAGAACAAATGAATCCTCGGAATAAGGAATATCAGCATTTCGACAGGATGGAACAGGATTTGATTTATCAATTGGTCCTACTACTGTAAAATCATCATCTAGCAAATCAACTGGAAATGGCTGCGCCCAGTTGTCGGCAGAATCGCTAGCTCCAAAGTATTCACTAGAATCTCCCAAAACATCCTTATTCATATCGCCACCAGCAATTATATAATTGCCTTTTGCAAATTCCTCAGCCATATCCTCATTAAGCATTATCACTTGATTTTCAGCAGTGGAAGGATCTGTAGTATATGCAGATAAATGCACATTATAGACAACTAGCTGCTTTCCATTTGATACATCAATATAGTTTTTTGAATAGCATCGGTCTAAATCAATGAGCTTTGAAAAGCCTTCTTCAATTGGAAGAGAGCGTCTTATGCTATTTTGGATAGTAAAGGTGGAAACAGTATATTCGCCAGCCTTTGATTTGCCGTGTGGCTGAGTAAGTGGGTACATTAAAAATGGACTATCGTAGTTAATGGCAAAACTTGTTGAAGTATCTGGGAATCCATTTTGATTTAATACATTTGAAATAAGATCCTGCTCATTTACATGATATGATCTGGTAGAATCTAAATCCACTTCCTGAAACAGCATAATATCAGGATTTAATGTGGTAATTGCATTTGTGGAGCCGGTAATATTTTCGAAAACAGCATCCTTTGAATATGCCCATGATTCTGTGCCTCCATCCATAAAGAAGGAATAGTCCGCAGAATAAGCACCAAAGCCCAAATTGGCAGAGGATATCCTATAAGAATCATTTGTATTGATAACATCCGTTAATCCATCCCCTATAACCTCCAAGGAAAGATTGTCTTCAATACGATAATATGCAGTAAGAACATAGGCAAAATAGCCTACAATTATAACAATTAAAGCTATAAGAATTGCTAAAATAGCTTTTATTATTTTCTTCACCATATGACCTCCTAGTATTTAAAAACTAGAATAATTTTATCATATATATTATGTTTTTTATTATATTATAATTTAAATATTTTGTTAAAAAGCATATAATAGTAAAATAGAGTGGGCATATGGAGGAGAATAATGTTAGACAGAATTAACGAATCACTAGAATCAAAGCTGAATTTTAAATACATACTTGCTCAGGGTTTGTATTGGATGATGGTTTGTGTATGTGTCAGCTTTGCCAGCGCATATCTTACTGGCAAGGGCTACGGTACATTTGCAATAGGTTTTCTACTTGCAATTTCATTTTTAATCGCTGCTATACTTCAGCAAATCATCTCGATTTATGCAGATAGTTCCACAAGGTTTAATGTAATCGATATTTTGGCCATTAGCGCCGCTATTTTATCAGTGGATATGATTATCGCAGCACTTACACCAAATAAAGGCTTTTGGGCAGGTTTTACATTTATAGTTGGAGCAGTAATTGCCACAATTATTCAACCATTTCTTAATGCACTTAATTTCCATTTAGAAAAATATAAAGTTAATATGAATTATGGTGTAGCCAGAGCAAATGGCTCGTTTTGCTTCTTTGTAGTCAGTCTTATAGCAGGTGCCTTAATTCAAAATATATCCGTAAATGCGGCGCCATTTATTGGCTTTATTGTTGCTGTATTATTTGTGGCAGTATTGTTTTGGATCAACACTGATTTAAAGAATAGTGGCATAGATATAGAAGATGAGTATGACCCATTTGAGGTTCAGGAATCAAAAGGATTTTCAGTTTATGAAGCAATGGATTTCTTAAAGGCTCACAAAATGTTTTTCATCTTTTTGATTGGTATGATGGGCTATTATTTTGGTCACATTATAGTAAATAATTTTTTGTATCAGATAGTTGTAAATGTTGGTGGAAATGCCAGCGACAATGGAGGATTGCTTGCTATTCAGGCGATAGTAGAATTGCCGGCAATGATCTTTTTCTACAAGCTAAGAGATGTTTTTGGTAATAAAGCTTTACTTGCCTTTTCAGGTATTTTTTATGTAGTAAAAATATTCTTTACCGCCATTGCTACAACAGTCGGTATGCTTTACTTCAGTATGATTTTCCAGGCATTAGCCTTTGCTATTTTCATTCCAGCTTCAGTACATTTTGTAGATGAAATCATGGATAAAAAGGATGCAGTAAAGGGGCAGGGATTTGTCACAGTTGCTATGACAATTTCTCAGCTTTTAGCTAGTTTACTTGGAGGTTTTATCATCAATATTAGCTCCGTAAATGCGGCCTTATGGTTTGGATTTATTCTTAGCATGGCAGGAGCTATTGTATCAGTTTATGGACTTGTCAGAATTAATTCGAAAAAATAAATATATTAATAGATTTTTTATTTATTAATTGGTAAAATGAAATTAGGTTTAAAGATAAAAGGGAAATCATATGGCTAAATACAATATTGGTGGGGTTATCTTTAATGATGAAGCCAGTGCTAAAAAAGCCGCAAAAGAGCTTAAAGTTGTGGAGTATATTTTGGGTCAATTAAAGACTGCAGATGAGGATGATGTCCTCAAGGTCTATAACAAATTATTGGATCAAAATCTTTTTACAACTGAAGTCGGTATCAGCTTTTTAGAACAGCTTCGTACAAATCTTTTAAGTTCAGGTAAATTTTCTGCAGATCAAATACGTGACGTACAAAAATCTACCGAAGAAACCATTTCAAACGAACCTAAAGAAATTTTCAAAGAAGATATATCCGATATTAAAGAAGAGAAAAAAATAGCCGATAAAAAAATTGGTAAAAAAACTAAGTCTTCCAAAAAAGAGCCCGTTGATTCCCAGGTCAAAAGACTTAGAATTGCCAATCGTTTTTTAATTGTGGCTTGCATTGCATTGTTATTGTGTGTATTGGGGATGTTTTATGTGAGCACAACAATTAACAGTCCAACTATCTTAAACTATGAGGAGAAAATAGTGGACAAATATTCTTCCTGGGAGCAGCAGTTAACTGAACGTGAAAAGGCTGTTTCCGAAAGAGAAAAGCAATTGGAACAATAACAATATTATTTCAAGGATGGGGTAGATGTTATGGCTAAAAACAAAATTCTTGTGGCTGACGATGAGAGCAGAATGAGAAAGTTAATTAAGGATTACTTAGTTAGAGAAGATTACGAGGTAGTTGAGGCAGAAAACGGCGAACAAGCGCTTGATATGTTCTATATGGATAGTGATATTTCACTAATCATTCTAGACGTTATGATGCCAAAGGTAGATGGATTCGCTGTATTAAAGGAAATCAGAGAGACTTCATCTATTCCAATTTTAATGCTCACAGCAAAGGGCGAAGAAAATGATGTCCTTAATGGATTTGAATTAGGTGCTGATGAGTACATCAACAAACCTTTCTCACCAAAGATTCTTATGGCTCGAGTTAATGCCGTACTACGCAGAAGCGTAGATGAAGCAATAGGCAAGAAGGTTGTCGAGGCCGGTGGTATCCAGCTTGATGTGGATGCTCACGTTGCTACAAACGACGGCACACCGGTTGAACTTTCAGTTAAAGAATTCGAACTTCTATATTATTTTATCAACAACGAGGGAATTGCATTATCTAGAGAGAAGATTCTTAATCATGTCTGGGATTATGATTACTTCGGTGATGCAAGAACCATCGATACTCACGTTAAAAAGCTTCGTAGTAAACTAGATGATAAGGGCAATTATATTAAGACTATTTGGGGCATGGGGTATAAATTTGAAGTTGATGCGCAAGTCTAATAAGATTAATCGCCAAATAGTAGGCTTAGTAGCAGTAGCAGTATTTATTGCATTATTCATCTGCTTTCTACTAAACGCCTACTTTTTAGGCGATTTTTATTTGTCTAATAAAAAATCTGATATGAAGAAGCTTTTTGCGGAGCTCCAGACAAGATGTGAAGAAGATGCTCTGTATGGCGATGAGTATAATCTAGAACTATATAAAAATTTTGAAACAAAGGGCGTTGCTTGCTTGATTGCAAAATCAGATGGCTCACCTGTTTTCTCGACAGATTCAGATCCCGAATCCTTGGTTGATCAATTGGATTACACCATGTTTACTCAGAATGAATCTGAATTCTCTTTAAAGCCAAACAAAAACTATAAGATTTTTACACAGAAATATCCTGAGCTTGATGCTGATTATTTGATTTTAATCGGCTTTCTTTCTGATGGAAATGTGGTCTATTTAAGAAGCTCTGTAGATTTAATTGAAAATACTGCCAGCAGTAGTAAGCTATTTTGCTTTTTAAGCTATATATTTGCAATTGTATTAGCTGTGTTAATTAGCCAAATATTAGTTGCTCGATTTACTAGACCGCTGTTTGACATTATCGAAATTACGAAGCGTATTTCTAATTTTGATTTTGATGCTAAATACAAGCCACAGCCTATATATAATGAGCTAGATGATTTGGGTGAGCATATAACAGAAATGTCCACCACCTTAAAGCGCGCTATTAATCAGCTACGATCTGCAAATGATCGTCTTCAAAAGGATTTGGAAATCAGAGAAGAGACAGAAAATATGCGTAAGGAATTTGTCTCAAATGTTTCCCACGAATTAAAAACTCCAATCGCCTTGATTCAAGGATATGCCGAAGGCTTACAAGAAGGCATAATGGACGACGAAAACAGCAGACAGATTTATCTTGATGTAATATTAGATGAGGCAAACAAGATGAATCGTTTGGTTCGTGAAATGCTTATCTTAAATCAGCTTGAGGCTGGACAGATGAACATGGATCTAGCTGATTTTAATGTGACAGAAATGATTGATAGTGTTGTAGAAAACAACAAACTTTATTTTACAGCGCAAAATATCAGCTATCAATTCATTAACAAAGAAGATTGTATTGTAAAAGCGGATGAATTCTTGGTTGAACAGGTTGTTACAAACTTTATCAGTAACGCTATTCATTATGTAATGAATGAGAACGTAATCACAGTTAGATATGAATTCGCGAAAAAGGGAAAAGTTCGAATAATTGTATTCAATTCCGGAAATAACATCGCTAAAAAGGATATTAAACATATTTGGGAAAAATTCTACAAAGCTGATAAGGCTAGAAGTCGAGAATATGGCGGAAGTGGTATCGGTCTTTCAGTTGTTAAAGCAACTATGGATTTATTACACGAAAAATTCGGTGTGGAGAATTTGTCAAACGGAGTTGAGTTTTGGTTTGAGTTAACTTTGGCAAAAGACACAAAAAACAAACAAAATTCATAGAATTTTCTGAATTTATTTATTGAAGATTGCCCATATTAATGCTAACATACTATCAATGATTGGTTTATTTATGAGGAGTCTACATGAAAATTAAAAGAACGATGCTTTTAATTTCAATAGTTAGTTTTTCTCTACTTTCAACCGGTTGCGGCACACCTCTTTTTGTTATGACAGAAGATGAAGAGGCGGTCATTACTATGTACGCTGCTAGTATGGTCAGTAAATTCAACAAAAATCAGACCATAGGAGTCGCCAATGCACGTATTCGAGAAGGCGAACTTGACGAGGCTTATGGACTCGCACCTGATTCAGAAGAAGAATCAACGGAACCTGAAGTAACGGATGATGAAAATATCTCCGAAGAACCTCAGATTGATCCTGAAACTGGAGAAACAATTGCAGTTGAAGACGAGACTGGTGAAGAAACAGCAGAGGAAACTGAGTCTGCAGATGCAGGTTATTCCTTCACAGACGCTATCGGCATCGAAGGAATGGAATTTACATGCTCAGATTTTAACGTTTCAGATGAATTTAAACCATCTTCGGCCTTCGTATTAACGCAGGTTAGCGGTAAAAAATATGTTGTTCTTAATATTAAGGGCACTAACACAAGTGATAGCAGCATAAATTTCAAGGATTTAGGTTCTAGAAAATTTTCACTATCTATTAATGGAGGCTCCGCTGAGCAAACGCAATATACTCCATTATCAAACGACTTATCTACATTTGACGGGACAATAAAAGCAGGTGATTCAAAATCATTTGTACTAGTATTTTTGTTTAGTAACTCTACTGTTGAAGATATATCCTCAATTCAGTTAAATGTTTCTGATGGGGATCAAACACGAGGGACTACCATATAAATCAATATTGATTTAAATGAGAGGAGATTTGCATGGATACTAATATTTTATTGGAATCAGGTACTAATGAGCTGGAGGTTCTCGAGTTCAAGGTTGGCAATAATTTTTATGGAATTAACGTTGCCAAGATAAGGGAAATTTTGTTATATCAGCAGGTTACTCCATTGCCAAACGCACATCCTTGTATCGAAGGAATTTTCATGCCACGTGATATTATGATTTCTGTTATTTCGTTGCATAAATGCTTGGGTATCGAAGATAATTCTGATACTGACGGATTATTCATTATCACAAATTTCAATAGCCTAAATACAGCTTTCCATGTAGATGAGGTTCTTGGTATTCATCGTGTATCTTGGGAAGATATTATAAAGCCAGACGCAACAATTTCTTCTGATGAATCTGGTGTTTCAACTGGTGTTATCAAACTAGAGGATAGATTGGTTGTTATTCTTGATTTTGAGAAAATCGTTACAGATATCAATCCAGAAACTGGTCTTAAAGTATCTGAGATGGATGATTACGAGACAAAGGATCGAAGCAAATCACCTATTATGCTTGCTGAGGATTCGCCACTTCTTTCAAAGCTTATTGTTGAGTGCTTAAAGAAGGCTGGCTATACAAATCTTATTGTAAATATGAATGGACAGGAAGCTTGGGATAAGCTAGTTCAGTTCCATAAGAATGGTACAGTTTTAAATGATGTTCATTTGATTATTACAGATATTGAGATGCCATTGATGGATGGTCATCGCCTCACAAAGCTAGTTAAAGAAAATGATACATTAAAGAATATACCAGTAATTATTTTCTCATCTCTTATTAATGACGAGATTCGTAGAAAGGGCGAAAGCTTAGGCGCAGATGCCCAGCTTACAAAGCCTGAAATTGGTAAGCTAATCACTGTAGTTGATGAGTTAGTTGCTAAATATGAAAGCTCAAGAAAAGGTCAATAATTAAAACTTTAAAAGGGGTGTGAAATTTTCACATCCCTTTATTAGGTTATAGCGGGTTTTTATCACATCCAAAGGGGAGGATGCCATATGTCTCAGTCAGAAGACTACTTAGATGGACTACTAAATTCAATAAATAAAGCTAAGACTGATGCAGTGCAGGGACAGGAAAATGCCCAAAAGGTCCAGCAGGAAATTGTGGAGAGCAGAAAAAATATTGCTCCAGAAGAAGATTTCTTTACTGCAACTGGTATTACTAGCACGCCAAAGCGTCGTAAAAGCTCTCATCCATATCTCAGAAAGGTTCTTTCTGAGGATGACTTTTTGCGGGAATTTGAGGAAGAAATATCTGCCGAAGATACAGATGCTTTCATAGAATCCTTTGAACAGGAAATTGATGAGGAAGAACGTATTTTCCAGGAAACTGGCGAATTACAAACAACAGACAGCACTGTTGATGCTCTTTTAGATAATATAAATGCGGTCGTAGATACTGCCACAAATGCCCTTGAAGAGGATGATACTCCTGAAGAAGAGCCTGAATCAAATGATGTGGATTTATCTGTTGAGGATCCTATAGAAGAAAATGATTCTGAAGCTTCTTTACAGGAGGATGACATAGATAACTCAGACAACATTGATGCAAAGGTTTCTGAGGACGGAGAGGTTAATACTCTATTAGACGAAGATTTATCTGCATTATTTGAAAATATGGATGAGCCTGAGGTTACTCCAATAGATGAGGATTCTGAAGATACTGGTGCTGAAGCTGAAGAAGCCGAGGAGGATGACTTTGGATTTTCTTTAGATGATGCAATAGATGAATCAGGGGAGGAAGAGCCTTTAGATGATTCTCTAAAGGAATTCTTACCAGATGAAATGGATGCACTTGATGCTGCCGAATACGGCGAAGGTGAAGAGCCAGATTTATCTGGTGACGGAGATTTAGATTTAGAAAATCTGTTAGGTGATGACGAAGATTTATTAGATATACAGTCTCTATTAAATGGAGATGAAGAGGGAGCCGAAGCTGGCGATATAGATGAATCAGCTGAAGGTGGAGACGAGGCCGAGGAAGAAGACGGCAAAGATAAAAAGAAAAAGAAGAAAAAAGATAAAAAGGAAAAGGGTGAGAAAAAACCAAATCCTATTATCAGTAAGCTTCTATTAATTCTATTTGGTCCACCTGATGAGGATGAGCTAGCTGAAATGGCTGCGGCAGAAGCAGCTAAAAATGCTCCACCTGCTGAGATTACCTATGACGAGGATGGCAATCCTATTGTCCCAGAGGGAGCCGAAGAAGGCGGTAAAAAGAAAAAGAAAAAAGAAAAGAAAGAAAAGCCACCTAAGGAAAAGAAGGAGAAAAAGGAGAAACCACCAAAGCCTCCTAAGCCTAAAAAAGAGAAAAAACCAAAGGAACCAGATAATTCTCCAAAAATTCCTATTTCCATTATTGCTACTTTTTTGGTATTATCTATATCAATAATTGGTGTAGTTGTTGTGGGAATGAATTACATGGGCATTCAGCGACATACGGCACAGGCCAGAGAGCTATTTGAGAATCACGATTACATCTTAGCTTATGAAAAGCTAAATGGCTTAAATCTTACAAGCGAAGAAGATGTTTTAATGCGTAATCAGGCTCGTACTCTTGCCGACGTGCAACAATGTCAAAATAAATATGATGCCTTTATTCAGTATGAATTATATGATGTAGCGTTAGACTCATTAATTATCGGTATTGGCCGTTACGAAGAATACAAAGAAGCAGCTATTGAATACGGTATTCAGGAGGAGTATGACGCATATGGAGATGCTTTTGTTTCTGAGCTAAACGAACAATTTGGTTTATCAAAGGAGGAAGCTTTAGCAATTTACAATCAATCAAATAGACACTACTACACTGTGGAACTAAGAAAAGTGCTTATAAAGTTAGGACTAGAGGAAAAATGATAGCGATACTTGATTATGATGCAGGAAACATTAAGAGTGTAGAAAAAGCTTTTAAAATCCTTGGTGAGGATACTGTCCTCACCAGGGATTTTGCTGTAATTAAAAAGGCGGACAGGGTGGTTTTGCCTGGGGTTGGTTCCTTTGCCGATGCCATGAATCACCTAAAAAAATATGAGCTAGACAAGGCAATCAAAGAATTTGTGGCAACTGGAAAGCCATTTCTTGGCATTTGCCTAGGATTGCAGCTTTTATTTGAAAGCAGTGAAGAATCCGAGGGGGTAGAAGGCCTTAATATTCTTCCTGGAAAGGTAATACGTATTCCCGATAATGCTGGCTTAAAGGTACCACATATCGGATGGAATTCATTAGATTTTCCTAACAAGGGACGTCTATTCTCCGGAATTGATGAAGGGGCCTTTGTATATTTCGTCCATTCCTATTATTTGCAGGCTAAGGACCCATCCATTGTCACAGCCACCACGGAATATGGAGTAAACATCCATGCATCAGTAGAAAAGGATAATGTTTTTGCCTGCCAGTTCCATCCAGAAAAATCTTCATCAGTGGGACTAAAGATACTTGAAAACTTCGCAAAGATCTAATATGTATTAGGAGAGAATATGTTTACTAAAAGAATTATTCCATGTCTAGATGTAAAGGATGGACGTGTTGTTAAGGGAGTAAATTTTGTTGATTTGCGTGATGCAGGAGATCCTGTTGAAATAGCAGCAGCCTATGATAAGGCTGGAGCTGATGAGGTGGTTTTCTTAGATATCACTGCATCCTCAGACCATAGAAATACCGTTGTAGATATGGTTAGACGCGTGGCTGAGCAGGTTTTTATTCCATTTACTGTTGGAGGCGGTATCAGAACGGTAGAGGATTTTAAAGCTCTGCTTCGAGAGGGCGCTGATAAAATCTCTGTAAACTCTGCAGCAATAGACAATCCTACATTAATCAGTGAAGCTGCTGATAAATTTGGTAGCCAATGTGTTGTAGTTGCTATTGATGCAAAAAAAAGAGCTGATGGCTCTGGATTTAATATCTATAAGCATGGCGGAAGACTAGATTGTGGTATTGATGCCGTTGAGTGGGCCCTTAAAGCTGAAAAATTAGGTGCAGGCGAAATACTTCTAACCTCTATGGATCAGGATGGTACAAAGGCAGGCTTTGACTTGGAGCTTACTAGAGCAATTTCAGATGCTGTAAATATTCCTGTCATAGCATCCGGTGGAGCAGGAGAAAAAAAGCATTTCTTAGACGCACTCACAGTGGGCGGAGCAGATGCAGCTCTTGCAGCTTCGTTGTTCCACTACAAAGAGCTTGAAATTAATGATTTAAAAAAATATCTTCGAGATGCAAAGGTTCCAGTTAGACTCTAACTGGAACCTTTAACAATTTAAACACATATAAAGAGTATTATACTAACAGGTATAACTATGTGGAGACATAATGCCATGGATGGTTAGTGTATCAAAGGAGTGATTAATATGTCTTTAACAATCAATTCATTTGGGTATAATTCTATTTCATCGTTATTTGGAGGAACCTCTAGTTCTTCAAATAGCCTTGGTCTTGCTGGTTCCCTCACTGATTTATCTTTAATTAAAAGCGGTGCTTACGGAAAGCTCACTAGGGCTTATTATGACAAGATTGATTCAGGGGATTCTACTTCAAGCACGGATAAAAGCTCAAAGGCAAACACAGCTGCCACCTCAGCCTTAAGTGAAATTAAAAATGATTCTGCAGCCTTATCTAAAGCCACAGATGAGCTTTTGGCAAAGGATAAAAATTCTATTTGGAACAAGGTTGAAACAACAGATGAGAACGGCAATACCACAACTGATTACGACAAGGATAAAATTTATAAAGCCTTATCTAGTTTTGTTGATGCCTATAACGACTTGGTTGATAGCGGGCAGGAAGCTGATAGCACTAATGTTTTAACCCAAGTGGCTGGAATGGTTACAGGAACAAGCTCAACCCTATCAACACTGGGAAAAGCAGGAATTTACCTTACAAAGAATAATCATTTGGAAATTGATGAGGATTTTCTTAAAAATGATGCTGATATGACCACTGTAAAGGATTTATTTAATGGTACAGGAAGCTATGCCTATCAGATTGCCACAAAAGCGTCTATGATAAATAGCTATGCAAACAGCCAGCTTTCAGATATTACAGGATTAAAGTCATATAACAGTGGCGGATCCTATTCTTTATCAACTGCAGATATGCTTTCAGCATTTAATACAACAACTTAATGATTTTTTTGTAGACAATACACCATGGGTTCATGTATAATTTTGGCGGAAATTAAATTAAAGGAGGACCCCATGGTAGTAAAATCTTTAGCAAAAGAATTATCAGAAACCACTTATCCAGGCAGAGGCATTGTCATTGGTAGATCATTAGATGGAACCAAGGCTGTCACTGCCTATTTTATTATGGGCAGATCTGAAAATTCTAGAAACAGAGTATTTGTAGAGGATGGTGAGGGCATTCGCACTCAGGCCTTTGACCCATCTAAGCTTACAGACCCAAGTCTTATTATTTACGCTCCGGTTCGCGTATTGGAAGGGGACACAATCGTTACAAACGGAGATCAAACAGACACAATTTACGATTATATGAAGTCGGGAGAGACTTTTGAGCAGGCGCTTCGCCATAGAGAGTTCGAGCCAGATGGCCCTAATTACACTCCTCGTATTTCTGGTTTACTTCATTTCGAAAATGGAGAATTTAGTTATTTAATGTCAATTCTTAAATCAAACATGGGTGACGGAGATTCTTGCAACCGTTATACATTTGATTACGCAAATCCAAAGGCTGGTTCTGGCCGCTTTATTCACACATATATGAACGATGGAAATCCGCTTCCTTCATATGAGGGCGAGCCAACACCTGTAGAGATTTCAGGGGATATTGATGAATTTACAAATATGATTTGGACAAATTTAAATGAAGACAACAAGGTTTCATTATTTGTTCGTTATATTGATATTGCAACAAAGGCAGTAGAAACAAGAATCATTAATAAGAATCACTAATAGTAAAAATTATTTAGGAGTGTATTGTCATGAAAGAATTAGAGTTAAAGTATGGTTGTAATCCAAATCAGAAGCCTTCACGCATCTATATGGAAGAGGGAGAACTTCCAATTGAGGTATTATCAGGAAAGCCTGGTTACATCAATTTTCTAGATGCATTTAATGGTTGGCAGCTTGTTTCTGAGCTTAAAAAGGCCACAGGTCTTGCAGCCGCTACATCCTTCAAACATGTTTCACCAGCCGGTGCGGCAGTAGGTCTTCCTTTATCTGATGTAGAACGTAAAATTTATTGGTGTGATGATCTTGACATGGAATTTACTCCACTTGCAAATGCTTACGCAAGAGCTCGTGGTGCCGACAGAATGTCATCTTTTGGTGATTTCATTTCATTGTCAGATGTTTGCGATGTGGCTACAGCAAAGCTCATCAAAAGAGAGGTTTCTGATGGTGTTATTGCTCCAGGATACGAGCCAGAGGCACTTGAGATTTTAAAATCAAAGAAAAACGGAAACTATGCCGTAATCAAAATTGATCCAAACTACGAGCCAAAGAAGCTTGAACGCAAAGAGGTGTTTGGAGTTACATTTGAACAGGGCAGAAATGAGCTTGTTATCGATGATGATTTCTTCTCAAACATTGTTACTGAGAATAAAGAACTCACCGAGCAGGCAAAGATTGATTTAGCAATCTCAATGATTACACTTAAATATACTCAGTCAAATTCGGTTTGTTATGTAAAAAATGGTCAGGCTATCGGTATTGGTGCTGGTCAGCAGTCTAGAATTCACTGTACACGACTTGCTGGTCAGAAGGCTGATAATTGGTGGCTTCGCCAGTCTCCAAAGGTTTTAAATCTTGATTTTGTAGATGGAATCAAGAGAGCAGACAGAGATAATGCTATTGATTTATACATTGGCGACGAATACGAGGATGTTATCGGTGATGATGTTTGGGCAAAGACATTTAAGACTAGACCTTCTGAGTTCACAAAGGCAGAGAAGCGCGCTTGGTTAAACAAGCTTACTGATGTTTGTGTTGGTTCAGATGCATTCTTCCCATTCGGCGACAATATCGAAAGAGCTCATAAGTCAGGTGTAAAATATGTAGCTCAGCCAGGTGGATCAGTTCGTGATGACAACGTTATTGAAACTTGCAATAAATATGGAATGGTAATGAGCTTTACAGGACTCAGACTTTTCCATCACTAATTCTTTTAAAAAATGGCCTTGCATTAAATATGCAAGGCCTTATTTTTTATATAAACATGAATACTATATTCTAAATATTGGTTAAATTAAATTTTCTAGTGTATTCATTTGGTATAACTTCTTTTTTCTTATTTGTGCAAATGATTCTATAAATATCAGAGGCAAAAATGTCGCATGGATGAATATCCTCCGTTGGACTGGTGATCAGTTGAAGAGAAGCTTTCTTTTTTATATCTCCAAGCAATGTAACCCCATATTTTGAAAAGCCTAACATACGTAAATACGAAATATAACCATTGGCTTTAGCTTCCTCAAAGTCTGCGGATGTAATATTTAATAAAATATGGCATAAAACACGGCTGATACGTGTATACGTTATATTTTTTGTCTTTAGAAGCTGACAAAACTGAGTAAAGGAAACAAAATTATTAACGTTATTACGAATTCTATCAGCCAAATCACCGGTGCAATCTAAATACCTTTCAAAATCTTGCTCTGTGATTAGTTTAAAATGTAAAAGCTGCGAAACATCATCTGCATCCATATATGTTGCTTCTTTATATATATCCAGGCAATTTTCAGGGACAGCCTTAATTTCACCTGTAGAAGACATATTATTACGTATAGACGTAGCAGAACTGATTTCCCCAGTCAAATTATCATCCCTGTAGTCGTTATTTTGTCTTTTTAAAACGGCCACATCCATATTTATATTATTTTTTTCTATGTATCTACAATATTCAATGCCTAAAATGCTGTTTGGATTAGAAATAAGGGCAGTAGGAAGATGCTTCTCCAACGCCTTGGATCTAGCAGCAGCAAAGGTACAGCCACTTTGCATATACGTATTAATTTCTTTATCTAATTGTCCATTATTTTCAAGAGTAACTAATAGCTTTGCAGAGGATTTGAATAAATCCGCATCATCATATTCAGCGGAGAATAATAAAGTATCTACGATACCAGTAGAGGCTAAAAGCTGAACAGCTGCCGAGGCATATTCCTTTGCAGAGGCGGTGGCAAAAATTGTAGGAATTTCAAGTACAATATCAGCCCCCGAAAGAAGGGCAGCATGAGCACGTACATATTTATCAAAACATGCAATTTCGCCTCGCTGAGTAAAAGGTCCAGACATGGCAACAACCACGTGGGAAGCGTGCAACACCTTCTTTGCATATTCGATTTGTAATTTATGTCCATTATGAAAAGGGTTGTATTCAGCCACAATACCCACAACCATATTTGTTCCTCCGAAAATACTTTTTCTTAGCATATTATACAATAGATTTGTCTTGTTAACATTATTTTTAGTGCTATAATTAAAGAGATTGATTTATTTGAATTTTATATTAAAGAAAGGAAATAAATAATTATGAAAATTTTAGTTATCAATTGTGGTAGCTCATCACTTAAGTATCAGGTTATTGACTCTGAGAGCGAAGAAGTACTTTGCAAGGGTCTTTGCGAGCGTATCGGTATTGACGGACGTCTTGTTTACCAGAAGGCTGGCCTTGATAAGGAAGTTACTGAGATTGCTATGCCAACACATAAGGAGGCAGTTGCTTCAGTTATCGAAGCTATCACTAATGATAAGACAGGCGCTATTGCATCACTTGATGAGATTGATGCAGTTGGCCACAGAGTAGTACACGGTGGAGAGAAGTTCGCTGAGTCAGCTCTTATTACAGATGAAATGATCAAGGTAGTTGAGGAGTGCAACGATTTAGCACCACTTCACAACCCTGCAAATATTATTGGAATCAACGCATGCCGTGAGCTTATGCCAGGCAAGCCAATGGTAGGTGTATTTGATACAGCTTTCCATCAGACAATGCCACAGCAGGCATATATGTATGCAGTACCATACAAGTACTACGAGCAGTACGGCGTTCGTCGTTATGGTTTCCACGGTACATCACACAGCTACGTTTCAAAGAGAGTATGTGAGATGGACGGATGTGACCTTAAGAACTCAAAGATTATCGTTTGCCACATCGGAAACGGTGCATCTTGCTGTGCAGTTTTAAATGGTGAGTCTGTTGATACATCAATGGGTCTTTCTCCACTTGAGGGTCTTGTAATGGGTACACGTTCTGGTGATATCGATCCTTCTGCTGTAGAATTCATGGCAAAGAAAGAGGGTCTTGATTTCGCTGGCGTTATGAACGTACTTAATAAGGAATCTGGTGCACTTGGTGTTTCTGGTATTTCTTCTGACTTTAGAGATCTTATCGCTGCTTCTGCAAAGGGTGACAAGAGAGCAAAGCTTGCAATGGATATGATTGCATACCGTATTGCAAAATACGTTGGTGCATACGCAGCAGCTATGAACGGTGCAGATATCATCTGCTTCACAGCTGGTCTTGGCGAGAACAATGCAGCACTTAGACAGGCTGTATGTGATCACCTTGGATTTATGGGCGTTGAGCTTGATGCTACAAGAAACGATGTAGCAGGTGAGGAGAGACTTGTTTCTTCTGACGCTTCAAAGGTAAAGGTATATGTTGTACCTACAAATGAAGAAGTTATGATTGCTAGAGATACAGCTTCAATCGTTTCAAATATGTAATTATTAAAAAAGTAAGAATATACATAGATTTTTTTGAGAAAGTGTTTGACAACCCTATTTCTGCTATGTATAATTGACAAAGTGTGGATAGGAGATATTTATGAAGATTTCTATTAAAGATATTACTTCATTACCAGATCAGAGTAAGAAGTTTACAGGTTCAATTGAACTAGCCAATTTTTCTTATCTGGGTGGAGATTTTTCTATCAGTCACATAGAGCCATTTGATGTAGTTTTATCTATGATTGGCACAGGTAAGATTCATATTACTTTCGACACTTCGGTGACTATCGGAGGCCAGTGTGATAGATGTCTTACAGATGTTAGCTTTTCCGTGCCTGTTTCTGTTGATGAGACTGTTGAGGTTTCAGAAGGACAGGTTGTTATGGATGATGACATCGGCCCATATTCTTTCATTGATGGTGAGAATATAGTTATAGATGAGCTCATTTTAAACGAGATCTTAGTGAATTTCCCGGCAAAGATATTGTGCCAGGATGACTGCAAAGGAATTTGTCCTGTTTGCGGCAAGAATCGTAATATCGAGGATTGCGGTTGCGACGATACAGTCTTAGATCCTAGAATGGCACAATTTTTAGATGTCTTTAATAGCTTTAAGGAGGTGAAATAGCATGTCTATTTGTCCAAAGAACAAATCTTCTAAGGGAAGAAGAGATAAAAGAAGAGCAAACTGGAAAATGAGCAA